>JAAFJI010000306.1 GCA_013298045.1 Betaproteobacteria bacterium
GCCGGGTGTCACGGTCGTCGCACTCGTGCCCGCTGCAGGCCCCGTGCCGCCGCCGATCATCGTGGTGATACCGCTTGAAAGCGCTTCTTCAATTTGTTGCGGGCAAATGAAATGAATGTGGCAATCGATGCCGCCCGCCGTGACGATCATGCCTTCGCCCGCGATCACTTCGGTTGCGCCACCAATCGGTACGGTCACGTTCGGTTGCACATCGGGGTTGCCGCCTTTGCCGATTTTCCAAATGCGCCCGTCTTTCAAACCGATGTCAGCTTTGATGATGCCGAGTTTCGCATCGAGTATCAGCGCATTGGTGATGATCGTGTCTGCGACTTTCGCAGCGGGCAATTGCGACTGCCCCATGCCGTCGCGAATGACTTTACCGCCACCAAACTTGACTTCTTCGCCGTAGGTCGTGAGATCTTGTTCGACTTCGATGAAAAGTTCGGTGTCTGCGAGACGCACGCGATCGCCAACGGTTGGCCCGAACATTTCGGCATAGGCTTTGCGGGAAATCGTGCTCATTTCTTCTTCGCCTTTGCTGCGGGTTTGGTTGTGGTTTGCTTCGACGCAGTTTTAGCCGCAGGCCTCTTCGTTGCGACTTTCTTTTTCGCAGCATCAAGCGCACCCATCACGCGGCCTTGAAACCCGAAGATCGCGCGCGCGCCCGCGAGATCAACCAATTCAACGGTGCGCGTTTGTCCGGGCTCGAAGCGCACTGCCGTGCCTGCTGCGATATTGAGTCGCATCCCACGCGCTGCGTCGCGCGCGAAGGTGAGCGCTTGATTGGTTTCGTGAAAGTGATAATGCGAGCCCACTTGAATCGGTCGATCGCCCGTGTTTGCGACAGAGAGGGTTGTCGTTCTGCGTCCGGCATTCAATTCGATGTCGCCGTCTTGCGTAATGATTTGTCCGGGGATCACGTTTTTCGTCTCCAGTTCGCGGTGGATGATGGGTATCGCTTCGCTCCACCCATCCTACGAATCGTTATTGAATAGGGTTGTGGACAGTTACGAGTTTCGTTCCATCGGGAAATGTGGCTTCGACTTGAATGTCCGCAATCATTTCCGGTACACCTTCCATCACATCGCCGCGCTTCAAAATCGTAGTGCCGTAATTCATAAGCTCGGCAACCGTTTTGCCGTCGCGCGCGCCTTCGAGCACAGCGGCTGAGATCAATGCAATCGCTTCGGGATGATTGAGTTTCAACCCACGTGCTTTGCGACGCTCCGCTACCAAACCGGCAGTGAAAATGAGTAACTTGTCTTTCTCGCGAGGACTTAAATCCATTACGTACTCCAAATGCGCGGGCGCTGTGCAGCGACGCCAAATACTTCGAATCTTACTTTGCTCCAGACGTGGATTAGCAATTCACGTACCGATTCCGCGGACGCACCGACCGCTTTCACGACGAAGAGCCCCGGCACGGGATTCGACGCTGCCGCGAGTGTTTCATTTTCAAGCTGCGACCGAATCGTCGCGAGAAACGCTTCATCGCTCATCGAATCCGCATCGCGCGCAATCCACGCAGTCGCGCTCACGGGGTAGCCGCCCCAACCGATTGGCGAATCAAGCAGCGGATCGCCGCCCGCAAGAGACAGATGCTCGCTCCACACGAGCGCACCCTCGCGCAGCACGCGAATCGTTTGCCGAAAATGGCCGCGCGTGAATCGCTCGTTGCTCGCGGTTCTTCCGAAGCAAACCATTTCCCAACCGAAGAATTTCGCACCGCTGTCGAGATCAATCGTTTGCGTTTGCCGCGCACGTGCGCCATCGAACACAATAGTTTCTTGCGGTAACCATTCGAGCGCTCCGCCGCGATCAACTGTGAGCGTCGTGACGCTCGTCGCCTCGGCACCTTCAGTTCGATACCACTTCTGCGCGCCCGGCGTTGTGATGACGCCGTGCGCATCGGAGCCGACCTGCGCAGTAACAGTCAGCGAATCGCCCGCAACCACACCACCAGGCGGATGCACGACCACCGCATGACAACAATGATCGCCTTCGGGATAAAGTGGCTTCAACAAGCGCAGCGGTCCCGTGTGTGCGCGCTCGGCGAGGATCGTGCGCCGATCGTCGAAGGCGAATCGCAAGCGCAGGTTCGCTGACCATTGCGGGTGCGCGCTGACCTCAGTCGGTGCATTCAGGGTGAGAGCCAAAGTAAGCGACGCGTGGGCATTGTTGACGTTGCGAACGATTGTAGAGATCGACGGTTCGGCGCAAGTACGTTGTTGCGCAGGCGCGCCTGTTCGTTCGCTCTTTTTCGGTGCGTCAGAAAAACACGCACTCAAAACACTCATCGCCATATCGATTCGAGCGCCAACTTGGTTCGCTTATGAAACGCTGTATCGACTTGCAAGGCTGGCACGGGGTTTGCGACAGTCTCGCTACAGCGCATCCGTGCGCCGTAGTTAACAAGACCTATTTCATTCGTCACCCATTCATTTTCGGGAGTCATCGAGATGACCAATTCGATTCGACGCAATACGCTTAAAGCGATTGCGGTCGCCACGGCTGCGGCTGTCAGCAGCTCTGTCACTTCGCTCGCGTTCGCGCAGAGCGAGCCCATCAAAGTCGGCGTGTTGCATTCGCTGTCCGGCACGATGGCGATTTCTGAAACTGTGCTTAAAGACGTTGCCCTGATGGCGATCGAAGAGATCAATGCCAAAGGAGGCGTAATGGGTCGCAAGCTTGAGCCCGTCGTTGTCGACCCGGCTTCGAACTGGCCGCTCTTCGCCGAGAAAGCGCGTCAACTGATTAGCAAAGACAAAGTCGCTGTGACCTTCGGTTGCTGGACGTCGGTGTCGCGCAAATCGGTGTTGCCTGTGCTCGAAGAATTGAACGGATTGCTGTTCTACCCGGTGCAATACGAGGGCGAAGAGCTCTCCAAAAACGTGTTCTACACCGGCGCTGCACCGAATCAGCAAGCGATTCCTGCGGTTGAATATTTGATGAGCAAAGACGGCGGTTCTGCCAAGCGTTTCGTGTTGCTCGGCACGGACTACGTGTATCCGCGCACGACGAACAAAATTCTGCGCTCGTTCCTGAAGTCCAAAGGCGTTGCCGAAGCCGACATCATGGAGGAGTACACGCCGTTCGGTCATAGCGACTATCAAACGATCATCGCGAAGATCAAGAAGTTCTCTGCCGAAGGCAAGAAGACCGCAGTGATCTCGACGATCAACGGCGACTCGAACGTGCCTTTCTACAAAGAGCTCGGCAACCAAGGCTTGAAAGCGAAAGACGTTCCAGTCGTCGCGTTCTCGGTCGGTGAAGAAGAGCTGCGTGGTGTTGACACGAAGCCGCTCGTAGGTCACCTTGCCGCATGGAATTACTTCATGAGCTTGAAGAATCCAGCGAACGATGGCTTCACGAAGAAGTGGGCCGCGTATGCGAAAGCAAAAGGTCTCGCCGGTCATAAAGACAAGCCACTGACCAATGATCCAATGGAAGCGACTTACATCGGCATCTACATGTGGAAACAGGCCGTTGAAAAAGCGAAATCGACCGACACCGATAAGGTGATCGCGGCGATGGCAGGCCAGACTTT
>JAAFJI010000307.1 GCA_013298045.1 Betaproteobacteria bacterium
AAAACAAACACGCCCGAATTCGCGCTCGGCTCGCAAACGTTCAACACGCTATTCGGTGCAACGAAAAATCCGTGGGACACGACGAAGACCTGCGGCGGCTCAAGCGGTGGCGCTGCGGTCGCTGTCGCAACAGGAATGATTCCTTTCGCCGACGGCTCCGACATGGGCGGCAGCTTGCGTAACCCCGCAAACTTCTGCGGCGTCGTTGGCTTGCGCCCGTCGCCAGGACGCGTGCCCGTGTACCCCGCGCTCAATCACTGGAGCACGCTCGGCGTGCACGGCCCCATCGCGCGCACGGCGGAAGATGCTGCGTGGTTACTCTCGGTGCAAGCGGGCGACGATCCACGCGTCACGATGGGTTGCTGCGGCGACCCCGGCGTCTATCGCGAATCGCTCGCACGCGATTTCAAAGGTGTGAAGATTGCGTACTCGCCCACGCTCGGCGGTTTGCCGGTGGAGCGCGAAGTGCGCGAAGCGCTCGACGCGTCGATCAAACGCTTCGAAGCGCTCGGTGCAATCGTTGAAGAGGCCGAACCCGATTTGACGATCGCTGACAACGCATTTCAAGTGCTACGCGCGCTGCATCTGCTCGGCTCGCTCTTGCCGCATTACAAAAAGAACAAGCACTTGATGAAGGACACCGCCGTGTGGAATGTGGAGCAGGGCTTAAAGCTCACTGCGGAGCAAATCTCGGAGGCGCAGTTGCAACAATCGCAATGCTTCGAGCGCATGCGTCGCTTCTTAACGAAATACGAATACTTGATCTGCCCAGTGAATCAAGTGCAACCGTTCGACGTGAACACGCCGTACCCGACGGAAATCGACGGCAGAAAACTCGAAACTTATCTTGATTGGATGAAGAGCGCATTCCGCATCACGATGACCTCGCATCCGGCTGCTAGTGCGCCAGTCGGGTTTACGAAATCAGGGCTGCCTGTCGGGATGCAAGTCGTTGGACGATTTGGGTGTGAGCGGGAGGTTTTGCAGCTGGTGAATGCGGTCGAGCTGCCGCTGGCAGAGCGGATTGCTCCTTCGGTTTAACCGTGTTAAACTCGTTTAACGTCGTTTAACTCACGGAGTGCTCGCTATGCAATTGCTTACCGTTTCGCCGAAGGGGCAAGTCGTGATTCCGAGCGGCATACGTGAGCGGCTTGGAATAACGCCCGGAAGTAAGGTAAGCGTCACCGCTGACGGCAATCGCGTGATGATTTCACTCGAACGAAAGGTTGGCGTCTCCGATGTGATGGCCGGTTACGGAATGTTGAAGTACAAAGGATCGCCCAAGAAGAAATCGCTTCTTGACGTGGATGTCGTCGATCTCATGCGCGAGTCGTTGAAACGCACGGCAAAAGCGCGCCCGTGATCTCGCTCGACACCAACGTGTTAGCGCGTTTCTATGTCGACGATCCGACGGATCGCGAGGCAGCGAAACAGCGCCCGCTTTCGGCCAAACTCTTGGCGAGCGGGAAACCGCTCTTTGTGACGATTGGCGTTGTGTTTGAACTCGCGTGGCTTGTCCGCGCGCGATACGAATTCTCGAATCACGATGTAGCGAATATGCTGGAGCACCTAAGCGGTATGGCGCATGTTTCGGTGGAACGGTGGGAAAGCGTACAGAAAGCGATTGAGTGGATGCGACGCGGTTTGGAATTTGCCGATGCCCTCCATATTGCATGTTCCACCGATTGCGATGAGTTCGCGACGGTCGACGACCGTGGTCTTGCACGAAAAGCGGCGAAACTAGGGGTATCGCCCCCGGTGCAACTGCTGCGATGACGAGTTTCGCAGGGTGGGCAACGTGTTGCCCACGCGGCGCAAAATAAACAAGTTCGTCACGACAAGATCGGCAACGCGCGGGCCCCAAGTTGTCCACCCTACGAATTCACTGCGCGCGAAGGCCGAATCAAATTCTCCGCCGGAATCCCAAGTCCTTGATGTAATTTCCAAATCATCGGCAACGTCAGTGGGCGTTTGCGGTTGAGGATTTCGTAGACGCGGTTCATCCGACCAATCATTGGCTGCAGGTCTTTCGGCGTGAGCCCCGATTGCACCATACGAAATTTGATGGCTTCTACGGGGTCGGGCAAGTCAATCGGGACGTGCTTTGCTTCATAGGCTTCGACGAGCGTAAGCATCACTTCGAAGCGATCGCCCTCGGGCGTGCCGGGTTCGGGTTCGTTTTCGAAAAATGCGGATAGCTCTTTGAGCGCTGCACGATGATCGGCTTCGGTGCGGATCGGGCGCAGCGGTTTGACTGCGTGTTTTGTGGATTGAGTGGCTGTGCGTGGCATTTGCATTACTCCATTTCGACAGCTTCGGCATCGTTGCATCGTATTGCGCGTGGGAGCCGATGAACTTCAAGTACACCGCGCCAAAACGATAGGCGATGGCGACGACTACTCGATAGTCATTGCCTTTGATGTTGAAGATGACGCGACGGTTCTTCAACACGCTTGCGCTTCGGTATCGCGCTTTGATGTCGGCGGGCTGCATCCACGCGGCTTGATGGACTTCATCGACCCATGCTTTCAATGGCTGCTCGGCGTCTGGCTATTTAGTCCAGAATTCACGGAGAGCTTTGACTGCGGCTAGCTTCACTGCTAGATTATGGTCCCAAAATGGGACTAAGACCAAAGGCGACTCTCGGAATGCGCTTTAGGAGTAGATCGAGAGCACAATCTTTCCGAAATGCTCTCCTGCCTCCATCATGCGGTGCGCGTCGGCGACTGCGGCGAGTGGAAAGGTGGCGTGAATGTTCGGGCGGAGCGCGTTGGCGTTGTCTTCGAAAAGCGGCCATACCTTTTCTTCGAGCGACGCCGCGATTTCGGCCTTCGCGTGTTTCGGGCGTGCGCGCAGTGTCGAGCCGGTCCACGTCAGGCGCTTCATCATCAGCGCTTGCATGTTGAGCTCCGCCTTGAAGCCATGTTGATAGGCAACTTGTGCGATGCGACCCTCGACCGCGCACACGTCTAAATTTTTCTGAAAGTACGGCGCGCCGACCATATCGAGCACGACATCGACGCCGCGACCGCCGGTAAGCGCTTTTACTCGCTCGGCGAAGTCTTCGGTTTTGTAGTTAATGCCATCGTCGGCGCCCAGGTTGATCGCATAGTCGATCTTCGCCTGATCGCCGCAAGTGACGATGATGTGCGTTGCGGCGAACGCTTTGCAAAGCTGAATTGCGGTGGAGCCGATGCCACTCGATCCGCCGTGAATCAGAATCGATTCGCCCGCTTTGAAGTGTGCGCGCAAAAAGACGTTTGCCCAGACGGTGAAGAAGGTTTCCGGCAGCGCTGCGGCCTCGACGATGGAGAGGTCGCGCGGAATCGGCAGGCAATGCGCACCAGGCGCCACGCAGTATTCCGCGTAGCCACCGCCTGGCGTAAGCGCGCAAACCGTGTCTCCGACGCGCCAACGAACGACGTCTTTGCCGGTCGCCACAATCTCGCCTGCAACCTCTAAACCCATGTAAGGCGACGCGTCGGCGGGCGGCGGATATTTGCCGGAGCGTTGCAACACGTCGGGGCGGTTGACGCCTGCGGC
>JAAFJI010000308.1 GCA_013298045.1 Betaproteobacteria bacterium
CGCGATCTCCGCGAGTTCGTTCCATGTGAGTTGTGGGGATTCGGCGATGAGGTTCGTGATCGATTCTGCATCTAGCGCTGCGGACACTTGCTCGCGTGTGATGCGTGCGGCGCGTAGTGCGGCGAAGAGCGCGATACCAAACCAACGCGCAGAGATCGCCTCATCCGCGAGCCAGGGCTGCAACGTGAGCATTGCGTGGCTTGATGTCACCATGTGAAGTACGGTGAAGTTTCCCGTGTACGCATAGAGCGTGGCGGCGAATCGAGCGAATGTGGACAGGGTCTTGGCGTCCGTACGCAACGCTGGTGCTAAAGCGCTAAACCTCGGCGATTGCGCCCATGCTTGCATGCGCAGCGTAATGAGTGGCAACCCGCTGTCGGCCACGCTGCTGAGTTCGTACGCTGCGTAGAGCCACTCGCGAAGTCCAAGCGAGGGTGCGGACAATTCTGCGGCATTCGTTTCGGTGAGTAGCGCCAAATGGCTACTCGTCCAGTACGCTAAACCTCGCGCGAGCTCGTCGTTGTGGTTCGCGGCAATGGCGTGCCCGCAACGGATCAAGCCGTGAAACGCATTCGAGCTGACGCCTGGAATTAGCTCAGGAAGCGCATCGCGCAGCACGGCGTCGCGACCCTCGGTTGCGATTCGCGAAGAAAACATTCGTGCGAGCGCGGCGTAGGCGTCTGTACGACCACGAAACGCTCGCCAGTCGCGGGTGTCCGCATCGCTCGGGCGTAGCGCTTCAAGCCGCTCGCGGTATGTCGCGGCGTACGCGTCCATCCGCTCCTCGCTCGCGCCGAGTGTGTGCAGCGCGTGTAACAGCATGGGCAGATGATTGCTCAGGCCGCGACCGTACTCTGGCTCGTAGTCTGCGTAGCGATCCAGCAACTCGTGAAGCACAGTTTTGTCGGTGTTCAAATTCGGCATAGCTATCTCGGCTCTAGTTGACGAGAAGGCATGCTAGAAGTTAAAGTTAACTTTAAGTCAAGCGATTTTGCGAAGGATTTCTTGCGATGCTGGAAAAGCAGTGGCTCAACATTGGCGAAGTCGCAGCGCGGGCGGGTGTTGCCGCGAGTACGCTGCGTTTCTACGAGACCGAGGGGCTCATCGGCGGACGCCGCAGTGCCGGTGGCCATCGTCAGTACCCACGCGATGCTTTACGTCGAATCGCCTTCATTCGCGCGGCGCAGGCGGTCGGGCTTGCGCTCCCAGAAATCGCGGCGGCGCTCGCGACCCTACCAGAGCAGCGCACGCCAACCAAAGCCGATTGGTCGCGCCTTGCGCGGGATTGGGGACCCAGGCTTGACGCGCAGATTGAAGCATTGCAGCTGCTTCGAAGGAAACTCGACAGCTGTATTGGCTGCGGCTGCCTGTCGATGAAAGCCTGTGCACTCTACAACCCGCGCGATGCCGCAGCGATTCGTGGCGTAGGCGCGCGCTATTTGCTCGGCGATACGCCCGCGTCGGTGTTGGAGTCAGACCATGCCGATCGGTAGTTGACGCTGCTATTCAGGCCGCGCCGCCACGCCCGCAGCTCGCGAGCGCCGTCAAGACAATCTGTACGTCTCCAAGTGAATACTTGTCTCAGTGTTCGCGATCCCCTTCAACAGTCGAATTCGCTCGAGCACTTTGGCGAGGTCTTGCAGGTTTTCTGCGCGTAACTCGGCGAGCAAATCCCAGCGACCGTTGGTGTCGGCAAGGATCGCGACACCTGGCTCACCCATTAGGTTTGCGATCACCTCGCGCGTACGGTTTCCGTCAACAGCAATACTCGTCCAAGCCTTGATTTCATTGCGCTGAGCGTCAGGTCGTAATCGAACTGTGTAGCCCACAATTACGCCATCATCCTCCAATCTTTTCAGGCGGTTGGTTACGGTGCCACGTGACACCTTTAGTTTCGCGGCGAGTGTGGCGATGCTCATGCGTGCGTCTTGCCGCAAGAGCGAGATGAGCTTGTGATCGGTTTCATCCATTTGTACATTTTGTCAGGAATGGCTGCTATTTCGACAGAAAATTAGCAATTTCTGCCAGTTTTTGGGATTTTCATTAACGCGCTGGTCGATCAAAATTCTCTTCGCAGCGAGCGGCTTCCCCAGTGCGCTTGCTGCCCTTTCTTTTGATTGAGATCGCCTATGCGTAGCAATAACTTCACCCACACCCCAAATCGCGGCGAACAAACGCTGCGGAATCGACCGGAACAAACAATGTTCCTGAGCGCGCCGGACGTGGCGCGTCTGGTCGTTGAACGCGGTTTGCCGCAATGCTTGCAAGGCGTCGCCGCAAACATTGCTCAGGACTTTTTGCGCTGGAAAAGTTTTGACAAATCCGCGCGCGTCGCCTGCCATTCGGAAGAGGGCGTCATCGAGTTGATGCCGATCGCAGACGACAAAACCTTCACGTTCAAATACGTGAACGGTCATCCGAAAAACACGGCGCGCGGTTTGCCGACGGTGATGGCGTTTGGCGTGTTGGCCGATGTGGCCACCGGCATGCCGCTTCTGATCAGCGAGCTGACATTAACGACCGCGATTCGCACGGCCGCCACGTCCGCCGTCGCGGCACGCGCACTCGCACGAGCGAACTCGCGCAGGATGGCCTTGATCGGCAATGGCGCACAGAGCGAATTTCAAGCGCTCGCGTTTCATCATCTGCTTGGTATCGAGGAGATTCGGCTGTTCGATACCGATTCCAAAGCAACCGAGAAGCTGATCGCCAATCTGCGCTCGACGCTCGACGCCGATGCGTTGAAACTTGTCGTTTGTTCGAGTATTCGCGAAGCCGTTCGTGGCGCAGACATTGTGACGACCGTGACCGCCGACAAAACGAATGCCGCTGTGTTACTCGCCGACATGATTGAGCCGGGCATGCATTTGAATGCGGTCGGCGGCGACTGCCCCGGCAAAACCGAGATTCCGCCAGAGGTGATGAAGCTCGCGAACGTATTCGTCGAGTTCGAACCGCAAACCCGCATCGAAGGCGATTTGCAGCACATGCCCGCAGATTTCGGGGTGACGGAATTGTGGCAAGTGCTCGCCGGAAAACTGCAGGGTCGTACCTCTGACGAAGAGGTCACCATGTTCGATTCCGTTGGCTTCGCGCTGGAAGATTTCTCCGCGCTTCGTTTCCTACGCGATCTTGCGATTTCTGAAGATCGCGGTCAAGCAATCGAGTTGATTCCGCAACTCGAAAATCCGAAGGACTTGTTTGGAGTATTGCGCGGAGGCTCGGCGAGCGCGAAGAACGAACTCGTCGCGACGGCTACCTGAAGCAGGTCGTAGTTGCAGTGAAGCGATGCTGAAGTGATCGCGGCTTGAGCGGCTCCTACCTACACAATGGGTGGAAAGCGCTCAAGCCGCGCTCACTTCTCTCTTGCTAACCCTGCGGCGGCACATCGCAGCGATCATCCGCACATGCTTGCGAACGTGCAAGTGCTCTTTTGGCTTCGCGCGCATGCAACCACCGAACGAAGCGATCGAAGCTGTGCGTGAAGCCAAGCTTCGAGAGCAGTTGC
>JAAFJI010000309.1 GCA_013298045.1 Betaproteobacteria bacterium
TGCACCTTGCGCGCTCGTTCCCGAGCGATTCGTTCAACGGACGGATTCACGCCGTAGAGCATCATGTCGCGCATCTTTCCTCGGCGTTTCATGTTTCACCGTTTGATGAAGCCGTCGTAGTGTCTGTTGACGGGTTTGGCGATTTCGCGAGCGCGGCCTGGGGCTACGGAAACGGTACCAAGATCGAGGTTGACGATCGCGTTTACTTTCCTCATTCGCTCGGAATCTTTTATCAAGCATTGACGCAATACTTGGGGTTTCCGCATTACGGCGACGAGTACAAAGTCATGGGATTGGCACCGTATGGCAACGCCGCATTCTGTGACGAGATGCGCGAAATCGTCTGGCTTAGCGAAGATGGATCGTTTGACTTAAATCTCAAGTATTTTCGACACGCTAAAGAAAAAGTTGAGTACGAATGGGAGAACGGCACGCCATCGGTGGGAGCCTTGTTCACGGCGGAGCTCGAAGCGCTGCTTGGTCCCGCGCGAAAGAAAGATGAGCCGCTCGAACAGAAACACCGCGATATCGCTCGATCCGTTCAGGTCGCCTATGAGGATGCATTTTTCAATTTGCTCAATGCCCTCCACAAGAAGTACGGCAGCGATGCCGTCTGCATTGCTGGCGGTTGCGGCATGAATTCGGTGGCCAACGGAAAGATCGCGCTGCGCACGCCGTTCAAGCGCGTGTACGTGCAGTCCGCAGCGGGCGATGCAGGCGGCGCGATTGGCGCGGCCTATGCGGTGTATCACGAACTTGGCGGTGCGCGGCCAGCGCCAATGTTGCACGCGTATCTCGGGCCTTCGTTTGATGATGCGGCGATTGAGCGGCTCTTGAAAGAACGACAAGCGGAGATTGCAGAGGCGGGATGCACGGTCGAGCATATCGCCGACGAACGTGAGCTTTGCCAACGCACCGCGAATGCCATCGCCCAAGGCCTAGTCGTCGGGTGGTTTCAAGGACGTATGGAATGGGGCCCGCGCGCGCTCGGCAATCGATCAATTTTGGGCGACCCACGCCGCGCCGACATGAAGGACATTCTCAATCTCAAAATCAAACGCCGCGAGTCGTTTAGACCGTTCGCGCCTTCCGTCCTGCGCGAAGCAGTGTCTGAATGGTTTGAACAGGACGGCGATGTGCCGTTCATGATGCAGGTATTTCAGATCCGTGAAGAACAACGCGTTCGAATCCCGGCGGTGACGCACGTCGATGGCTCCGGGCGTTTGCAGACTGTCGATCTCACGACCAATCCACGCTATCACCGGTTGATTTCGGCGTTCAATGAGTTGACGGGCGTGCCGATGGTTCTCAACACTTCATTCAACGAAAACGAGCCCGTCGTGTGCAAACCGGAAGAAGCGCTGGATTGTTTCCTTCGCACGAACACAGATCTGTTGGTTTTAGGTGACCGCTTTGTGCAGCGAAGTGCTTAGCGCAGCGTGCGCGTCCGCTTGACCAATGGCTGAGCCCTTTATGAAGAGTTTGCTTGTACCTCTGCGTTCGCTGCTTAGTCATCCACTCAACCAACACCGCCGGTTGGCTGCAATCTGCGACTTCCTACGTTGGCAAATTTCTTCGCGCGTAGCGAACGGTGCGATCGCCGTGTCGTTCGTTGACAACGCTAGACTGCTTGTTCGATCAGGAATGACAGGAGCGACCGGCAACATCTACTGCGGTTTACACGAATTCGCGGACATGGCGTTCGTGCTGCATTTTTTGCGCAGTGACGATCTCTTTGTAGATATTGGCGCGAACATTGGTAGTTACACAGTTTTGGCAAGCGCTGTAGTTGGCGCGCGCGTCGTTTGCTTCGAACCGACGCCATCGACCTACATGGCGTTGATGGACAACGTCAACCTTAACGGTGTGAGCGCGAGGGTTCGCGCCATTAATGCCGCTTGCGGTGCGGGGCGCACAACGCTGCGATTCACAAGCGCGCTGGACACGGTAAATCATGTCGCGACCGTCGCCGATGGTTTTGAAGCGACTATTGAAGTGCCAGTCACGACTTGCGACGATGCGCTCTCCGAGGAGGTACCGATACTTGCGAAAATCGATGTCGAAGGCTTCGAAACCGAAGTGATAAATGGCGGAATCCGGATGCTTTGCGATTCGCGCCTCAAAGCACTCGTCATGGAGCTTAACGGTAGCGGTGAGCGCTATGGTTTCGACGAATCGGAGATCATCGAACGATTGCACGAACTCGGTTTTGTCGCGGCCACTTACGAGCCGTTTGCTCGCGTGCTAACTGTGATGAAGGCTGGGCATCGCAGCACACGAGGCAATACGCTGTTTGTTCGCGACGTAGAGTTTATTCGTGAGCGACTAAAGACCGCTCGCAAATACCAAGTGCGAGAAAGAAAAATTTGATACCGTATCCCACGACCCTTTACGAGCGTCGTTGCCCGCTACAGTGAAAATCTCCGTCATCACCGCCGTCTACAACAACGCGACCACCATCGCTGCGTCGCTGGAATCGACGCTGTCGCAATCGCACGCGGACGTGGAGTTGATTGTGATCGATGGCGGGTCGAATGACGGTACACAGGACGTGATTTCGCGGTACCGCGACCGGATTGCGACGTATGTGAGTGAGAAGGATCGCGGGATTTACGATGCGCTCAACAAAGGGGTGCGAGCCGCGACCGGGGACGTGGTCGGGTTTCTGCATTCGGACGATTTGTTTGCCGATCCAGATGCGCTGTCTCGTGTGGCCGAGGCGATGCGCGATCCGTCGGTCGATGCCTGCTACGGCGATCTTCGCTACGTGCGTAAAGACGACACGACAGCGGTTGTGCGGCATTGGCGCGCGGGTGAGTTCGACAAGGGCAGCCTATCGACTGGCTGGATGCCTCCACATCCTACCTTTTATGTTCGCCGCCCCATGTATGCTGAAACAAGCGCATTTGATACTAAGTTCCGAATTTCATCAGATTATGACTGTATGCTAAGAATAATGCGGCAAAGCACGGTAGTGCTATATATCCCTCGCGTGCAGGTGCTGATGCGCGTGGGCGGTGCGAGCAATCGTTCACTGAAGAATATCGCGCTTAAGTCACGCGAGGATTTCCAGGCGCTGCGTGCGAACGAGTTCGGCATGTTCGCGGCGGGGGTTGCGCTTGTCGGCAAGAATCTGCGAAAGTTGCCACAGTTTTTTGGCAATTGAGTTCCGGTTTTGTGGATCGCTCGAACGTGTTGAAGATGACGCTCGCGCCAGCGTCGTGGCAGGTGTGAAACTTAGGTAGGTGGAATGAAAGTTTTAATTGCAGGGGTCACGGGGCAAGACGGCGCGTATCTCGCCGAGCATTTGCTCGCACGCGGCGATGAAGTCGTCGGCACGACGCGCGATGCGGCCTCGGCTGATCGCTCGCGGCTCATCGCGCTTGGGATCGATGCTCGCGTGAAAGTTGTCTCGATGTTGCCGTCGGACTACCGCAGCGTGCTGCGCACGGTGGCCGAGGTGCGGCCGCAGGAGATTTATTTTCTCGCCGGA
>JAAFJI010000031.1 GCA_013298045.1 Betaproteobacteria bacterium
ATAGCTAGCCAAGGCGGGACTAGGCGGGATGAAGCGGGTTGATTCGGGACGGCGAAATCGGTTAGATTCGAATGCCAGCTCCAAGCGCTTTCGCTTGATGCGTTTTTTGACTGAATCGGGTTTCCGCTTGTCAGAAAAGCAAAAAACCGATGGAAAACCCTACATTTTGCCTTAACCTATAGGTTAATATTCTTGCAAATACTAGAGATTCGCAACAACGAGTACCAAATTGGCGCAATTATGAACGTGCGATCAAATGGTACGACGGAGTGCTCGCTAATCGACGGTATCAGGTTACATCAGCATCAACGTCGCGCTTCTGTAAATCGCATTTTGGCGTCGTTTGATCGAATGTCGAAGGAAGGGCTTTCTTCCCTTAATGCGTCGCAATTTCACTTGGCGAATCGCGAAAACGGCGTATATGAGTTTATCGGCGGCGACCTGCGGGTGATGTTTTTCAAGGCGAGCAGTGGAAAGATTGTCATTTGCACACATATGCTGGTGAAGCAGGGAAATAAAGCGTCGCCGCAAGACGTGGCGCGCGTAGTCGAGTACGCCAAAGCGTACAAGTTGGCCGAGACTGCTGGCGATTTATTTTGGCTAAAAGAGTACAAACAGTAGGTGTTAAATGAACAGCTTCGCTGAGTTTTTTAACGAACGAGAATCAGATTACGAGTATCTCGCGCAGAAGCTCGCCGTTGATTTTCTTGCAGACATCAATCGTGAGCTCGTGTTACAGCGCATTTCGAATAGTGACCTCGCCGAGAGAATGAGCGTGTCCCCAGCTTATGTCACCAAGCTTTTTCGCGGTACGGCAGCAAATCCTTCGCTTGAAACCCTAACTAAACTTGCGCTCGCAGTGGATAGATGCGTGCAAATTCGGCTTGCTCCGCGCTCAGAAATCCAGAAGACATGGTGGGGTCGTGATGCGGAAATCCCCTCAGAGACCGAACGAAAGCCTGCGTCTCAATATCTTAGGTTCGGCTTGATCGACGCATCCAAACTCACACCAAACGAATTTGTAAAAGTAGAAAGCTCGAACAGTGCCTTCCACGAATCAGCCCTTGCAGCTTAAAGAGCTAGTGTTTCCCGTTTTGATGGTGCGAGCTAATTTCATTAAGGCCGCTGATACTGCTCGCGCTATTGATCTCGGCGATCTTGACGTGAGGTTTGAATTTAAGGTTGACGATGAAGATCAATCTATTGGAGTGGCAAATCTCTCGATCAAATCTAAAGACACAGCGGAAGTTGAAAAAGTTTTACGATACGAATTCGACATACAGGCGTTTGCCGTGTTCGAGCTGAACAAGTCTGTCGCAGTAGACGAAAAACTCTCTTTCGTTCGAAGATTCAACGCCGCAACTACTGTTGTTGGCGCTGCAAGAGAGCAGCTCGCACAGCTAACGGCTCGCGGCCCTTGGGGGGTCGCTCTCATGCCAAACATCCCTATTCAATCGCTTGCAGGAAAGTATCCTGAATCACCCAAAAGCGCGGTCACTAGCGAAAAAAATGAAGCGGCTAAAGAGAAGAACAACGCCGCGAAATAGACATCGCGACAGTAGCGGTTCGTCGCGTACATAAGCCTATTCGATTATCTTGTTCATTTCATCGAACAAGTAGGGGGCGATGGATATTTGTTTCTGCTTAGTTGAGGCAGACTTGAATTTCTCGATGTCCGAGCACATTTCCATCAAGCCCTGCACGCGTCCGATTTGATGAATCAGGATGTTGCGCCCGTCGCCGCTCAACCATTGATGGAAACGAGCGCGCCGCTTGCCTTCGGCGTCGATGTTTAGCTCGTTGAGCTTGCTCTTAACGTAGCCGTGTTCAATCGGGTCGTAGACGTATTTGTTGATGAATTTGCCGTAATACTGCGGTCTCGCGCGAGACGTTGTCCGCTCGTCACCATAGAGCCGGTCTAGCTCCGCAAAAAACGAATCTGGAAACGTAAGAATCCATTTCTGCAACCCTTCTGCGATGTACTTTGCGAGCAACAAGCGTAGGGCGTTGTGCTTACGATCGTACTGATAGCCTGTTGCCTCATCAATGAGCGCATCGATGCCGACTTGCGCAAGGGCGCTGAGCAATATCTCAGATTGAGCGGCTAGCTTTTCTTGTGATGTCGCTAGGTCACCATTGCGGCGTGCAGCAAGATAAATCTCGCACATCTTCGGTAAAAGACTGGCGACGTAGCCGCTTTTTTCATGCGTGCCATCGAGATATTTAACGGGCGTGGTCCGCTCGATAACGTCTTGATTTATATAGGGTTCTAGGTTCTTCGCGGCCAGAAAAGGCGGGATTCTGGTCCCGTCGATTTCAAGCCTTGTATTCGAGCCTTTTCGCGCTCTACCGAACGCAGTAAACACCGATGTAGCGGTCAAGACGCGCGTACCGTTATCGAGCACCGCGCAACCTAGCTCCATGTCGCCTATCGGCAGCGTACCGATGTACAAGGCTTTCGGGTACGCGGTTTTCTCCGCCTTAATCGGCGCGCTCAAAACCGCCTTCGTGACGCGATCAAAATCCGCATTGATCGGCTCGATTGTTCGATCTTCTCTTTTAGGCACGGATAAGCTCCTTGTACGTGAGGCGGCGATTGTTCATCTGCACAATAGTGGAATCGATAAATGCCATCGTTCCAGCTTGTGCGGTGTTGTGGCGGTTGGCAAACTCACCGACATAGCGATGCAGATGCTTGTGGCTGATGTAGTGGAAGATGCCATAGTAGCCACGTTTCAGCAACGCCCAAAATGATTCGATGCCGTTGGTGTGCGCTTGATCTTTGATGTACTCGCCAGCGGAGTGATTGACCGAAACGTGGTTGTAGCCACGCAGGGCGCGATAGCTGCGGAAGTTGTCCGTGTACACGCTAGAGCCCGCCGCGACATTGCGCTTAATGAAGCCGTGAAGCGTAGGCGCGGTAACGTCACGAGCGCACTGCGCAACGACGACGCCGCCGCGTTGCTTTGCGCCGACAACGATAGCCTTACCGACCGAGCCGCGTCCCTTGTTCGCTTTGTCCTTCGCGTGTTTGTTTCGCTCTTTGCCGCCGACGAAAGTTTCGTCAACTTCGATTTCGCCGCTGAGTTGACCGCCGCCGTTGTTCGATGCGTCGCCATTGCTAAGCCATGCCTCGCGGATGCGCTGAGCGAGGAACCATGCGCTTTTTTGTGTGCAACCTAGCTCACGAGCCATCTGCGTTGACGGAATGCCTTTACGAGCCGTCGTCATCATGTAGATCGCCATAAGCCATTTATGAAGTGGCAAACGGGATTCTTCGAGAACGGTTCCGGTGCGAACGCTGAAATGCTTACGGCAGTCTTTGCAGCGGTAAGGCATGGGTTTGTGGTTTTTTACTTCAACCACCTCGACGCTACCGCAATGAGGGCACGCTTTACCGTTCGCCCAGCGACGACCTTCGAAATGAAGGCGGGCAGATTCCTCGTCTGGGAATTGCTTGAAGAACTGGTAGAGACTGACTGTTTCCGGCTTTTCCATGATTCACCTAACGGCTAGTTAAATGAATTATTGCCGGATTTTATTGGCTAGTCAAGTTATTTTTGGCTAGCTATGTATATAGTTCCCATCACAAAGGTCGCAAGCTCCCAGGCAAGGTCGCTGGTTTCGATCAGGAAACCGGCTTCGGGCTGGTGCGCCTGCTCGCCCCGGCCGCTGGCGAGCCGCTCGCGTTTGGCGATGCAGCGGCGGTGAAGGAGCGCGACGCGGTACTCGCGGCAGGTGCCCGAGGCAATGTCGCCCCTGCGTTCGTCGTCTCGCGGCGCGAATTCACCGGCAGCTGGGAGTATTTGCTCGAGAGCGCAATTTTCACCTTCCCGCCAATCCAGGATTGGGGTGGCGCGGCGTTGATCGAGTCCTCAGGCAAGCTGGTCGGCGTAGGCTCGCTCTACGTCGGCGATGCGGGCGGCAATGGTCGTGGTGTGCCCGGCAATATGTTCGTGCCGATCGATATTCTGCGACCGATCCTCGACGAGCTCATCGCCAACGGGCAGCGCAAAGGCGCGCAGCGACCGTGGCTCGGCATCAATGCGTTCGAGGATGAGGACGGCGTGAACGTCGGGCGGCTCTCTTCCGACGGGCCTGGCGAGCGCGCCGGGCTCGAGCGCGGCGACATCATCACGGCGGTGGGCAATACCGGTGTGAAAACGCTGGCGGAGTTCTATCGCGCAGTGTGGGAGCGCGGGGGCGCGGGGGTGCAGGTGCCGCTCGCGATTTCGCGCGGAAAGCGGGCGCTCACTGTTACGGTCACATCTATTGAACGGGGCACACACTTCGCTAAGCAAACGGCGCATTGACTCAAAGACACCTCCAAGCGCCGTAAAAGCGCATGAACTTACAGCTACGACGTACTACGCCCCATAAAATAACGGCTATTAGCGATGAAATGCATATGTGTTGATTAATGCAAAACAACGCTTTTCTCTTATTTAACGCGGCAATACGCGAAAGCGCCAATCGTGGTATTGCGCTTTAGCTTAACGCCTCGGCAAGCCGTTCGCCTCAGCTTCGCGACAGGCATGTAGGTATCGATCGCGCGCCTCCTCTAGCGCCGATGTCGGCTGCCGTTTCCACCAGGCGAGCCGATCGCGCACAATACCGAGTTCACGCGCAAATGACGTCGGCTCGGCCGAGAAACTGCGCGCAAACAGCCCCCAATTGACGTTGAGCCGCGCGTACTCGGCCAACACCAGATCGGTCGGAACTGCGATCTCGGCACTGAGACGCGCGAACCCGAGAAAACTGAACCCGCGCCCGTGGAGATGGGCAACCTTGGCGATTCGATCTACCCAACCCGCAGCAATCGGTCCGAAGCGGGTTCGATAGCCCATCGAAAGCGCGAGATCGTTGGTGCCGACATAGAGGGTGTCGACGAAGGCAAGCGCTGCGACGCGATCGACGTCGTCGAGAATGTCGCAGTGTTCGATCATGACGACTAACTTCGCGCGACCGCCGACCTGTTGCGCAACCGCTTCCGCCTCGGCAAAAGTACGAATCATTGGCATCATGAGGCAGCTCACGCCTTCGCTGAGCAAGCGCTCGATTTCGTTCTCGGAATGCGCGCCCGGTGCATTGCAGCGTACAAACAAGCGCTTCGTGCCGACCAGCTCACCGACACCGCGAACGCTCTCGGGTGGGTGTGCCGAGATCAAGCTGCCGGTTCCGGCCTGACGTTCGCGCTTTCCGATGATTTCCAGATCGGGCCCGATCCAGCGCACGCCCGCCAATGCTGCCTGAGCAACCAGCGCAGGATCGATAGACCACAGGGCAAATTCGAAATCAGCGTGCGTTTCGGTACCGTCGAGCAATTCGCTCACCTTACCTTCTCTTGTGTCGGATACCGATTCGATTCGGGTGAATGTAGCATTTGATCTAGTCCTAGCATCAGAGAATTTGTAGTCTGTCCGATGAAAATCCATCTTTACACAATTGCGTGGAACGATATCGCGCTGCTACCCTTCTTTTTGCGCTATTACAGCGCGTGGGTCGAACGTATTGTCGTGTTCGACGATGGCTCTGACGACGGATCGATCGAGTTGTTCAAAGCAAACCCCAAAGTCGATTTGCGAGCGTTCCCGCCCAAAGGCGATTCGTTTGTAACCGCTGCAATGCATCTCTGGGATCACACCTGGTCGGAGAGCCGCAACGTCGCCGACTGGGTGGTGATTGCCAATATCGACGAATTCTTTTGGCATCCGCGCGGAATGGCGCGCTACCTCGCCGAGTGCACGGAGCAACGCGTGACAATTGTCAAACCGCTCGGGTATGAAATGGTCGGTGATCGCTTCCCTGCCGCGTCTGCTTCGCTACCGGAGGCGTTGCCGATGGGCGTGCCGATGTGGGGGCTGGACAAACAGCAGATATTCAATCCGAGCGCCATCTCCGACATGGACTTTGGCGTCGGGCGGCATGTGTGCAATCCGATCGGACGGGTCAAGCTGTCTGACCCCCCGGAGGCGAAACTCTTGCACTACAAATATGTCGATATGGACGGCTATCACAACCCGCGGCAACAAGCCCTGGGTGCGCGCTTGCTCGACGGCGATCGAAAGCAGGGCTACGGCTCGCACTACGCCACGACCAACCAGCTGCGCATGAAATCGTTCGAGTGGCTCAAAAATCACGCAGTACGCGTGGTGGATGCCTGAGCAAGTGCGGTGTTGATTTCCGTCGTTGGTGTCGGCGCGATGGGGACATATCTGGCGGCAAAGTTAGCGCGATGTGCGGACGAGGAACTGTCGCTTTTGGTTCGACCATCGCAGCTGGCTACGCTTCGCAACGATGGACTGACACTACACGACGGTGGACAGGCCCGGTTGAGTCGCCCGCGCCGCGTGGTTGACAATCCCGATGCGCTGCCCTGGCAGGACATTGTCTTTGTGACGCTCAAGGCACATGCGCACTCGCAAATCCTGCCCACCGTAGCGAAGATCTTGAAACCGCAGGGTGTGGCCGTGTTTGTCGCAAACGGACTGCCCTGGTGGTACGTGAAAAAGCACGCGCGTAGCGACCAATCGGGAATCAACGACGCTCTGCTGTCGCCGCAGCAAACGGTCGCTTGCGTTGCCTACTCAACCAACGCGCTGATCCGCCCGGGCGTCGTCGCGCATTCGGGCAACAATCTGTGGTTGCTCGGCGCAGCCAGTGGGGGCGAGAGCGAGCGCTTGAGCGCATGCATCGACGTGTTGCGGTGCTGCGAACTCGACGTGCGCTGCTCGACCGACATCGATCGCGATATCTGGATCAAGTTGCTGCGTAATGCGTCGTTGGGGCCGATCGCTGCGCTCTGCCAGTTGACGCACGATGAAATTGGCGCGCGCTCCTATCTTCTCGATGTCGTTGACAGCCTTGTCGACGAGCTCGCGAGCGTTGCGCAAGCAGTCGGCGTCAACCTTGGCGGCGAAGTAGCGGCGGCAAAGCAAGTCGCACGACGGGCGGCTGAGCGAAGCCGCACCGATTCGTCGCATCGACACTCGCTTGCGACTCGACCGTCGATTCTCGACGACGCACTATGCGGAAAACCGATGGAAGTTGACGCCTTGCTTGGCGGCGTGCAGCTGATTGCGAGTGCGAAGGGCGTTGCCTGCCCGACGATTGCGATCATGCTTGCGCTGCTGCGCGGACTTGACGCGAGCCCGCTTCGGACGCTTTCGCGCGACAGCGAACGATAGAGCAAAGAAAACGGGCTCCCGAATTGCTTCGGCAGCCCGTTTTTTCATCGTGCCGCGAGATTGAAGTGCGGGCGCGATAGGGGCGCGAGCGGAAATGCACCCCGAAGAGAGCCTCGTTTGACGAAGGCTCAGTCGCTGCTGGTGATGCCCAGCAAGCTCAATAGATTTGAGAAGATGTTGAACAGGTTGATGTAGATTGAGAGCGTAGCGGTGATGTAGTTGGTTTCGCCGCCGGTGATGATCTGATTCAAATCGTAGAGCGTCCACGCCGCGAACAGACCAATGAAGAGCACCATGCAGGTGATCATCAGCGCAGGCATTTGAAACACGATGCCGCCGATCGCCGCAAGCAGAATCACAAAGAACCCGATCCAGAGGAATTTGCCCATGCCCGAGAGCGAGGTCTTAATGCTGCTTGCAACCACCGCCATCGCCGCGAAAATGAGTGCTGTGCCGCCAAAGGCGTACATGATCAGCGTGCCGCCATTTTTTAGCGACAGAATCCGCCCGAGAAGCACCGATAGCCAAAAGCCCATGAAGAGCGTGAACACGAGAAGCACGGCGACCCCAGCGGCGGAGTCTTTGGTTCGGTGAATGGCGTAGCTAAATCCCATGACGGCAGCGAGCAGTACCATGAGATTGATCCACCACTTGCCGAAGCCCTGGAAGCCGATGCTCACGCCAAGCGAGGCACCGATGACCGTTGGAATCAGAGAAATTGCAAGCAGTACCAGCGTGTTGCGCAACACGCGGTTCTGGGTGACCGAGAGCGTGCCTGCGCTGTCAATCGGGGTGATGTCTTGTTGATTCATCTCGAACCTGCTCCGTGAAACTAGGAATGACAAGGGCGCAATGTAGGCATATTGGTGCCGCGTTGCAACAGGCTTGCCCTACTCTGATGGGGGCTTGTTTCGGCGCTCAAGGCGACGTGATGGCGTCGATGCGGGGATTTTCCGGCAATGATCTTCGCCGAAAAATTGTCGCCGAAGCCTTGAGAAAACGGGCGTTTCTGCGTGTTCCTGCGTCGCGCGACCAAATAAATCTCGTAAAAGCGCACAAATTCCAATTTTTTGTGGCATGCTCCCGCCTTCGCGAAATACGTTTCACGCTTGAAGCGCCCGTATTTCCTAGGTTAGCGAGTTTCCTGGTTCCCGAGTGATGTGCGTGCGAAGAAGTTTGCCGATACGGATCGAGTCCTTGAAAAGCGCGTTCTGTAATTTTTAAGGACTGAGTTTAAGTAATGGGTAATCGTTTGTTTGTAGGCAACATTAGTTTCCGCGCGACGCAGGACATGTTGCGTGATGAATTTGCTGCGTTCGGTGAAGTCGCCGACGTCTATCTGCCAATGGATCGTGAAACGGGTCGCATGCGCGGCTTCGCGTTCGTGACGATGGCAACCGATCAAGGCGCACAGGCCGCGATCGCGGGCATGAATGGGAAGCCGGTTGAAGGTCGCCCACTCGTGGTCAATGAGGCGCGTCCAGCACCCGCCGGTGGCGGTGATCGTCCGCCACGTGGCCCTGGCGGCGGTGGCGGCTTCCGCGGCCCACGCAGCGGTGGTGGCGGTGGTGGCGGCGGCGGTGGTCGCGGCGGCTACGGCGGTGGCGGATCGGGCTACTAAGCCTCTTCGCTGTTGGTTGAAAAAACCGGGTCTCGTACCCGGTTTTTTTATGGCTGCGGATAGGCTTCGATAACGCGAAACCCGCTCAATCAAGCGATTGTCGCCAACACACTGAGTTCAACGCGAGGCAAAATGGGGCAATCTGCCGCGCTAAACGTGTTTTTGTGCCACGAATGCACAATCGCTCATAGCATCAGTCACCTGTGCCCCAGAAAATATGATATTTGTTGTTTTTTGCACGAATAAAAACAAAATAGATTTTGCGGAAATTGGCTATATTTAATGCGGCATTTGCTAGATTTGTTGTAAAGAACCCGAGCTTTCATGTCGCGCAGTGCAATTCGACCCGTCAAATCGTTCAGCGTCGCGACGTACAACATCCACAAAGGGATTTCCGCGTTCAATCGCCGCAGCATGGTTCACGACCTGCGGGAGCAGCTGCGCACCATGCAAGCAGACATCGTTTTTCTGCAAGAGGTGGTTGGCAACAATGATCGGCACAGCTTGAAGCACGCGAATTGGCCAACTGCGCCACAGCACGAGTTTCTCGCCGATGAGCATTGGCCGGTAAGCGCGTACGGAAAAAACGCGGTTTACGAGCATGGTCATCATGGCAACGCGATCCTCTCCCGTTTTGCTATTTCGCGCTGTGAACAGGTTGATATCTCCACCAATCGCATCGAACAGCGCGGCATGCTGCACGCGGAACTTTCGCTGCCTGGGCTCAAATCGCCGCTGCACTGTGTGTGCGTGCACCTGGGGCTGCTCGGTCGCTCGCGCGTGAAGCAAATTTCGGCAGTGTGCGCACGCATCGACGCCTTGGTGCCGCGCGATGCGCCGCTGATCGTTGCCGGCGACTTCAACGATTGGCGGCATCGCGCGGGCGCACCGCTTCGCGAACTCGACTTGCACGAGGTGTTTGAGACGATGGAGGGCAATCCGGCGCGAAGTTTTCCGGCGCGCTTGCCAATTCTTCGCCTCGATCGTATCTACGTGCGTGGGCTCGATGTGAACGATGCACGAGTGCATCGCGGCCGCGATTGGGCAAAGCTCTCCGATCACGCTGCGCTCGAAGCCGAGCTCTCGCTGCGGCGCACGCCTCGAAATTTGACCCCGCTAGATGAAGCACCGCATTGACGACAACGACGTTCGGTTGCTGCGAAGCGGCGAGCACTATTTTCCGGCGCTCCTCGACGCCATCGACGCGGCGCGCTCGCGGGTATGGCTTGAAACCTACATCTTCGCCGATGACCGCACGGGGCGCAGCGTTGCCGAAGCGCTGATCCGTGCGGCCAAACGAGGGCTCGATGTTCGCGTTGTAATCGACGGTTTTGGTTCGCACACCTTCGTCGGGGATTTAGCGCAAACGATGCAACGAGGCGGCGTTGCACTTGCCGTGTTTCGTCCCGAAACCTCACGTTGGCGCTTTCGCGCGTCACGACTGAGACGCATGCATCGCAAACTCTCAGTGGTCGATGAGCGCATCGCCTTCGTCGGCGGCATCAACATCATCGATGACTTCAACATGCACGGCTACGCCAATCCGGAATCCTTCGATGCGCGCTTCGATTTCGCGGTGCGGATTGACGGTGCGATTGCCGAGCGCATCGCGACGACGATGGGCGAAATGTGGGATCGTCTTGTTGAGATCGAAGCAAAGACAAGTGGCTCCGTGACTCGTGATTCCCTACGCGCACTCGAACGTGCCGGGCAGCGTGCGCTGAACGCGATTCGTGGAGACAAGCGCGCGAATCAAAGCACCAGCATCCATCGCCCCAATTTATGGTTTGTTCATCGCGATAACTTACATCATCGAAGAAGCATTGAAGCGGCGTATCTGAACGGTATTAATGGGGCTAAAAGCGAAGTGTTGATCGCAAACGCATATTTTTTCCCGGGTAAGAAATTGCTAGCCACGCTAAATGCAGCCGAGGCACGTGGCGTGCGCGTGCGACTGCTGTTGCAAGGACGACGCGAATATTTTTTGCAGCATTACGCATCGCGCGCGCTCTACGACAGCTTGTTCAACGGCGGCATCGAAATCGCGGAATATCACGCGAGTTTTTTACATGCGAAAGTCGCGGTGATCGATGGTCAATGGGCGACGGTCGGCTCGTCCAATATCGATCCGTTCAGCTTGCTGCTTGCCCGCGAAGCCAATGTGTTTCTGACGCATCCAGCGTTTGCAAGCGAACTACAACAAGCGCTTGAGGCGGCGTGGAGCAGCGCGTCGAAATCTGTCGATCGCAGCGATTGGAATCGCCGCACATTTTTCACGCGAATAAAAAGCCGCGTCGCTTATCGCGTGGCGCGGCTTTTGTTGACGCTGTTCGGGTTCGGATCTCGATAGTCCGAACCCTTGCGCTACAACGAAAAGACGAGTGTTACTCGACTTCGCCGCGCGCCACTTTTGCAGCGTATTCGGCTTGCAATGCGGCACGACGTGCCGCGCGATTGCCGCCAGCGGCTGGTGGCGTCACCGCAGGACCTACTGGCTTGTTGCCACGCCGCTCGGCGCGCGGCTGGTGCACAAACGGCGTTGCTTCGCGTTCGGTGCGAACGAAAGCAGGTCGTGCTGCGGCTGTTGGATGCGCGGCTCGGGTTTCGTCGAAACGCGGGCGCGCAAAACTGCTTTCGCGGCGCTCGCCACGATCGCTCCAACCACCGTTGCGACTCGCAAAGTCACCGCGTGGAGCGCGGTCTTCACGCGGTGCGCCACGATGGCCTGCGAAATCGGGACGTTGACGGAACGCCGGTGCGGCATCGCGTGGCTGCCATGCGCGCTGCTCACGCGGTGCAAAGTTGCCTTCGCGTGGTGCGGCGTGCTCACGAGATTCACTTGGCGCGCGACGTGCAAAGTTGCCACGATCTTCACGCGCTGCGTATGGACTTGGCGCAGGCTCGCGGCGCTCGGGCGCGGCGAACGTTTGCGTCTCACGTGGTGCTGCGAAGCTTCGGTCGTCGCGTTGCGCTGAGAAACTACGTTCTTCGCGCGGCGCTGCAAAACTGCGCTCACCGCCAAAGTTGCCACGCGAACCGCCGAAGCTTTCACGCGGTGCACGATCGCCAAAGCTGCTCTGCGGCGCACGATCACCGTAACCGCCACGACTGCGATCATTGCCACGCGGCGGACCGCCACGACCTGCACCGAAACGCGGCGCTTGCGGCGACATTGTTGGCTCATGGCCGGGCACGGTGACCACTTCGAGGCGCTGCTGCGTGAAGTGTTCAATATTGCGAATCTTGTAGCGATCGCGACCGCCGGCGAGCGTGATCGCTACGCCATCGCGACCTGCGCGCCCGGTACGACCAATGCGATGCACGTAGTCTTCCGGCTTCATCGGCAGACCGTAGTTGATGACATGCGTAATCGTCGGCACGTCGATACCGCGCGCGGCAACGTCGGTGGCGACGAGAATTTTGGTTGTGCCTTCACGCAGCGCACGAATGCGGCGATTGCGAATGGTTTGCGGCATCGCGCCGTGTAGCGCTGCCGCGGAATAGCCGGCATCGCGAAGTTCTTCCGAAAGCTCGTCGGCTTCGATTTGCGTAGCCGTGAATACGACGGCTTGCTCCATCGTCTCGTCTTGCAAATAGTGTTCGAGCAACACGTTCTTGTGCGCAATGTCATCGAACCACAACAGGCTTTGCTTGATGTTCGCATGCGTGGCATGCGCGCTGGTGAGTTCGATTTTCTGCGGCGAGCGCATCACGTTTGCGGCGAGCGCCATGATGCGCGGCGCGAAGGTTGCGCTAAACATCATCGTGCGGTCGCGCTTCATCGTCGCGACGTGAATCGCTTCCAGATCTTCCGAGAACCCGAGATCGAGCATGCGATCAGCCTCGTCTACGACGAGCGTTTGCACCGCGTTCAGATCGATCTGGCCGTTGCGATTCAAATCAAGCAAACGACCGGGCGTTGCAACGACGAGCGTCGCGCCGCGAAGATCCATCAGCTGTTTACCGAAGGCCGTGCCGCCGACCACGTTCGCGATGCGAACGCCACGACAGAAGCGTACGAGATCGATTGCCTCTTGCGCAACTTGCTGCGCAAGCTCGCGCGTCGGCGCGAGCACGAGCACGCGAGGCGATGCCGCCGCACGACGACCGCGCGCGGCTTGCTCGCCTTTGCTCATCGCGGGCGCTTCGAGCAAGGCATGAATGGCCGGAAGAAGGAAAGCGGCCGTTTTGCCGCTACCGGTTTGCGAAGAAACCATCCAGTCACCGCCCGCGAGCGCCGCAGGAATGGTTTGCACTTGCACGGGCGTTGGCTCGGTGTAGCCGAGTGCGGCGACCGCTTGCAACAGTGCGGGGTTGAGTTCGAGTTGTTCGAAGCCGCTCATGGGCGCATCTTCAACGACATCGCTTTCGATGTGCGTGTCGACTTCGAATGACGCGGCTTCCATCGAAGGCGCGTCGAATTGTTCTTGTGTGGTGTCTAGTTGAGTCATTATGTTGCCGCGAAAACAGCGCAGCCCATCGCCTTGTGAGCGAAGGGAAACGATATTTCAACGACCTTTATTCAAGGGTTGATTGGGTACGAAGAAAAACGCATCGACCAACCAACGAACCTTGTATGTGCAGCGATTTTTGCGCTGCAACTGCCCGAAAATGCCGCATTGCGCGGTAGGCAGAGACTCAGAGTGTGGCGAAGCACTAATCAGCGAATAACAACCGCAAAATATTGCGTTGCGGCTGCTGCTTTTTCAAGCGAGCCCGAATTCTCTCATGCTGTGGCGCGAAAAGCGAGTTTTTGGTGAGTTTGCTCTACCCCGCCTCGTTTGTAAGCGCGGGATTGGCTCTAGTCTGGCTTCTGACGAGCGATCGCAATCGGGGTCGCGCCCACACGCCGTCGTTAACATCTTCAAATGCAAAGCAAACACTTTGAGGCAATTGTGGTCGGCGCCGGTGCGGCCGGGATGTTTTGCGCGGCGCGCGCCGCGCAAAGTGACCGCCGTGTGCTCTTGATCGACCACGCCGAAACGCTGGGCGAGAAGATTCGAATTTCCGGCGGCGGGCGCTGTAATTTCACGAACATTCACGCGAGCCCCGCGAATTTCCTTTCGCAGAACCCGCATTTTTGCCGCTCCGCGCTCGCTCGATACACGGCGAACGATTTCGTGAAACTCGTTTCATCGCATCACATCGGCTTTCACGAAAAAACGCTCGGGCAGCTCTTTTGCGACGAGTCTTCGCAGCAGATCATCGACATGCTGATCGATGAATGCAAGCGCGGCAAGGTGGAGTTTTTGCATCCGGCAAGCGTCGCCTCGATTGAAAAACCCGATCGATTCCGCGTGAACACCTCGCGCGGCGAATTCACGAGCGATGCGCTCGTGATTGCCACAGGCGGACTCTCGATTCCCGCGACCGGCGCGACGGGTTTTGGCTACGAAATTGCCAAGCAATTCGACATCGCCGTTACGCCGCTACGCGCCGGCCTCGTGCCACTCGCGCTGGATGCGCCGGAACTCGAGCGCTACGGCATGCTCTCGGGCGTCGCTTTCGAAACCATTGCGCACGCCGAACCGCGCGAGCCAAAAGCAAAAAAGCACGTGGTGAACTTCCGCGAAGCGGCGTTGCTCACCCATCGCGGGCTTTCCGGCCCGTCGGTGTTGCAGATTTCGAGTTACTGGAATGCGGGCGATGCGGTCGTCTTCGATCTGCTCTGCGGGCGCGACGCGAGCGAATGGCTTGCCGAGCTTCGCGCGCGGCGACCAGCGGTCACGAGCTTCGCGAAAGCGCTCGCCGAGGTGGTGCCGCAGCGCCTTGCGGACGCCTGGGCGCACGCGCATGCGCCTGAGAAGCCGCTCGCCGATTGGAACAAGACCGAAATCGCAGACGTGGCCCGAGAACTCAACGCCTGGCGTCTCAAACCCTCCGGCACACTCGGCTACAAGAAAGCGGAAGTCACGCTAGGCGGCGTTGATACCCGCGAACTTTCGCAGCAAACCATGGAAGCCAAACGCGTCCCAGGCCTGCATTTCATCGGCGAAGTGGTGGATGTGACCGGTTGGCTCGGCGGCTACAACTTCCAATGGGCCTGGGCGAGCGCGGCAGCATGCGCTGAATCAATTTAGGTTTGATTCTTCTTCCAGCCCTCGAACTCTAGGGGTCTCAAGCCAAAACGTATCGCATTGCCAGCATGCAGCGATTCAAATTCCTTGAGCACGAGCGAGACGAATCGCGCACGCTCATCCTCTGGCACGCGCTCGGGTACGTGTGCCGCGATGGTCTCCTCGCTCGGCCGCGCCCGCGCGCGAACCATCGCCGCCATCGTTTGGTTGAGCGCATCGCGGTGGCGCAGGCGAAAGGTGTCGGGCGGCACGAGCTGCTGTTTCACTGCAACATATTGCTGACACGATCGCTCGTAAGCCGAAATGAACACATCGCGCAAGAGCTCCACTCGGTTCAATTCGTACACGCCCAGAATGCCATCAACGTACGCCTCGGGCGAGACATCGATGAACGATAGCGGACACAAATTTCGTTGCACGAACGGAATGTTCGCCGCGAGCCGCGACACCCGTTTATTCACATCCTCAAACGGCTGCAAATACGGCAGATGCACCATCAAGAAAAACGATTGCTCGAACGGATCGGCAATCTCCGCCGCCATCTGCATCACGTAACCAAAAATCTCTTCCAACTGCTGCGGAAACGCGAGCGGCAGATACACGCTGCCGCCGATGTCCACCGCGCGCTGGCGAATGCGCCCGCAGGCAAGCGGATCGGCCATCAAACCGTCTGACAAAAGCGCATGCAGCGCGATGATCGTTTCCGCGCTCACGCGGGCGCGCGCGGGATCGAGCACGAGGTATTCGATGGCCGTTTTGTGATTCAAAATCATCTGCGTTTCGAACGCATCTTTGCCCGCCGCCGCTTGCCCGAATTGAATCAAGCGCTCGGTATCTAGCCGCGAATACGTGTTGCCTTCCAGCTGCGACGAGGCCCACGAAAGATCAATCAGCAAGCGATTCAAAATGTCTTTCGCAAACGTGCCCGCTGGCGTTTCCACCATCGGCGAGCGCCCCATCACGAAGAGCTGTTCGCGCAGCGATTGCGGCAGGTAGAACGTCGCGTTCGGTTGATAAGCCTCCAAGAACGAGAGCTGATAACCGAGCGGTTTGCGCGCTTGCTTCTGCTGGCGAACATACGCGCGAATTTCCTCGCCCTCTGGCGAAGTTTTCACATAGCGTTCTTTGGCGGGCTGTGCCGATTGTTTTTCCGTTGAAGATTGCGCGGGCATCGTGCTCGCGGCGTAGGGCGGTGGCGGCGGTTCGGCCACCCGAAGCGACAGCGCTCGCGCTGCCACTTCATCGCGCAACGGCTTTTCGACGTGTGCGAAATAGCGCGTTGCCCGCCCACGCCCCCGCGCCTCAATCCGACCCGCTGCAATCAGCGTATCGAGCCTGCGCTGCAACGTGCGGCGGCTTTGTTTTGGCGCGAATAAGCCTTCGAGATCACGAATCGTGACACCATCGATATGGCGCGCAACTGTATTTTCGAAAGCTTCTAGCTCTTTCGCGTCAGTAAGTTTTGGCATGATTAAGATTTTACGCCATTATGTGGCGCGAAACACATTCTGTACTAAATCGTGCCAAATAAGCTGACTACTAAGCTAAAGAGCGATTTGATGAGGACTAGAAGGCCATAACAGCCCAAAGCAAAAATGCTCTCAATGGGTGCCTAGCCCCAATCGATTGGGTCTATCGGCGTAGAGCCATATACAGAAAGGCATGTTGCGCGAGGAATTTTTTAGGGGCGCTCGAAGAAAAGCCGGAATGAGCAGACCTGTTGCGTCGGCATGCCGGCTCGCCGAACCGCGCGGAGTTTGGCGCAAACCATCACTCCAGCGCCCGAAAACCGCCTAGCCCGGCCAGTAAATTTTGCGCAGCGGAATCAATCGCTGCGAATCCGGATCCATCCGTTCGTAATGCTCAAGGATGGCGCGCACTAGATCGTCTAAATCCATGAGCGTGAGCGGAATCGATGCGCGCTCGGCTTCGTACCGCGCGTCTTTCGAAAACCCGCCGGTGCTCACGTAAAGTCCTTTATCGTCCTTATGCCGCCCGCCGAGGAAACTGCGCACCTCTTGGCTGCCCATCGCGCTGCCAGTGCGGTGTTTCACCTCGACCACGATGCGCGGGCTCTCAAATCCGAAGCCATCGGGTGAGGCCACGATGTCCTTGCCGCGATCAGGGCCGGATGGCGAAACGCGGGTCTTGTAACCCATCGCGCGCAACAGCCCCGCCACCAAATCCTGCATCTCGCTCCAGTCGAGACGAGAAATCTTGTCCTTCGTAAACTCAAACGCGCGGTTCTGAATGTCGCGATAGATCTGCGCAACTTGCGTTTCGTCTTCTTGCGCCTCATCGCTTGAAGCGAGTGGCGTTTCTTTCGATTGCGTGTCACCCAGATTCACGCTACCGCCTGCGGCAAGCAAGCGATCGATCTCTGCCGCCGCTTCCTGCGGAACCAGGAATAACGTCGTAATCGCTCCGAGGCTATTGCGCGTCGATACCGAAAGCGCATCGCGCTTCACCGAGCCCTCCCATTTCACACTTCGCACCTGCGGCTGCGGATGCTCTGCGTTCGGGCGAAACACGTAGTCGCTCGTGATTGTGCCGATCAAATACTCGCGCTGCGACGGATCGTAGGTCAGCATTCGATCGCCAACCTTCATCTCGCGCGCAAACCGAAAAATCTGCCCCGCCGACATCGCGACTTGCGCGCGCCGCGCGTCCGGGTACGCGCGCGCGACCGCCTGCGTGAACTGCTCACGCGTCTTCAGTGACGACACATCGCCCAACTCCGCCCAGCCAATCGATACAAACGACCCCGCGCGGAAGTCTTCAACGAGATACGCGCCTTCGCCCGCGCGGACGAGCCAGGTGGCTTTGTCTTTCACTTGGTACTTCTTTCTTGTCTTGTCGCGCCAGCTCAAGAGATCGACAGACGCTCACAGGAGCGCATCGATCCGATCCCACGACTTGTTTGTCACCATGACGAACTTACACTTGCCGCCAGAGAAGTTTGCCCAAAGCCCGCCGATCAAGCGATCGTCCTCCGCCGCAGCCCACAAGTTTGCTCCTTTGTACTCTACCGCCAGGATTGAACTCATGCCGTTGCGCTCGGGTAGCTTGCAAAGGAAATCTGGGTAAAACCGACCAACGGCCTTCTGTAGGAAGAACGAGCTTCCCTCTCGTCGCACCAGGTTGCGCACCCAGTAATCGATGCGTCCTTTCTGCGCTTCTGTGTCGAGCCAACAGGCGCACTGAAACTCTTCTTCGCTATCGAAATCGCCTACTCGTCCATAGAAGTGCTTCTTGAAATCAAACGTGCCGTACCGTCCATCGTAGTCGCGAATTGGAGAGTAGGCTTGGCTATGAAACTCGAAGGTAAGCTCTTCGCTCACGCCTACGCGCGAACCCGCACCGTCACTAAACAAAGTCTCTTGGTAGGCCTTTCTAGCCGCCTGCTTCCGAAGCTCGCCGAACCTTCGCTCAAGCAGGTTGCGAATCATGAATTTCTGCAAGTTCGCCTTGGCCAGATCGAATCCGGATGTTGCAATCAATCGTGTAAGCCATTGCGCAACAAACGCTTGTTTGTTTGCGTGGGTGAGCGATGGTTCAGGCAGATTCCGGCAAAGCCATGTTGCTATGCGAAGTTCGTCCCAATGCTCTGGCGCATAAGAAAGCCCGAGGTCGCGTTGGAGATCTGGTAGGAAGCGCGAAACGATCTTCCCCGTCGCCGTATCCACATCTATCTCGCCGCCCTCAGATACCTTGAGCGCGGCTCCCAACTCTGATAAGTCGTCAGCAGTCGGCACTGCATCGTAAGCAGAAAGCTCCCATGGATACTCAAGCAATTCTGGATCGTCAAACAACTGCAACTCGCCTTGTGTCTTCAGCGCAAGCTGAGGAACACAAAGACGCAACCCAAGCTCGGCAGGCGTTTGGAAAAACTCAATGGCAGTGGTGCGACTGATCTCAGCCGCGACCCCGATCGCTGATACAGCGCTCTCTGACGCCACAGCGTTCTGAAGCGCGGCAGTTTCGTCTTCAGTGAGCGGCGCGGCTATCGTCAGCGTGTTTAGCTTTCCATCCCAACTTACTTTGTTTCGCAGCGCTGGTGGGACGCTCTTGAGGTCTGGCTTTTCCGTTAGCGGCACCGGCACCGGATGCATCACCACGCGGCCCGCGCGCGCCTCAAGATCGAGACGGGATTGATCCGGCTTTGCCGCCAGCACAAACTCTTTGACTTCGCGCTTCTCGAAACCTGCCCCTGCGACCAAACGGTCACGCAAAGCGCCCGCAGTTTCTGCAAAGTTGCGTGAGACAACGAACGCGTAGGATTGATTTAACTCACGGGCGTCGCGATGTGATGCATTCGGTTGTCGCAACACCCTTCCCAAGAGTTGCTCAACGGCCGTCGACGACGACAGCGAAGCCATACTCACCAATATGTACGCGAAGGGGCAGTCCCAACCCTCCGCAAGCGCTTTTTGGGTAATAACAAACTTCACTGGACACAGGGGATCCGAAATCCCAAGTGGGTAATCCGCGTCGATTTGCTCAATCCCACGCTCTTCGCTTGTCGCAACTACGATTTCTTCCGCCGGAATGCCGTGATTTGCGATCAACTCGCCTTTCACTTTCTCGAAATCAAGCGTCTCCACACCCGCTCGTCGCGGTTCCGACTGAATCAAAACGATTGGGCGCAAGTAGCGCGCACCCTCCCGCTCCTCTTGGGTTGCAAGCGCCTGTAGCGCGCTTCTCCGGGCGATTGCATCGGCCAAACATTGCTGCCAGTTCGGCTCGGTCTCGAGCACGATCGGCAGCTTAATCATCTCTTCTAGCTTCAGCTCCGCCGCTGAAACACTGTGCAACACGTTGCTTGGCGTGCGCTCAGTGTCCGGTGTTGCCGTCAGCTCCATCACGCCACTGGGCCGCAACCGCGCGAGCATGTCGAACGCCAGTTCGGTGCGGCTGTTGTGCGCCTCGTCCACAATCACAAACGGGCGACGCAGTCGAAGCACATTCGCCAGTGAATAGGGCTTCGTACGATCCGCGCCGTCCCCATCCGTCAACAGCGCTTCTCGCTGCACCGAAGACAAGTTGTCAAAGTGATGCATCAGTGCGCCGCTCGACTGATACACCTTACGAAACTCTTCCTCTTCCACTTGAAACGCTTGCCGCGTCGCCACGATCACGACCGTGGATGTGTCTAGCGTTGCGCGAGTTAAGCTCTTCGCTTCTTCGAGGTCCATGACTGTGACCGGTCCTGCGTCGCGCAGCGCTGCGTGGTACGGATGCTTCAAGTCTTTGAGTCCGCGAATTGTTTGCTCGCGAATCGGCTTACTCGGAACAAGCCAGAGAATTACGCTGTGTTCGGTCCGCAGCAAATGGGTATTCACCAAAGCCACGCTCTTCGCCGCAAGCCACGTTTTTCCGCCGCCTGTGGGAATCCGTAAACAGAAAAAGGGCATGTCGCTCGGAAGGCCCACGAGCGGGTTGTAGTTATTGCCTCGCCACCAAAGCGCTTCCGTCACGCTAGTAAAGGCGAGCGAGGGCGTCGGCATTTCGTGGCAAGCGCGGAAATACGCCTCGACGCTTTCGAGCACCTTCGCCTGATAGTTTTTGGCGATAAACGCGCTCATGGTGCCTTTCCGTATTCCGTCGTCGGCTCTTGCAGAACGTAGGGGCCAATTGCAGCGCGCAACCTGATGCGCTTGATCACCCCGTTTTCACTCACGACCAAATCGGTCCCGGTTTGCTGCGCAATGTCGCGCGCGCGTACGGCCGCGCGCGCCATTGCAATTTCGGAAAGACGCAGATCCGTATCGCGTGCGTCGGAGATGGGCCTTGGATTCATGGCTTCTCGCTCCAATCGATCAGTTGGGGACTGGCCCCAGAGTTATCGTAAAGCGCCCACGCGTCCACCAAGGGCGCGTAGCGCGTTTGAAAATTTGCATAGCCGCTATAGAAGCGGCGTCGAATCACATCTTCGGGAATGTGATGACCGCCTTGTGCAACGCGCTGCGCTACCCGCGCAACGGCTTCATCCGCCGATGCGAGCTTCAAGAAAATCAGCTTCACGCGATACCCTGCCGCTTGCCAGCGCACAATGTGTCGCTCGTACCCGCGCCCGGAGAGCGTCGTTTCAAAAGCGAAATTTTCTCGCGCCAGAAAGTATCGCTCCAGCGATTCAAGCATCAGACGCCCTGCCTGAATGGCAGCGCTTTCAGGGGCGAACGGCGCGAGCCCCGCCGCAATCAAATCGGCGTTTACAAAAATCGGACAATCGGCTTCGTTGGGCAAAAACTCGCGTGCAAACGTCGTCTTGCCTGCGCCGTTCGGTCCGGCAATGACTATGATGCGAAGATTTTTTGCGGCATCGGCCACGCTACACCTCAAGCGCGTAGGGCGTTTGCTTGAACACAATGCCTTCGCGCGCCGCGCGCGCACCCATCCGATTCGCCGCCGCGTAAATCACCTTCGCGCCATCGAATTTTGGCAATTGATCGAACACGGGGCGCGTGAGTACGTTGCCCCCTGCAATCGATTTGTCCTTGAGAATGCCGTTGTAAAGCAGGTAGACGGCGCGGCCTTCGTGGACGCCGAGCAGCGGACGATCCGCCTGCCCCGTGTAGCCCGTGCCAGTCTCGGCAAACCAAACGAATTCGGCGAGCTGCGCAAACTTCACGTCGCGACGAATCTGGCCGTCGCGGTCGAACAACGGTTCCGTGGACAGGTGGCAAAACTGGAAGTCACCGCCTAGCCCGTCTACGGGTTGCCCTTTGGCGTTACTGAAGCCGTTTGCCACTCGCCTGACACGCTCGCGGGTGACGTTTTGAGCAATGCGCTCGTCCATCTCAACCAAGATGAATCGACGGCCGCCGCGATCCTCCGCATTTTGTTTGAGAACAGCATGCCCCGTAGTGCCGGATCCCGCGAAGCTATCGAGAATCAGCGAATCCCGATCAGATGCAATTTGGAGAATACGCTGTATTAGACGCGCTGGCTTTGGAGTGTCAAAGACTGTATCGTTTCCGACGAGCAAATCCTTTAGTTCTTGTTTTGCTTCTTGACTATGACCTACGTCATCATTACTCCACCATGTCCACGCTGACACACCCTCCGATTCTGCAAGAAAGGTCTTTCGTCTCGGAACACCATCTCCGTTCTTTCCGAACCAAATCCGGTTTTCGGCGACTAGACGGAGGAAAACGTCTTCAGTGTTCTTCCAACAATTTCCTGGTGGCGGGGATACAACGCGGCCTGACGGTGTACGAATCTCGTACATCTGATTCGGTCTGAATCCTTGCGCTGAAAAGTCCGTCGAGGCCCATGGGCCTCGGCTGTCGTTGTCTGGGTTCTTGAAGTTTGAAAGTTGCTTCGCCGATTGCGGGATTTTGTGCAAGACGAGCGAATCCTTTTCCTTCGCGTAACAAATGATGTGTTCGTGGGCATCGCCAATTTTTAGGCGGGCGTCGGGAGAGGTTCGTTTTTGCCAAAGAATATTGGCAACAAAATTTCGGACTCCGAGCACTTCATCCATCAATAACCGCAGCGTCGCTACCTCATTATCATCAATCGAAATGAAGATCGCGCCATCCTCGCGAAGAAACTGTTTGAGCAGGACTAGGCGTGGATACATCATGCACAACCATCGGTCGTGCCGATCAAGCGTTTCGCCTTCTTTGCCGACTACTTCGCCGAGCCACTTGCGAATTTCCGGGCTATTGACGTTGTCGTTGTAAGCCCAGCCCTCGTTTCCCGTGTTGTACGGCGGATCGATGTAGATGCACTTCACCTGCCCTGCGTAGCGCGGGAGCAACGCCTTGAGTGCATGTAAGTTGTCACCCTGAACGATCAAATTGCCGCTATCAGGCGATCCGCAAGAAAGCTCAGCGACCGGTTCCAGCAATCGGAACGGCACGTCTTTGTGATGCTTAACGACGGCGTTTTTACCGATCCAGTTCAGTGTGGGCATAAATCAGTCGGAAGAGAGTCAGTTCTGCGCAAAGCGCTCGTTACGCGCA
>JAAFJI010000310.1 GCA_013298045.1 Betaproteobacteria bacterium
CGATGATCGCAACACTGCCCGCAACGACCTGTCCGGCGACGACGCTGCCCGTGATCGTCACCTCCGCCACCATCGATCCCAAGTGATCTTTGAGCAAGAGCTTGGTGATCGTGTTGACACCGCTGATTGGTGCCGTCTGCGCGTTCAGGTCCGCGCCTACGAATCGCGATTGAAGTGTCCGGGGGTCACTTCACTCACGATTCGGTCGAGAAGAGGTTATGCGGCGACAGCCGCCGTCGCATCCTCCTGCGCGTGGCGGGCGCGCCGATTGCGCAATCCGATTAGGGGTATTGAAACCAACGATCCGTGAGCGCAAGGAGCGAGCGATCGGGTTGCGCAGCAACCCAGCGCGGGCGAAGCCGCGAGCAGCGAGACGACGCAGCCGTGGTCGATGGCGGTAAGGTGCATCGGGATCGGTCGCTCCGAGGCCACGCGATCACGACAGCTCGCGAGCGCGCAGGCGCGAGCGATGAAAGAGGCATCGCACACCTCACAGAACGCAGACTTAAACCGAGGTGCGTCGGGTCATAGGTCGAATAGAGAACGAGATAAAGCTAACGCGATATACGCCAACGTAAATCGTGGAAATTGCAACAAAATGCTTTATAGCGAAGAGGTATAAAAATCAGCGTTTGCCCCATATAAAAATGGGCGAAATAACGAAATATGATAATGAAAGACCTCGTATCTGACCCCGATACGCTGTTTATCAAAGCCGCCGATGACGATTATTTGTTGATACAATTAAATATGTTCACCGTCATCGAAACTCCAGAATTCGCCACCTGGGCGCAGAAGGTTTGGAGCGACGATGAACGCGAAGCGTTTATTGATTGGATTAGCGAGCATCCGGAAGCGGGCGACGTGATCCCGGGGGCTGCGCCGCTGCGCAAAGTGCGCTGGTCGCGACAAGGCGTGGGCAAACGCGGAGGCAGCCGAGTGATCTATTTCAATCGGCTCGCGAACGGCGAAATCGTGCTTTTGCTGGTTTACGCGAAAGCAAAGTTTGACAATTTGAATGCGGATTTTTTGTACAGATTGAAGGAGCGCTTTGATGACAAAACGTAGCCAAGCCCCGAAGAAAATTGACCCCGAAATCGTCGCGTTTGAGGCCGCGCTGCTGCGCTCAATCGATCAAGCACGCACAGGTGTTGCGGCACGTACCCACACCGCCAATGACATCGAGAAGCGCCGACGCGGTCGCCCGGTCGGCTCAACGAAACCGACCCCCAAGATCGCCACCGGAATTCGATTTGACGCCGACGTGCTTGCCGCGCTGAAGGCGAGTGGTCGGGGCTGGCAAAGCCGCGTCAACGCGATCGTGCGCAAGTCGGTGCTGGGATCGTCTTAGCGATCAACTGCCTGCATCGATGATGAGGCGCTGATCAAACGCATCGACGTCGCCTCCCACGTCATTCAATGGGCTCCACGAAGGCGTCGGTAATCGAGGCGGCCGCTAGCGGCTACCGTGAGCAACGCGAATCACGCGAACCGCGAGCATCGGTCCCGCAAACGCAGAGAACGACGAACAACAAACGACGAAATCAAGAAAGCTAAATGAACAATCAGCTCTCGCCGCTATCGCCCCATTCAAACGGGGCGAGGCGCGTTCATTCGTACAAACTGAAATACAACCAATCTACACCGCTCGCCCGATTTGACCGGAGCGAACAAGAGAAACCAATGATGTTAGCCATGCGTAACGAGCTATAAGGCAGCGTTCAGTTACGAAACGTCACCACTGCGTCCACGAGTCGACCCTCTCGAATCAAAACATATCCTCGTGACCCCGCGAGATTCTTCCAATCCTCTTCGGCAGAATCGAAAAAATATATCTCCCCACCACTTTTTTGCGCTTCGAGTAACCCGATCCACAACGACATCATTTTTTCGTTCACGGGGATGCGTTCGGTATGTCCCGTTCCGGATGTAATCTCAACAGAATCGTTGCCTTGCGTGAATTTGATTTGTACCTTAGTTTTCACCAGCATCCACTCCGGTATTTCGTAGCTGCGTAACTTTGGCTTAACGTCGTGTTTAGCTGAAAAAAACATAAACACACCCATAAGCGCTACAAACACTAAGAGGCATGCGGTTATCCTTTTCTTCACCGGTAGTATCTCCACGTGGTGTGATCTCTACGCGCTGGCTCATTGGGATCAAAGTACTTATTTACTATAAAGTTCTCGAACCTGATCGCTTGTCGTTCATATTCAGGCGCACCTAAAGCCCAGGCTACACCTGAGGGGTGCGTTAGGTGAAAAACTTCGTGAGCAAGCAAGCGAATTGGGCTCATAGGGAAATACTCTGGCATCTTCGCCAATCGGCGGTCGTATTCTGCTGACGATAGCGAATCCCACGTTGATGGCGCTTCTGTTCGATACTCAACGAGAATATCAGCCGGGTTCAGTTGTAGCGTATTACTACCAGACGGTACCCCGCTGTTGCCCACAGTTATGATCTGAATCCTAAGCGCACCTCGCGTGCGCTCGATTTCAGCGATCTCAGGCAAGGTTCGTAACGCATCCCAGGTTCGATTGATTTCCCTTTCAAAGCGCTGCAACGCCTCGCCGTTCGCAATTGCTGGACGATCTGCAGAGCCGGTATTGGATTTAACGTTCCTTTGCAGCTCTCCAGCAATGTACCCATAAGCCGCCGTCTGCGCCGCCTGAATCCCGGCAGAGGCAACGGCGTCGATGATCCCGTTGCCGCAACCGCTGCGACTCACTAACCCCGCCGCGCATCCGCCGACAATCGGCCCTCCCAGCTCATTAAAGCCCGCTGAGAACGCCGATCGCAGAGCACTCCGCACATTTCCGCCATCGGCCAATCGCTCGATCGCCGCAGCCGCAATCGGCCCTGTGTACGGCGCGACGGTCGTGCCGATGATGCTCGCACCAATCGCGCGAAACACGTTGCGCCCCGCTGCATGCGCGTCCATCCCTGCGCGTACAGCGTTTGATGCATAGTTCGCGCAAGGGATACAACCGCCCGTCGCCCACGCGGTGGCTACCCACGTGACCGCCGCAACGACTCTGCTTCTAAACCGCGTCCACCAAGAGAACCCCGACGGATCGGAGTAAGACAGCGGGTTATTCATCACATACGAATAACGGTTGTGACTCTGCGCATTGTGCGGCGCTTGGATGATCGGATCGGCTTGCAGGAAGCGACCGAGTACCGGGTCGTAGATTCGACCGTTCATGTGAATCAAGCCAAGATCGGCCAGATGCTCATGCCCGGTGAAGCCACGACTGTCGCCGTTCAATGGGCTCGCCGCGTTTCGTGCATTGCCCCACGGCCCGAAGCCGTGCACATTCACCCCATTCGCGATGATCGCAACACTGCCCGCAACGACCTGTCCGGCGACGACGCTGCCCGTGATCGTCACCTCCGCCACCATCGATCCCAAGTGATCTTTGAGCAAGAGCTTGGTGATCGTGTTGACACCGCTGA
>JAAFJI010000314.1 GCA_013298045.1 Betaproteobacteria bacterium
CGTACGGGAGCATTTTGGCCACACGGCCTTCGTCGCTCACGTGAATGGATAACGTGCCACGAAGCTGACGCTTGTTTTTCGTCGTGCGCTTGGTGAGGATGTGACGCTTGGTCGCGTGGGCGCGCTTGATGCTGCCGCTTTTACGCGCCTTTAGCCGCTTTGACGCGGCCTTTTTGGTTTTCATCTTAGGCATGTGCCTATTCCTTTTATGTTGCTAGCCGAGGCGGTGCCGCACTACACGACACTCTTTGGAGCCCCAAGCTCGCTTTCTTCACCCCGCAAGGGGTGCTTCACTGCTACGCAGCCGCTTTCGCCGCTGCGGGTTTGGCCTCAGCAGGTTTACCTGCCGCAGCCGAATCTGCCACCTTTGCAGCACCAGCCGGGGCTGATTCTGCGGGTTTCTTCGCGGCTTCTTTGCTACCGGTCGGAACCACTTTTTTCTTCGCTGCAAGCATCATCACCATGAGCCTGCCTTCGAGGCGCGGCCACTGCTCGACGACGCAAATTTCGTCTGTGTCCGCGCGAATACGTTCAAGTTGTCTCACACCAAATTCTTGATGCGCCATTTCGCGACCGCGGAAACGCAAAGTGATTTTCACCTTATCGCCTTCGGCCACGAACTCGCGAATCTTTCGCATCTTGATCTGATAGTCGTGCTCGTCGGTTTGCGGTCGCAGCTTGATTTCTTTGATCTCAATCTGCTTTTGCTTCGACTTCGCCTCCGAAAGCCGCTTTGCTTCTTGGAACTTGAACTTTCCATAGTCCATGATCCTGCACACCGGCGGTTGCGCTGTAGGCGCAATTTCCACCAGATCAAGCTCAGCGTCTTCGGCCATCGTTAACGCTTCACGAAGCGTTTTGATGCCGGCCTGCTCACCGTCTTTATCTATCAGTCGAACCTCGGGAGCGGTGATCTCACGATTGATTCGAGTTTCTTTATCGGCTATGTGACAACTCCAACAGTTAATTTGATGCTTTTACGCAGTCAGGTGAGCACCTGGTTTGTTTTCCGAAACGCAGAGTTCGATGAACTTTTCGACCGGCATTACGCCGAGATCGACGTTGCCACGGCCGCGTACTGCGACAGTGCCCGCTTCAGCCTCTTTGGCACCACATACAGCAATGTACGGGAGCTTTTGCAAGCTTAACTCACGGATTTTATAGGAGATTTTGTCCGCCCTCAAGTCGCTCTCAGCGCGCAAACCCGCAGATTTGAGCCTTTGCACGACTTTTTCGACATATTCGTTCTGATCGGACGTGATTGACGCGACCGCAAGCTGACGCGGCGCAAGCCAGAGCGGCAGCGCGCCCGCATAGTTCTCGATCAGGATTCCGATAAATCGCTCGAGCGAGCCCAAAATCGCACGGTGCAGCATCACCGGATGCCGGCGACTGTTGTCTTCGCCCACGTATTCCGCGCCTAGACGCTGAGGCATGTTGAAGTCAACCTGCATCGTTCCGCATTGCCAAACCCGTCCCAACGCGTCTTTGAGCGAATATTCAATCTTGGGACCGTAAAACGCTCCCTCACCTTTGAGCTCTTCCCACGGCGCACCGACGGAATCGAGCGCGGATTTCAGTGCGTGCTCCGCCTTGTCCCACACCTCGTCTGAGCCGACACGCTTTTCCGGGCGTGTCGAGATCTTGTAGATGATGTCGGTGAAACCGAAATCGGTGTAAACCTTCTTGAGCAGTTCGTTAAACGCGACGCACTCAGACTGAATCTGGTCTTCAGTGCAGAAAATGTGGCCGTCGTCTTGCGTGAACCCGCGCACGCGCATGATGCCGTGCAGCGAGCCGGACGATTCGTTGCGATGACATGAACCAAATTCACCGTAGCGAAGCGGGAGCTCTTTGTACGAATGCAGCCCCGCGTTGTAAATCTGCAGATGGCCAGGACAGTTCATTGGCTTTACCGCATAAGTGCGCTTCTCCGATTCAGTGGTGAACATGTTGTCTTTGTAGTTCTCCCAGTGCCCGGATTTCTCCCACAATGTACGGTCGAGAATTTGCGGGCCTTTCACTTCCTGATAGCCGTTGTTCTCGTAAACCTTCCTCATGTATTGCTCCACCACTTGCCAGACGCGCCAGCCGTTTGGATGCCAAAACACCATGCCAGGCGCTTCATCTTGCACGTGGAAGAGATCGAGCAAGCGGCCAATTTTTCGATGGTCGCGCTTCTCCGCTTCTTCCAGACGGAACAAGTAGGCGTCCAAATCTTCTTTTTTCGCCCACGCGGTACCGTACACACGCGTCAGCATTTCGTTGCGATGATCGCCACGCCAGTAAGCACCGGCGACTTTCATCAGCTTGAAGTGCTTTAGCTTGCCAGTCGACGGGACATGCGGCCCGCGACACAGATCAGTGAACGCGCCTTCGCTGTAAAGCGAAACGTCCTCGTTTGCGGGGATGCTCGCAATGATTTCGGCTTTGTAAGCTTCGCCAATGCCTTTGAAATACGCAACCGCTTCGTCGCGCGGCAACACTTTGCGCTCGACCTTTTCGTCTTTCTTCGCGAGTTCTGCCATCTTCGCTTCGATCTTGGCAAGGTCTTCCGGCGTGAACGGGCGCTTGTATGAAAAGTCGTAATAGAAGCCGTCTTCGATCACCGGACCGATGGTGACTTGTGCATCTGGAAACAACTCTTTCACCGCGTAAGCCAAAAGATGAGCAGTAGAGTGCCGAATGACCTCTAAACCGTCTTTATCTTTTTCAGTAACGATGCCCAAATTGACTGGCGCGTTGATGACGTGACTTGTATCTACAAGTTTTCCGTCAACTTTGCCCGCGAGCGCCGCTTTCGCAAGTCCGGAGCCAATGTTCGCAGCAACTTCGCCGACTGAAACTGGTTTTTCAAAAGAACGGACGGAGCCGTCGGGGAGTGTGACTTGGATCATAGTTTCAATCTCTCTGCAAACCTACCGTCATTCCCGCGAAGGCGGGAACCCAGACCGGGCAGCGTCCCTTTAGTGGTCGCTCGACATTCAAGCGAAGCACCCTGTCTGGGTCCCCGCCTTCGCGGGGATGACAACTAAAAACAAAAAAAGCAGCCGAAGCTGCTTTTCTTTTCAACCGTTACACGCGAACGCGCAACCGCAAACGAATCAGCCTCGGCGGGAAAAAACTCCTGTCGTGGTACGAGTTCGCGGCATTCTTCGGCATCCCTTAATCGTGAACGGTTGATGAAACTGGTAGAGACAATTGGATTCGAACCAACGACCCCCACCATGTCAAGGTGGTGCTCTAACCAACTGAGCTATGTCTCTGCGAACTTCAAATTATAGCCACAAGGGCAGCCTGCGCACCGATGAGGCCCGGAGTGCAGCCGAGCGAAACAAGAGAAAATCGGGCGATGCCCTCTTCGTGAGAGCTTCGCACGTCGGGCCCGCCCCCC
>JAAFJI010000311.1 GCA_013298045.1 Betaproteobacteria bacterium
ATCAACGGTCAAATCAAACCCGACTCAGGCAGCGCTTCTCTATTTGGAGAAGACATCACCGGTCGCGCGCCCGATGCACTGTTTCGCGCAGGCGTTGCGCGAACGTTTCAGATCACCGCGACATTCACGACGATGACGGTGCGCGAGAACGTGCAGATGGCGCTTTTGAGTCGCGCGAAACGTGCAACGAACCTTTTTTCGTTCGCGACGACGCAACAGTTGAAACGCGCTGACGAATTGCTCGCCGATGTTGGCTTGATGGAACAGGCAACGCGCGCGTGCAGCGAACTTGCGTACGGCGATTTGAAACGCCTCGAACTCGCGGTTGCGCTCGCGAACAGCCCGCGATTGCTTCTGATGGACGAGCCGACGGCGGGCATGTCGCCAGAGGAGCGCGATGCGCTGATGCGACTTGCCGTGCGCGTGTGTCGCGAACGCAAGCTCGCGTTGCTCTTCACCGAGCACGACATGGATGTGGTGTTCACCCATGCCGATCGCATTCTCGTGATGAATCGCGGCCGCTTGATTGCGCAGGGCTCACCCGATGAAGTGAAAGTGAACGAAGAAGTTCGCGCGGTGTACTTGGGGAGTCTTCATGCCTGAGCCCCTCCTCCGGGTGAAAAATTTAAGCGCACGGCTCGGCGCAGCGCAGCTCTTGTTCGACATCGACTTCGAGGCGAACGCAGGCGAAGTTTTGGTTCTCGTCGGTCGCAACGGCGCGGGCAAGAGCACGACGCTAAAGGCCATCATGGGACTCGCGCGCGGGGTCGCAGGTGAAGTTTCCTTTGCCGGACGAACGATTGTCGGTCTCGCACCGCACACGATCGCGCGCATGGGCATGGGTTACGTCCCGGAAGAGCGGCGTATCTTTTCGGGACTCACGGTTGCGGAAAATCTCGAGGTCGGTCGCATCCCTTCGAGGGCGAGTGTCACCGACGCGCCGCGCTGGACGATCGATGGGGTGTGCGAGCTCTTTCCTAAGCTCAACGAAATGCTTGATCGACCCGGCGGGCAGATGTCGGGCGGTGAGCAACAAATGCTCACCATAGCGCGCACCTTGATGGGAAATCCGCGTGCCATTTTGCTCGATGAGCCGAGCGAAGGGCTGGCGCCGATCGTTGTCGAACGCATCGCCCAGAGCATTCAGTCGCTCAAACGCGAGGGACTGTGTGTGATTCTCTCCGAGCAGAATTTGCATTTTGCGCGCGCGGTGGCGGATCGTGCGGTCGTGATCGAACGCGGCGCAGTGACGATGGGCGGCACGTTTCGCGAGGTCGAGCAGCGATTTGAAACTGCATAACGGTCGTGTAGGGAAATAGTTCCTAGCAACGATCGCGCTTGCCCTAATAAAACTGGTGTTTTTTTACATATTATTGTCTATCAATAAGTAGCGAAAATTGATAGGAGCGCAAAATTAATACGGCTTTGCTAAGGGATGTTACATCTGCATTTCGAACGGCAACTCGACGCACTTTTGCAGCGCACCGAAGCACATCGCGCTATGTTTCCTAGAATGATTTGATGACTTCCGCAAAGAACGCAACAGCAACAAGTTTTCCGAACAAAATCAACCGCGTCGCGATCTACTGCGGTGCGAATGTTGGCAACGATCCCGCATTCAAAGCGGCAGCCGTTGCGCTTGCGCACACGCTCGTGCGCGAGGGCATTGGCATCGTCTACGGCGGCGGTGGCGTGGGCCTGATGGGCGTCGTTGCCGATACCGCAATGGCGGCGGGCGGTGAAGTGATCGGCGTGATTCCAGAGGCGATCAAGGCGCTCGAACTCGGTCACACGAAACTCACGGAGTTGCATACCGTACCCGACATGCATTCGCGCAAAGCAATGATGCTCGCGTTGTCGGACGCCGTGATCGCGTTGCCCGGCGGCTTCGGCACAATGGATGAAGTCTTCGAGGCGCTTACCTGGAGCCAGCTCGACTATCACCGCAAGCTCTGCGGATTTCTCAATGTGAAGGGCTTCTACGATCCGCTGTTTCAGTGGATTGATCACGCCGTCGCCGTCGAACTCATCAAACCGGTCAACTTTGAATTGACCGTGCGTACGGCGGATATCGAAGAGATGCTTTACGAACTGCGCACGCGACCGTTTCCGCTCGCGCAAAAGTGGATGGGGCGGTGACCGTGCGCAAGCTGCAACTGATGCGCGTCCGAGTCGCAGCCAAGAAAAACTCAGCGTGCGTTGTTTGACGAGTGATGCGAGTTTTTCCGGTTCTAGCGAAACGCTGAATTTGAAATACCCACGGCGCACTTGCGACCCGACAGCGGGGACGCATACACTGAATTTTTCGCTGCTTCAACCTCTGCGCTATGCCGATCACCGTAAAGTTCTACAAAACCGCTGCCATTTTGTGTGTGCTGCCAATCCTTGGTTGCGCGAACCAGCCGTCCAGTCCGTCGGCAACCGCAACACCGTCGCCCGAAATTGCGCCCGCAGCCGTTGCGTGTCCCGATGGTCCGCCGTCTGGCGCACGCTGCCTGCGCGGGCGCGATTCGTCAGGTGCGCCGTACTTGATCGTGATGCCGACGCAGTGGAGCGGCGTACTTTTCGTGCATGCGCACGGCGGCCCGTTCCTCGGCGCACCGACTGATGCCCGCGCCGATGAAGACATCAAGCGTTGGTCGATCATCGTTCGCGAAGGGCACGCCTACGCGGCGTCGGTTTTCCGACAAGGCGGGTTCGCCGTCACCACGGCAGCCGAGGACACCGAGCGGGTGCGTCGTATCTTCGTCGATCATGTCGCGAAACCGAAGCGCACGGTGCTTCACGGTCAATCGTGGGGCGGTATGGTCGCCGCGCGCGCAGGTGAGCTGTACTCGAAGTCATGGGATGGAATTTTGTTTACGAGCGGCGTCGTCGCCGGCCCGGCAACCTACGACTTTCGCGTCGACATCCGTGCAATCTATCAACACCTCTGTGGCAACCACCCGCGAGCGACTGAGCCACAATATCCGCTATCGCTGGGCCTGCCGCCAGGATCGACGCTTACCAATGCCGACGTAACCGCCCGCGTGAACGAGTGCCTCGCCCTCAACAAATCTGCGGCTGAGCGCACCGCAGAACAGCGGCAAAAAGCGAAGACTATCGCCGATGTGCTGCGCCTTCCCGAAAGCTCGATTCAAAGCCATATCAACTGGGGCACTTTTACGCTCGCCGACGTCACGCGCAGGAGCGGCGGCGCGCCAATCGGCAACGCTGGCGTTCGCTACAGCGGTTCCGCCGACGACACAGCACTCAACGCCTCGCTCGACCGAGCGGGCTTGCGCTTCTCAGCCGATCCAGCGGCGCGCGCGAAGTTCCTGGGCGACGTCGATCACAACGGCCGCTTCGCGGTGCCGGTGCTCAGCACGCACGGCGTTAACGATTCGACCGTGTTCGTCGAGGGTGGTGACACGCTGCGCTTGAGGATGACAGCCACTGGCAACGG
>JAAFJI010000312.1 GCA_013298045.1 Betaproteobacteria bacterium
ACGCATTCGCCGCTGCGCGCGTCCCACAGCCGCAGCGTGTTGTCCGAGCTCGCCGAGGCCACGCGCGTGCCGTCGCCCGAAAACGCAACGCCCCACACCGAACCCGAGTGACCTTCAAGCGTTGCCACGCATTCGCCGCTACGCGCGTCCCACAGCCGCAGCGTGTTGTCAAAGCTCGCCGAGGCCACGCGCGTGCCGTCGCCCGAAAACGCAACGGCGTTAACGCCGGCACTATGGCCTCGTGAAAATGCTGCAACCGCTTTCGACTGTAAAGGGAAAGCAGGGAAGCCGTCCTTGCGTTTTGGCGCGTTTTGGCAATGCAGAAACGCAGTTCGAAAAAAAATTGCACGTGACCAATTCGCCTCGCCGAGATCGCTCCCGCGAAACTTGACGCCCGCAACATCGGCCTGCGCGAAATCCGCGCGCGTCGCATCGCTATCCAATACTTCGGTCCGGCTTAGTATCGCGTGATCAAACTTCACATCGACTAACCGCACATTTTCAAAGACGCTTTCACGCAAATTAACCCCGCTAAATCGCGCGGCTTCCAGGTTGATTCTGTTTGTTGCATGCGCGGGCGTTCGCACCTCGATGTGGCTGAGCTTGGCACCTGACAGATCAATGCCAACCAACGATGGCGCGGGCAGCGTTCGTTCAATGGCTTCCAGTGCGTAGTGAAACAGCAGTTCACTGGTTTGCGCGCGGTAGTTGTGTCGCCATGCGGCGGCGTTGGCAAGCGCCTTGCTCGCTTCGCTTGAGCGATCAGCGGCGAACAACTCGCCCAAGAAATTGAGCGTTTCGCTGGACGGGACTGGCATCGCCCAGCGTTCTGGCGCATTCTCTTTCGCCGCATCGAATAGGTATTTCGCAAGGAAGTATTCCAGCATTGAGCTGTGCGCAAAACGAAAACCTGGCGATTCGCCTTCGTCGCGCACGAGGAAGGTGCTATTGCGCAAATCCTCTTGCAATTTTTCTGCGCCGACATCGCGATAGAGGGCAGACATCGTGGAACGGCTGCCGAGCCATTCATGAAACCAATCGTGCAATTGATTCACTGGGATCGTGCGCGAACCTTTGCGCCAGATTTCGGCCGCGAGGTGGGCGACCAAGCCCAATTTGTGCGATGGCTGAATATGATGCTTTGGTTGATCCCGCTCAAGCCAGGTGAGCATGATGTGCTCATACAAATTGACGGAGCGGATCGTTTCGCCGCGCTGGCGCATGGCTTCGATCTTTGGCGCGATTTGCGAAATCACGCGCAGCAAGACCGGGCGCGAAGCGAGTTCGCCCAGGTCATGCACGCTTTCAATCGCGTCGATCAATCGGTCCGCGTCGTCCGGGTTTTCTAGCGCGGCGACAGAATGCTTGAGATATTCGCGAATTTGCTCCGCCGAGAACGGCAGCATTTGGATCGATTCGAAGCGTCGCTCGCGCTGATTGCCGCGTTCGTTACCGCCGAAATGATTTTGTTCATCGCGCAAACTTGGGAAATATTCGTTTCGGCAAGACAGCACAATGCGCGACGCTGGTTTGTCCGCAGCATCCGGCTTCGGAAGACTTGGAACAATGTTTAGCAACGTCGAGGTGAACATTTGGCCGTCCGCGCCGCGAAAATGCACCAGCGCCTCGTCAAGGCCATCGAAAATCACGATCGCGCCGCTCGCGACAATTTTTTGAATCTCTTCAAAGTTCGGCTTCGCCGCACCGGCGCTCGCCTCCCACCCGCGATCAAGGCATTGGGTGACGATTTGCGCAAGCGTTGGCACACCGCGATGCAAATCGGTCAAGAGCCGCAAATCGAAGTAGAGCGGTCGTAGCGTTGTACGCTCCCCATCGAACTCAGCATGCCACGCCTCGTAAAAGCGCTGACAGGTAACCGTCTTGCCGGTGCCGTATTCCCCAAGCACCGCGAAGCGCAGCGCGCCGTTTGGATCGCGCGCCCAATTGAGGAGTGTTTCAACGGCTGGAAGACTTTGCTCTTCGCTTAGGTGTGTGCGCAAGTTACGCAGCGCATTCTTGTCGAGCGAAACGCGTTGAGCGTGGTTTTCTAGGGGTTTCGTTAGTTCAGTGCCAGTGCGCGCTGCATCGCGCGTTCGCGCGCGCGCGATCCGCGTTGGTGCCTCGCGTCGATCTATCGAAAGTTCATCGTTAGAGATTTCGATGACTTGCTGCTCTTCTCGCGCTCGCATGCGATGCGCCGTTACTAGACGATCCAGATTTTCAGCGAGCCCATGAATCCATCTCACGCGGTCTGCACCGCTTACATCTTGAAAGCTTTTGGCTTCCTTGGATACATCGCCGCGATAAAACTGATAGTCGCTGAGCCCTCGCAAATCCTGCGTGCCGTCAAAAACAATTGGCATTAGCTCAAGCGGAACAATGCGCGCCGATTCAGTGATCGCGCCCGCGCTACCAATGAAGCTTGGAAGTTCGACCGACGCGATAAAGTCGCTTGCAAGAAAGGCGGAAGAGACGCAGGCAAGGCCGAGATCGTTTTTGTTGAGCGCGCGTTCGACTTCAACTTTCCATTGCTGGCCTGCGATCAATCGATCGCTATCGCGCCAGATTTCGTATTCGTATTCGGGCGATGACTTCAGTCGTGTTTCGAGAGCCTTCTGAAACGCATTCACCAACCTTTGGTCGCTGCGTGCATAGCTTAGGAAGAGCCGCACAAGGGGTTTTCCTTTGCGTCCGGTCTTGAGCGCGAGGAATCGTTCGAGCCCACTGCGCGGCGTCGCTCGGTTTTCGATGTTCGCTTTGGTTTCGATGCCCTGCTCGTCCGCGAGCCTCGGCGTTGCGGCGAGTTCTTGCGTGCCCGAAAACGAAACGAATCGACCGGTAGCGCCCGCTTTTTTTGCACCGCGTATCTCTATCAAGAATTTCGCACCGACAGCTTCGGCCTCGTCGGCAACGCGTGCGATGAGTTTGCTCAGGATGTCGTTCGCGGCGTCGGCGGAATGCTTTTCAAACACAGTTGCGTGCAGCTGTGCGACGCTCACTTCGAGCGATTCGGCATTGAGCTGGGACGCGATCTCTCGGATAAGCGTTTTGTCACGCTCGCTTAAGTGCGGTGCGAGCTTGCCATTGAGCGTTGCGTGGATCGACAATGGACTGAGGCGTGGAGGCAATGCGCTCATTTCCGCCCCTTTCCGCCGACCGCTCGGATCGCAAAGATCGACACGAGCGCTACCGCGACGATGGCAACGATTGCGACTACCGCAATCGGCCGATCTTGCGCGGCATCGATAACTAATTCCATTTCTAATTCAATAGATAGATAATAGGCGCATCTCAGTTAGGGAGTGCGCGATGTCCAGACCGTTTCGAGGGCGTGATTCTGTTGATGCGGCGATGGCCGCACTGAAGGCGGCAACAACCGTGGAGCAGCTGCGGCAAGCGCAGGCCGTGGTGCTGCCACTTTG
>JAAFJI010000313.1 GCA_013298045.1 Betaproteobacteria bacterium
ATTTCGCCGTCTTCCATGTAGGCGACGATCGAGGGCGTGGTGCGCGCGCCTTCGCTGTTTTCGATGACCTTCGGTGCGCCGCCCTCGATCACGGCCACGCACGAGTTCGTGGTTCCCAAGTCAATGCCGATGATTTTGCTCATGTTTTGCTCCTCTAAAGGAAGTTATTTGTTGTGTAAGTTGGTTGCGGTTAATTGCGGTTCAAGGGTGCGAAGAAGGACGAATGACCAATGACGAATGACGCAAAGCTAGGTTCGCAGCGATCTTCTGAAGACGATCAGCTGTTTGCGCACTTCTTCGAGAAGCGATTGCGCGTTGCCCGTATCTGGCACGAGCTTCAATCTGACGGCTAGCTCTAGTTGCGTTTCGACTTCAGCCGCTGAGCCGAGCGCTATGCCTAAGTAGTGCCCGAGTTCGCCTGTGCTCGAACGCCCTGCACCTTCGGCGACGTTTGACGGAATCGATACCGCCGCGCGGCGTAATTGCTGCGCGAGGCCGTAGCGTTCATCCGCAGGAAACTTTGCTGTGATTTGATACACCTGCTCGACAAGCGTCATCGCTTGTTGCCACACCGGAAAATCTCGGTGAGAGCGAGGCGGTCGTTCGTCATTCATGCTGATGTTTTCAATTCGCGAAACAGGTAGGGTGGATTGAACGGGAGCGCAAACCAAGCTTTGCGTCATTCGTCATTCGTCTTCTCGTCCTTCGCAGCGGCGGGAGCCGCTGCGACGGCAACCATTGCAGGACGCAACACGCGCTCGCCCATCGTGTAGCCCTTCTGGAACACTTGCAGCACCGTACCTGCGGGCTGCTCCGATTCAATCTGACTCATGGCCTGATGCAAGTTCGGGTCGAATTTCGCGCCGTCGGATTTCACTTCCTTGACCTTCGCGCGTTCGAATGCGTTGGCGAGATTTTTGAGCGTCATATCGACGCCCATCTTCAGTTGCTCTGTGGTGCTTTTGTCATCCTTGAGCACCATTTCAAGCGTGTCCTTGACCGCGAGCATCGAAAACGCAAAGTCGCGCGCGGCGTATTCGCGGGCGTTGGCGATTTCCTGCTGATTGCGTTTGCGAATGTTTTCCTGCTCGGCGAGCGCGCGCAAGTGCTGATCCTTGAGCTGCGCGACTTCGTTTTCTGCAGCCGCGAGCTTCTCTTCGATCGTCATCTCCGCTGCGGCATTCGCAGCGGCAATCGCCTCGTCGGCAAGCTTTGCGCTTGGGTCTTCCGTGGGCATTTCAGGGGCGGGGGTGTTTTGTTCGTCTGGCTGAGCCATGGCTAAAACTACGTATTCAAGTGGTGTCTTCACGCGTAGATGGTGGCGGCTTTCCATGTTTCAAGCAGGGACAATCTGAGATACAACTATTTCAGTTAACGCCCTATATTTACTTGCGAAAATCTATTTTTATTAATATATGCAGAATACATAATTATCTTCTACAAGCTTTATTTAAATGGGCAATTGTTTGCTAAGTTATTATAGATGATGAAATCCCGCTCGTGACAGCCGAGTGAGCGCGATCTGCGCTTCGTGTCGCTAAATCGGGATTTCGTCGCAGCCGCATCGCCGTGCGCGCGCGTCCTTCGTACGCTTCCCGCCGTTACTTCTAACAAGGATTTTTCATGCAATTCCTCCGTCTGGTTGTCCATAGCGGTTTGCTGCTTGCCGTTGCCTTGAGCGCCTCGGTCACACTCATTGCCGCCGCACCCGCGACCGCGCAGGTCAAGCAGTATCCGCTGCGCGACTTCTTTAAAAACCCCGAGCGCGCCTACTTTCGTCTCTCACCGGACGGCAAGACCATTGGCTTTATGCAACCCTACGAATCGCGCATGAACATCTTCGTGCAGCCGTTCGACAAGGTCGGCACCAATGAGGGCATCAAGCGTGTGACGGCCGAGACCGCTCGCGATATTCCGAACTATTTCTTCAAAGGGCCGAATCACGTGCTCTTCACGAAGGACTTCGGCGGCGATGAGAATTTTCACGTCGTGTCGGCCGATATTCGTAGCGGCGAAGTCAAAGATCTCACGCCGCATGAGGGCACGCGCGCGATGATCCTCGATGCACTTCCGGATGACGACGACCACATCCTCGTCACCCACAACAAACGCGACAAGAGGATTTTCGACGTCTATCGCGTCAACCTGAAGACCGGAAAAGAGTCTCTCGTTGCACAAAACCCCGGCAACGTCACCAACTGGGTGACCGATCACGCAGGTCAGCTGCGCGCGGCCGGCACCAGCGACGGCGTGAACAGCACGTTCCTCTATCGCGAGAAAGAGAGCGACGAATTCAAACCGCTGCTTACGACCAACTTCCGCGAAAACATCGGCATTGTTGGTTGGACGACGGACAACAAGCAGATGTACGTGACCTCCAACCGCGGTCGCGACAAGAGCGCGATTTTCGAATTCGATCCGAAGACCGCCAAGGAAGGCAAGCTGATCTTCGAACATCCGATCGCTGATGTCGACACGCTGAACTGGTCGCGTGCGCGCAAGGTAATCACCAATACCGTCGTCAACGTCGATAAAGCGGAACCCGTGTTCTTCGACAAAGAGAGCGAGCGCATATACAACTCAATCAAGGCGCAACTCAAGGGCTACGAAATCAGCGTGCAGAGCATGACCAAGGACGAGCAGCGCATGATCGTTGCCGCCACCAACGATCGTACGCCAGGTTCGCGCTACGTCTATGACGTGAAAACCAACAAGCTCGCAAAACTGGGCGACATCAACACCGCAATTGCCGAGGCCGACATGGCCGAGATGAAGCCAATTCAATACACCGCGCGAGACGGCCTCCTTATTCGCGGCTACCTCACGTTGCCGAAGGGCGTGCCAGCGAAGAATTTGCCGGTCATTGTGAACCCACACGGTGGCCCGTGGGCGCGCGACGGATGGGGCTACAACCCCGAGATCCAGTTCCTCGCCAATCGCGGCTACGCTGTGTTGCAGATGAACTTTCGTGGCTCGACCGGCTTCGGTCGCAAATTCTGGGAGGCAAGCTTCAAACAGTGGGGTCTTGCGATGCAGGACGACGTGACCGACGGCGTGCAATGGCTCATCAAGGAAGGCATTGCCGACCCGAAACGGATCGGAATCTATGGCGGAAGCTACGGTGGCTACGCGACGCTTTCCGGCATCACAAAAACGCCCGATCTCTATGCTGCGGCGGTGAGCTATGTGGGCGTTTCCAACATGTTCACTTTCTTGAATACGATTCCGCCCTACTGGAAACCGTTTGCCGAGATGATGAAGGAAATGGTCGGCGATCTGGAAAAAGATAAAGCTCAATTTACGGCAACGTCGCCTGCATTGAACGCCGAAAAGATTAAGACGCCGCTCTTCGTCGCACAGGGTGCCAAAGACCCACGCGTGGTCAAGGCCGAGAGC
>JAAFJI010000315.1 GCA_013298045.1 Betaproteobacteria bacterium
CACTACACACCCACCATTCGCCGCGTAGTCGATTTCCTCGACGCCGGAGAGCTCGGCAAAGGGCTAGCGGTTGCAACTCAAGCCCTCGCCGTCGCGCCCGCGTCGGAAGCGGTCATGCTGCTGTGCATGCTTGCAAACGGATATGTCATCCGAGGCGAAGCGCTGCCGGGGCTGCGAATGGCGGATCGTGCACATCGGCACGCGCTCAACGGCTCAAATCACTTGCTCATCATTGAGACCAAACAGTCGCTCGCTTTTGCGCTGCAAGCACTTGACAAACACGCGTTGGCAATCGACCTGGTCACAGAGTGTGAAACGGCAGCGCACGAAGTCGGGGACCTCGAGATGGTCGCACGATGCTGGCGCGCGCTCGGGATTTCAATGTCGATTCTCGGTCGCCATACGGTGGCAATCGACTATCTGGCTCGCGCGCTCGATCTCTTTGGTGCACGCGGATACTTCAAAACGAGGACGCTGCATGCGAAGTACTCGCTTCTAAATGCCCGAAGCCGCGCACTTTCCGCAGACACCGCGGCATCCTCGAACGATTTTCTGCTTCTGCACAACGACTGGGAACAATTTACCCACGAGCTTGCGCTGGAAAATCAGGCGCGTCTGCATGCGATGGCGCTTGGAAACGCTGCGATCTCCGCGCGCCGAGCGGGTAGATTGCAGCGAGCCCTCGAGCAGTTTCGCCTTGCGCTGGCGCTGCAATCGCGTATGGAGCTGCATGCCCACTGCGCAATGACTGAAGGCCACATGGCAGGCGTACTCGCCGAGCTGGGCGAGCTAGATGCAGCCATTGCGGCATACGAGCGCGGAATCGCCCTCTTCCAGCACGGTAACCCGCGCAGTCTTGCCAACGCGCTTGAAGAGTACTCGGAGCTACTCGAAAAGCGCGGTCGATTTAAGGACGCACTCGCCGCGGTGCGCCGCGCGCGCGAAGTGGAGCGCACGCTCAACGATGACGCCGGTCATGCGGCAGTCTCAAAAATTGAGCGCGACAACGAAATTGCCGCGCTTTCGACCCACTGGACGCGTCTCGCAGAGGAAGACCCGCTCACCCGTTTGCCGAACCGCCGCGCGTTCGACCTGCGCCTAAACGAATCGCAGCTGGCGGCACAGTCTGGCGCGGTGTTTTCGATCACGCTCATAGATATCGATTTCTTCAAGCGAATCAATGACGAGCTTGGCCACGATATGGGCGATCACGTGCTTCGGGAAGTCGGCGCACTGATCGCCCAAACGCTACGACCAGGTGCCTTTGCCGCACGTATCGGCGGCGAAGAGTTTGCGCTGCTTTGCTACGCGCGCGACGGAGCTGAATCTATTTCCCAAAGCGCTGCCGTTATCTACGCAATCCGAAACTTCGATTGGTCAACCGTAGCTGAAGGGCTCGCCGTTACCGCAAGCGCAGGACTGGTGCGCTCCGATGAATTTTCGCTGCCAAACGATGTTGTCGATGTATCAACGCTTCTTAAGCGCGCTGACGAGCGACTCTACCGGGCAAAACGCGAAGGCAGGGACCGGATGTGCCATGGGTAGCCCATGTGGTGCGATTGACGCGCGGTTTTTCAGCGCGACTACGACCGCTTGACGCGTAACTGCACAGCTTGAGACAAAATAGATGGCTTCATGAAAAAAGCCATCATCACTCTTTCAGGCGACATCGGCAGCGGCAAGTCCGCCGTTGGGCGGCTGCTTTCCGAACTCACCGGATTCGAGCTGCTCTCGACCGGCAGCATTCAGCGGAGTGTCGCAGCGAAACTCGGCATTACGACCCTCGAACTCAACGAGCGCAGCGCAACCGACCGAAGCGTCGATGACGTGATCGACAGGGGCACGATCGAACTTGGCAACACGCGAGAGCACTTTATTATGGACTCTCGCTTAGCGTGGCATTTCATACCCCAGGCGTTTAAGGTATTTTTGACCGTGAACGCCCACGTTGCTGGGGCGAGAGTTTTCAACGCTGGTCGTGCAGAGGAAAAACACGCGTCCATCGATGCCGCGGTCACCAACAACCTGATGCGTCAGAAACTCGAACAAGAACGCTTCGGAAATCTCTACGGCGTTGAGCTGCGTAACCACAAAAACTACGATTTAGTCGTGGACACCTCTGAAATCGACCCGCATGATGTCGCGCGCCGAATTTTCGCGGCCTACCGGGCTTCGGGGCGCTAGGTCAGACGCGCGCCTCAGGGCCCTGCAGACTAAACGGCACTCCCCGCCGCATACGCCTTCACATCCTCAGGCGTACTCTCGGTCGCGTAACAATCTTCAAAGAGTTCGCGGAATAGCGCTTCGGGTAACTTGCGACCAATGAAGACAACTGTGCTTTCGCGCTCCTGATCTTCCCGCCATTCGCTCGCAAAATCGAAGCCCGCCATCATGTGCACGCCTTGGAAAACGACGCGGCGCGGCTCGCCTTTGATGTTCAAAATCCCTTTGTAGCGAAGCATTTGTTCGCCGTACAAATTGATGAGCGAGCTGATGTAGCGATCGACTTTTCGCACGTCGAGCGCACGATCGGTGCGAATGTAGAAACTCGCGACTTCGTCGTGATGTTCGTGATCGTCGTTCGTTAAGAAATCCGGCTGAATGTCCAGAATTGCATTCAAGTTGAAGCCGCGAATGTCGAGCAAATCATCAATCGGCGTTTCGCCGAAATGCACTTTCTTAATCGGCGCGCGCACGTTGAATTTGCGCAAACGCTCCATGAGTTTTTGCGCCTCGTCTTCAGCAACGAGATCGGTTTTGGAAACGAGCAAACGATCGGCGAATGCAGCTTGCTGTTGCGCTTCGGTGAATTCTTCGAGCTGTTTCAACCCGTGTTTCGCGTCAACAACCGTAATCACTGCGTCTAGCAAATAACGCTCGTTCACCTTTTCATCCGCAAAGAAAGTTTGCGCAACCGGCGCAGGGTCAGCCATGCCCGTCGTTTCAATTACCACGCGCTCGAACTTGATCTCGCCCTTAGCGCGACGCTTGTAGAGATTGTTCAAGATACGAATCAAATCGCCGCGTACGGTGCAACAAATGCAGCCGTTGTTCATCTCGACGATTTGCTCTTGCGTGTCGGCCAAGATGTCGTTATCGACGCCCTCTTCGCCAAATTCGTTTTCGATCACTGCGATTCTGTGGCCGTGGTTTTCTTTGAGGATGCGGTTCAAAAGCGTCGTTTTGCCGGCACCCAAGAAACCCGTAAGAATCGTTACCGGTAGCGGTTCTTCGGTGGTCACCGGGCCCCAGTTTTGGGATTCTTTTTCGGCGGCTTTTTTCGCGGCGTCGGCTTTGGTGGACATCTGCGTTATCTTTGTTGGAATGATTCAATCTAATTTTAGGTCGCTGAACGCGAAGTCAACTGTGAAAACTGCGGCGAGACC
>JAAFJI010000316.1 GCA_013298045.1 Betaproteobacteria bacterium
GCTCATCGCAGCGTCAGCGCAGCCGCGATCCGCGCCCATCATGGCCGCGATCAACGCGCTATCGGTGTCGTTACTGGCAGCCCCCATTCCGGTCATTCTGACCAATCCGGGAAAAGGTTCCCGCAGTGGCGCGATCCGGACATCCTACGCGGCGTGTTATTCGAGCCTTCGCGTATCTCCACGGCGGTACTGCAACGTCGTAGTTCAGCATTAGCATTTTTTGCCATTTTTTAAATGACTTACGCCAATTTTTCGCTTGTATTCGAAAAATTAACTTTATAGCTAGTAAAGGCTATTAAATATGGCGATAGAAGAAAATGTTGTTTTAGAGTTTGTGGCCATTATTAAGTACTGCCTTACGGTACGTTTCGGCGCGCCACGAAGAACCGCGCAAATCGTCGTCGCGACCCACCGTATTTGCACTACGCTGCATGAAATTCATGTCTCCGCAAGATTTCTATGCCCAACCACTCGCCTATGCGGGCTACCGAAATGAACTATGGCTTAGCAACGCATCCGTCGGACATCGAGGCGATTCATCGCTTGAATTACCGCGCCTTTGTTGAGGAAATTCCGCAACATCCACCGAACGCGGCGCGTCGTCTCGTCGATCGGTTCCACACGCAAAACACGTACGTGATCGCAAAGTGCGGCGACGAAGTGATCGGCATGGTATGCCTGCGCGGCGAGCGACCGTTTTCGCTCGATGCGAAGCTCGCCGATCTCGATAGCAGGTTGCCGTCGGCGCAGCGCATTTGCGAATTGCGTTTGCTCTACGTAGTTCCCGAAATGCGTCGTTCGACCGTTTTCTACGGACTCGCGCAAGCCCTGTTTGCCGACGCGATTGCACGCAGATTCGACCTCGCGATTGTGTCGGCGACCTTGCGCGAAATGCGGCTCTATCGTCATCTCGGCTTCGTCGCGTTCGGCCCGGAAGTCGGCAGCGCCGAGGCGCGTTATCAACCAATGTGGCTCGATTTCGACGGCTTAAGCGGCGCGGTTCCGCATCTGGTGAATCGGGTATCGGCATGACTCGCGCTAACTTTTCAACCGGTCCGGTTGCGCTCTCCGCAAGTGTGCAACGCGCGTTGTCGAGCACCACGATTTCGCATCGTTCGCCGGCGTTCGTCGAAATGCTTAGCGAGACGAAACATCACCTGCGCGACTTAGTGAATGCGAAACACGTTGCACTCACCTGCGGTAGCGGCACGCTTGCCAACGAGATGATTGCGCAACAACTCGGTTTGCTGAATGAGCGCGGTTTGGTTCTGAGCAACGGCGAATTTGGCGCGCGGCTCGCAAACGCCGCGATCCGTGCAGGTCTCAAGTTCGATACGCTCGATGCCGCTTGGGGCGACCCAATCGAGTTGCCGACGGTGGCGAACAAACTCGATGCGGGCAACTACGGATGGCTTTGGTGTGTTGCGACCGAAACCTCTACCGGCTCGCGCTTCGATATCGACGCTTTGCAAGCGCTCGCCAAGCGGCGCGGCGTTCGTTTGTGCGTGGACTGTATGAGCGCGATCGGTGTGACGCCGCTCGATCTCAGAAACGTTCATCTCGCGAGCGCATCGAGCGGCAAAGGACTCGCAAGCGTCGCGGGGCTCGCAATTGTTTTTGTGCAATCGCCACCCTCGTCGCACGATGACGTACCAGCAACACTCGATCTCGCACTACACCTTCGCGACGATGCGGTGCCATTTACGCTGCCGTCGAATTTGCTCGCACCGCTGCACGCGAGTTTGCAAGAACTTTCGCTATTGCGTGCGGCGCGTTACACCGAGATCGCGGAGGACACTGCGCTGCTGCGGCGCGAACTCTCGCGCAATCAGCTCGCGCCTTTGGTGACTGGCGTCCATGCTGCGAGCGGCATCATCACGATTCCCCTGCCCTCTGCGGTCGATTCAACACGCATCGGCCAAAGCTTGCGCTACGCAAACATCGATATCGGCTTCGAAAGCGAGTATTTGCGCCGACGTAACTGGATTCAAATTGCACTGATGGGCCACTATCCGCGAGCGACGTTCAAACGAGTCCCCGCGCTCATTCGCGAGATCGTCGATCAGCCTGCGCGCGCTGCGATGCCGCACAGCGTGGAGGCTGCTACACCAAGCGGCCACTGCGCTGACGCACGGTTCGCTTGAGCAAGAGCTCGCTCGCCACGGCACCGAGCCCTTGCCTCGCATGCGCATGCGTGATCGCGGTGGCGAGCGCATCGGCGGCGTCGGCCTGCGGTGTCGCGGAAAGTTTCAGCAAGCGTTTCACCATTTCTTGCACTTGTTCTTTCGCAGCCTTGCCGTGGCCGACGACCGATTGCTTCACTTGCAGCGCGGTGTATTCGAATACCGGCACGTCGCAGAGCACGGCCGCCGTGATCGCCGCACCGCGCGCTTGACCGAGCAGAAGCGTCGATTGTGGATTGACGTTCACGAATACTTTTTCGACAGCGACATCGTCGGGTTTGTGATGCGCGATGATCGATTGAATATCCACCGCGATCGTGCGCAGGCGCGCTGGCAGTGTTTCCTCGGCGTCGGAGCGAATGCAGCCGCTCGCGACGTAGGCGAGTTTGCTGCCGCTCGATTGAATGAGTCCGAAACCAGTGACTCGCAGACCGGGGTCGATGCCGAGGATGAGGCGCGCCTCAGGCATCGCGATTCGTTGATGCTTCTTCTCCCGCAGAGCGGGAGAGGGTTGGGGTGAGGGCTGCCGCAAAACGGGAGCGTTTAGATGCTCGCACTGCCCTCATCCGCCCTTTGGGCACCTTCTCCCGCGCTGCGGGAGATGGAAACATTTCGCGAAAAAACGATCGTGTGCACTGTGCCACACTCAGCCAATTTTTACGGCAGTACCTGACACCGCCACCATCATCATGCCATTCGTTTCACCAAGCACCTCGTAATCGAAATCGATGCCGATGATGCCGTTTGCGCCGATCTCTTTGGCCGCTTCGATCATGTCTTCGAGCGCTGCATCGCGTGCGCTTTTGAGCGAGCGCTCGTAGCCGCCCGCGCGTCCGCCGACGACATCGCGCACCGACGAGAACATGTCGCGAAAAATATTCGCGCCGATGATCGCTTCGCCATTGACCACGCCGAGGTATTGGCTCCATGCGATGCCATCGGGCGCGGTCGTCGCGAGGAAAAATCCGTCGTCTTTTTTCGAGAACCAGCCCATTGTTTGCTTCCTCGCGATTCGCTCGCGCTACTCGTTAATCACAGCAGACGTAAAGACGTCCTGCACGTCGTCCAGTCCCTCAAGCGCATCAAGCAGTTTTTGCATTTTCGCTGCGTCGTCGCCTGCGAATTCAACCGGGTTCATCGCGCGCATCGTCACTTCGCCGTGTTCGGTCGCGAAGCCCGCTTTGGCAAGCGCGTC
>JAAFJI010000317.1 GCA_013298045.1 Betaproteobacteria bacterium
GAGTGGAGCATCGTCTGCATCGTACGGTTCGCCGTCGAGCGCACGAGGCGGCGCGCCGCAGATAAAGTAGCGACCTTCGGGGCGAAACCACACGCCCGACGGATCGATGACGAGGGGGCAGTTTGCGAGTTGCGCGGGACTTTCGAAAACGAATACGTCGCGTTTCTTTGCGGACACTGGAATGAAATCAGCATTAGCGCCTGTTGCCTGGGGAAAATTTGCGCCTGTGGCAAATACAATGTTATTCGAGTAAATAGTTTTTTCACACAATAGCGATATTTCATAGGGCAATATCGTGCTTTGTTGTAATCCAATAAACTCGTCGTGCACAAATCGAGCCCCGAGCGAAATTGCCTTGCGTCGAAACGCCTGCAAAAGCGCCGGACCGTCGAACCAGCCTTCGCCGCTCGCACCCCAGGTTCCCGCAACGATGTCGTCGCATGCAAGCCACGAAAATTTCGTTGCAAGTTGCGAGCGATCAAGCCAGCGGATGTCGGCACCGTTTGCGATTTGCACGGCATGGTTCTCATGCAACGTCGCAGCGCCATGCTCGGTCGCGAGATACAAATAGCCGCGCTCCTCGAGTGAGAGCAGCAGCGGCGCTTCGCCAGGGACGGCGAGCGTTTCATGCGCGCGCTGCAAAAACTCGAAGCTCCATTGCGAAAGCGCGATGTTCGCAGGCGTTGAAAATTGCTGACGAATCGAACTTGCTGACAGTGCGCTTGAGGCTTTCGTGTACGTCGGGTCGCGCTCGATCACGGTCGCGCGAATGCCGTGCTCGGCCGCGAGAAAGTAAGCGATCGCGCTGCCGATGACGCCGCCGCCGACGATGACGACGTCGTGAACTTCGTCCGTTGCTACACTCGAATTCATGATTCAAGTTTATTCCGCCGAACAAATCCACGCCGCGCTGCCGTGGGCGCGCCTCGTGAAAGCGCTTGAAGCCGCGTTCGTCGAAGGCGCGACGGTTCCTTTGCGCCATGCGCATACGCTACCACCGAACGATACGTTTTTGCTGATGCCCGCATGGGATAGCGAACTGATTTTGACCAAGCTTGTGACTGTGATTCCGAGCGCGCCGCACACCGTGCAAGCAACCGTCGTCGCGCTCGACCGCGCAACGGGAGAGCCGCGCGCGGTGATGGATGGTGAAGCGATTACGCTACGAAGAACGGCTGCGACCTCCGCGCTAGCAGCGATCAAGCTCGCTCGGTTGCCTGCGAAGACCTTGCTTGTGGTCGGCAGCGGACGACTTGCGGCGTGGATGACGCGGGCGCACATTGCACTCGTTCCAGGGGTTGAGCGCGTGCTCGTGTGGGGACGCAACAATGAAGCCGCGCACACGCTTGTGGCAACGCTTTCACGCGAGCCAGAGCATGCGCATGTGAGATTTCTCGCTGCGGAATCGCTCGAACAAGCGACCCGCGAAGCAAACCTGATTACGTGCGCAACCACCTCCACCGAACCACTTGTACGCGGCGAATGGCTACAACCGGGTACGCACCTCGACCTAGTCGGCGGTTTCAAACGCAACATGCGCGAAGTGGACGACGAAGCTGTGCGTCGCGCGCGCGTGGTCGCCGACACCTACGCTGGGGCGCTCGCGGAAGCGGGCGATCTCGTGCAACCAATGCACAACGGCACGATCGATCGCGAGCACATCGTCGCTGAGTTAGTTGACGTGTTGCGCGGAGAAAAGCAAGTTCGCCGCAATGCAAGCGACATCACGCTGTTCAAATCGGTCGGCACGGCGCTAGAAGATTTGGCGGCGGCGAGATGCGTACTGAGTACGGGAGCGGCTACCGAATCGGCCGGTTAGCGGTCGAAAGTGCCGCGAAGCTAGCTTCCCAATGATCGATACACGCACGCACTTTCGGCAGTCGGCGCCGTTCTGGCAGCATGACCGCGTACACCGAAATCCGCTCTTCAGTATCGAATTTCGGCAGCACGCGAACAAGCGTGCCCTTCGCGACGAGCGGCGCAACCAGTAGCTCATTCAATCGCGCAATGCCTGCGCCTTCGAGCGCGAGGGCGAGCACGATCGACGTGTTGTCCGCGCGCGTATGACCTTTGATCGTAATCACGCTTTCTTTCTCTGATCGCGACTTTCCAGCGGGCGCAAGGTGCCAACGATTGAGCGTTTGGCTCGCACTGTTGGCGATCAATCGATGTTTGTTCAGATCTTCGGGATGCTTCGGCGTGCCGAATTCGCGCAGGTATTGCGGCGTCGCATAGAGCTTGCGACCGTGCTCGCCGATTTTTCGCGCGACTAGATTTTCGTTGACCGCAACGCCTGCGCGGATCGCGATATCGATACCGTCGCGAGCGAGATCGACTGCGCGATCGTCTGCTGCGATGTCGATTTGAAGTTTCGGATACTTTTTGTACAGGCCGCGCAGCGATGGCACGATGACCGTTTGCGCGAAGATCGGGCTTACTGCGACGCGTACCCAACCTGAAGGCGCGGCAAGCCGTCCGCTCAAATCGGCTTCGAGCTCAGATGCCGTGTCGAGCATGCGTCGCGCATGCGCGAGGAAGGTATCGCCTTCGTCAGTGAGACTGAGCCCGTGCGTCGTTCGATGCAACAAGCGAACGCCCAGCGATTTCTCCATGCGGACAACCGCGCGCGAGATTTGACTCACCGGTTCGTTGCGTTCAAGCGCAGCGGCGGAGAGCGTGCCGAGTTCGGCGACACGAAGGAAGAGGGCGGCGTCTTCGAGGTTGAGTTGCATAGCTCGACTGAGCGGTTGTGCGCTAGCTCGATTGATCGGCTGTGTGATGCCGCGATTGTGCAGTTTTCTCGCTTGTTTTGCAAATTATGCAAAAGCAAAGTGCGTTTGCCGCTGTTTCCGGTATTTGGGTTTGCAAATAAAGTTCACCCATCGAAACGAAAGGAACACATCATGAATCATCCATCGACCAACAAGACAACGTTTTCGGGCTCGCAATCGCTCAGTAGCGAAGCACTCGCAACACTCCACGACAGTGCAAAACAGCGGGCGCAAGCGCTTCGTCGCGAGGCGGTCTCTGGCTTAATCGAAGACATGGTTGCGTGGCTATTTCGTCGATCCGTTGCGACGCCTTGCGCGACGACACAACGTTCGTGCGCAACGACCGCTGTTTAACACGCAGGGAACAACCATGCCATTCGTAACGCTCACCGTCCGTAAACAACAAACTGCGAAGTTCAAGACCACGGTGCTCGATACGGTGCATGAAGCGCTGGTCTCGGTCGGTGTGCCGCCGACCGACAAGTTTCAGCGCGTATTCGCGCTCGACGACGAAGATTTTCGCTTCGATCCGAGTTATCCCGACGCAGCGACGCCGCGTGGCGATGACTAC
>JAAFJI010000318.1 GCA_013298045.1 Betaproteobacteria bacterium
ACCACGACGATCAAGTTCGGCGAACTCGATATCGATCTCGGCAAACCCTTCGATCGCCTCACCATGGCGCAAGCGATCATGAAGTACAACCCGCAGTACACGGAAAGCGAGTTGAACGACATGGAGTTCCTGCGCAATGCCGTGAAGAAGGCGGGCGAAGAAGTGCGCGCCACGGATGGCTTAGGCGTTCTGCAATTGAAACTCTTCGAAGCCAACACCGAAGAGAAATTGATTCAGCCCACCTTCATCATCGCGCACCCGACGGACGTCTCCCCACTCGCCCGCGCGAACGACGCGAACCCCGAAGTCACCGACCGTTTCGAGCTTTTCATCACCGGCCGCGAAATTTGCAACGGCTTCTCAGAACTCAACGACCCCGAAGACCAAGCCGCCCGATTTCAAGCGCAAAGCAAAGCCAAAGACGCCGGCGACGAAGAAGCCATGTTCTACGACGCGGATTACATCAAGGCGTTGGAGTACGGCCTACCGCCAACGGCGGGCGAAGGCATCGGCATCGATCGCCTAGCGATGCTGTTCACCAACTCACCAACGATTCGCGACGTGATTTTGTTTCCGCAGTTGCGGAAAGAGGATTGAGCGGTTCGTCGTAGGGTGGGCACCCCGTGCCCACCAAGCGTTGGCAAGCGAACCAACGAAGCGCTTCCGGAGGGATTTAATTTGCAAGATACCGACGAAAACCGCCAAGTCTTGATTGAGCGCACGAAACAATCCTTTCGTAACGCGCAACGAGCGCGAACGTGGGAAGAACGTGTCGCGGCAATCGCGCGAATGAATGCGGTAAACAAAATTGCGAAAGAAGCGCTTCGCGCTGCGCGTGCAAAACCGTAGGGTGGGCAGCCCCTGCCCACCAAACCGTTGCACAACGGATCACGCGGGTACGGGGTGTTCACGCTGCGAAATTCGTCCGCTCGTCGCAATCAGCCCAACTTGGTGATCATGTCCAACAAGCGCGTTAAATCTGGGTGCGCGGTTTCGAGATTGATCGTGTCCGCAAGCTTCTTGTGAATAAACGGCTTTTTGAACGGAGGCTCACTAATCGGGTTAAGAGGAATTCCTTTGCTGCCAATCTGACGCTTTAGCGAATCGATGTCATACCCCGTGGAATAGTCAACGCCAGTTTTTGACAACGAATTCAAGACTTTAACGAATTCGTTTTTGTTGCTAGCGGTAAGAAGTGAATATTCCAAATCAGACGAAAACACAAATACATTCAAACCCGTAGCGGCAAATTTCTTGGTCGCGTCAATCGCGGCCCCCTCGAAAGCCGCTGCGTTACCGACCTCCAGAGCCTTGTCAACGGTTTGCTTAAACGCTTCTTCGAGTTCCATGCTGTAACCAGCATCTTTGGCGCCCTGTATCACTGCTCTGTCTGTAGATTTCGTCAGCGAATCAAAGTCTGTAACTATTAGGTGTGGAATCCGCGCGTTGTGCCAAGCACGCATCATTCTCAGATACGGAGAAAAATTTCGGTTTCCTGCCGCCGAGAGAACTGTTACGCGGTGAGCCTCTGCGCCTAGGCGCTTTTTCAGAAGTGTCTTCAAGACAAGCGCGTCGGATTCACCTTCAACTAGCACTAGCTTTTCCGCGAAAAAAAGATGTGCGTTGACTTCGTTACCGTAGTAGTTAAAGATTTCCTCGTCCTGTATCGACGCGATATCCGGAACGTGCAAGAAAGAATAATCTCCATCGCGTTTCACCAATCCGAGGCGATTGAACGGAGTTTCAGCCACGATGTATGGGCTATGGGTAGTCACCAACACTCGTAGATTTCCGGACGTCGTTGTCAAAATGTTTTGATACAGCTCTTTTTGCCGTTGCGGGTGAAGAAATGCCTCAGGCTCTTCGATGGCCAAGATGTATTGCGTCTCAGGGCTTTGCTTAGCATCAAGCTGCAACCTGTGGAGCGCCAGCAATGCGCCGCTCTGCACCCCAGTTCCAGATTCAGATAACGCCAGCGTCGAGGCGTCGTTTGACGACAACTGAAATCCCAATCTCAAGTTATCAAGAATCCAATCCCCTACGTCGGAAACGTCGACATCAAACCGCAGCGCTAGCTCATGCTGTGTTGTAAAACCAAAATTGCTCTTAATCTGCGGGAGGAGCTTTCCATCGATATAGGGCTTTATTGTTGTCGAAACTTTATCGCGAATCTCCTTGAGTATTCGATACTCTTTTGGTGTCCCGCCAGCCTTCTGAGGGATCATTTTTGCGAGCCCATGTTCGCGTAGTTGATGAGCAAAGAGTTCGCGAAACTCTAGGGATGATGCGTCTCGAAGCGCTGGAATAAGTACAAAAATATTCCTTTCACGGAGAGCCTTCAACGCGCTCACCGCGCCGGTTGACGTTTTCGCATTTCTCTCGACTTTCTCCAAAAGCGTAAAAGTCAAATCCTTGCGAACCGTCACGTGCAGCTGCTTCTCTTTTCCGTTCGTTTCGTAGTTAATCGTGATCCGTCGTGCCTTCGCCTGGTTATTTGTAATCGGCAATAGAACTTCCGCCAGATCCGGATGCAACACGCCCGCGTTGATTGCATCGTCACTCAGTTGATTCATGACGATATCAATAGCTTTCAAAATCGACGACTTGCCGTGGTCATTCTGGCCAACCAATACAGCAGTCTTTGCTAAGTCGAATTTGAGGTTTTTGAACGCCTTGATATGTGAGAACTCGAAGGAAATTATTCGCACGCTACGCCCCTCTGTAAATCGACTGAGTGCAACTATTCTCTCGCATCATTCAAACTACGTTGGTGGGCACGGGGTGCCCACCCTACGATAATCTTGTGCAATGTCAAATTATCGTCGCGTGTTCGTTCCGGGCGGCACGTATTTCTTCACCGTGGTCACGTATCGTCGCGAGCCGTGGTTGATCGAACCCGACGCTCGCGCGGCGTTGCGCGATGCGATTGAGCGCTGTCGCACAACGCGACCGTTCACGGTAGACGCATGGGTGTTGATGCCCGATCATTTGCATGCGGTGTGGACGCTGCAGCCAGGCGATACAGATTACTCAGCCCGTTGGTCGCAAGTCAAACGCACGGTGTCGGTGTTACTCGCCGATCGCAAACGCGACGACTGGATCAACGATTCAAAACGCACGCATCGCGAAAGCACGCTGTGGCAACGGCGGTTTTATGAACACACGGTGCGCGATGAGGCCGATTTTGCGCGTTGCGTGGATTACGTGCATTCGAATCCGGTGAAACATGGTCATGTGACACGCGTTGCCGATTGGCCGTGGTCGACGTTTCATCGATATGTTCAAGCGGGTGTGTATCCGATGGATTGGATGGGCGACGCAGACGAGACGTTTGA
>JAAFJI010000319.1 GCA_013298045.1 Betaproteobacteria bacterium
CTGGATCAGCAAATCAACTTCGACAAAGAGTGGGAAGGCAAAGTGGTGAAGATGATTCTTCACAATTTGTCCGCCCTCTTTGGCAAGAGCATCGAGTCGCTTGGTGATTTGAACAAGTACCGAAAGAGCCTGCTGGCGGTCTGATCGCGTCGTTGCAGTTTCGCGAACATCTATTGCTTGCTTTGCCCCATAAAATCTAGCATTCGACGCCTTTCGGCTGACACTAGATTCTATTGGTTAATTTGCGTGAGACAAGTTTTGACGCGGCGAAAATGGTCAAAGTTGAGCATGACTCAGGCGACTGAGTCGCTCACGCTCGCAACCTGGTCTCGATAGTCCCGAAATTCGATCCAAGCGAACCCGACTGGTCTCGTGCGCACATGCTCACCGCCAGGCGACCGGTTTCGATTCGTCAACGGGCGACCCGCGCGAATCGCGCGTTGCGGCATAGACTCGTCGTATTCCCTTGATCGGTCGCCACGGATCGGTCGCAACGCTACCGGAGGCTCGCCTTGATATCTCGCATCCTTTTCACCTGGGTCGCCCGCGCGGGCTCCGCGCTCTGCGCGATCGCATTTGCCGCGTGCGCAAACGCGCAGGACAACACGCTGCGGCTCGTCGTTCCCTACCCGCCAGGCGGCTCGTCGGATCTCGTCGCGCGGATCGTCGCTGCAGAACTGCAAACGAAGTTGGGCGGCTCAGTGATCGTGGAGAACATGGTGGGTGCCGGTGGGCGACTCGCGATGCAGCAAGTCAAGCGGATGCCCAACGATGCGAATGTGCTCGTGCTGGTCAACCCGGCGCTGATGGTGATTGCCCCGCTCGTGTACAGCAACAATGGCTACGATCCGGACGCCGATTTCACACCCGTCTCGCAGGTCTCTCGCTACGAAATGGCGGTCGCTGTCAACGCTACGCACGAAGCGAAATCGATGGGCGAGCTCGTGCGCTGGTTAAAGGACGCGAAAAACAAGCCGTCGTTCGGCGTCCCAGCGACCGGGAGCATTCCCCATTTCTTTGCGCTGATGGTCGCACAGGCGGCCGCAACCGATGTGCCGGTCATTGGCTACAAAGGCTCTGCGCCGCTCGCCAACGACCTGCTCGGCGGTCACATTCCGGTGGCGATTGATGCGCTCGACAGCGTGCTGCCGCAACACGAGGGCGGCAAGCTGCGCATCCTAGCCACCTCCGGCGGCAGTCGGATTGTGCCGACTATTGCGACGCTCAAGGAACAAGGACTCAATCTGGAAGCGGCTGGTTGGAACACGTTCTACGCTAAGTCCACAATGTCCGCCGATCGCGTCGCGCGCCTATCGCGCGAGATCAGCGCACTGATGGCAACAGCCGCAGTGCGCGAAAAACTTGCTGCGCTCAAGACCGAGCCAGTCAGCGCGAATCAAGAGCAAACCCGCGCAACGCTCGCCGCGTTCAAATCGCAATGGGTTCCCGTCGTGCAAAAAGCAGGGCTTAAATTCGATTGACCGCCGCGCTTCGAACTGGAATTGGCAATGACCGACGCCAGACCGAACATCGTTTTCATCGTCGCCGATGACCTTGGCTACGCCGATCTTGGCTGCTACGGCGGTCGCGACGGCTCGTTTGGCGCGGTCTCGCCGGTGCTTGATCGGCTCGCTCAAAACGGGCTTAAGCTCACGCAAGGCTACGCCAATTCGCCGGTGTGTTCGCCGACGCGCTTCGCGCTGATGACGGCGCGATATCAATACCGACTGCGCGGCGCGACCGAAGAACCGATCAACAGCAAAAGCAAAGGCAGCCAAATACTCGGGCTGCCGGCCGAGCATCCAAGCCTGCCCTCGATGCTGCGTGCTGCGGGCTATCGCACCGCGCTGTTTGGAAAGTGGCATCTGGGCTACCCGCCGTATTTCAGTCCGCTCAGAAGCGGCTACGACGAGTTTTTTGGGCCCATGTCCGGTGGCGTCGATTACTTTTCACACTGCGCAAACAATGGCTCGCACGATCTCTACGCCGACGAGCAGGAAGCGCCGACCCCCGGCTATCTCACCGATCTGATTTCGACGCGAAGTGCCGAGTTCGTGCGCCGCAGTGCGAACCAGCCGTTTTTCTTGAGCGTGCACTACACCGCACCGCACTGGCCGTGGGAGACGCGCGACGATGAGGCCGTCGCGGCGCAGGTCAAAGACAATCTGTTTCACCTGCACGGCGGCAACATCGACACCTACCGCCGGATGATTCATCACATGGATGAGGGCATTGGTTGGATCGTCGAGGCGTTGCGCGACGCCAATCGACTCGACAACACCTTGATCGTGTTCACTAGCGACAACGGCGGCGAGCGCTTCAGCGACAACTGGCCGCTGGTGGGCGGCAAGATGGATCTCACCGAAGGCGGCATTCGTGTGCCCTGGATCGCCCATTGGCCGCGCGTGATTCGCGCCGGTAGCGTAAGCGAGCAACTCTGTATGACGATGGATTGGTCGGCCACCATGCTCGAATTGGGCGGCGCGCGCGCCGACGAACGCTACCCGTTCGACGGTGTGTCGCTAGCGCCGATGTTGCATGATCCGGCGCACGCGTTTGATCGACCACTGTTCTGGCGCATGAATCATCGGGGCCAACGTGCGCATCGCACAGGCGACTGGAAATACCTGCGCGTCGATGGCATCGACTACCTGTTTAACTTGCGAAGCGACGAGCGCGAACGCGCGAATCTCGCGACGCGTGAACCTACACGATTTGCGTCGATGACGACCGCATGGGAGGCGTGGAATGCGAGCATGCCTTCGATCCCGGACGACGCGACAGTGAGCTTAGGCTACGGCACGAAAGACATGCCGCAACGCTGATTCGACAAGCGATCCGGTCACTCACCAACACATGGGCGCGGACCTGGACGCGCTTGCCGACGACTAAGCGCGTCCAAGTCCGCGCCTAAAGCCGCACTGAACGTTCAGTAGTGGACTACGTCACTGCTTTCTTCTGCGCGTACTTCGGGTCGCGCCAGCTACCGCTGCGCATGATTTCAGCCGCGATTGCGATCGCATTCGCGACATCGCGATGCGATAGATACAGCGGCGCGAACCCGAAGCGCAGAATGTCGGGCGCACGAAAATCGCCGATCACACCACGCTCGATGAGCGCCTGCATGATGGCATAGCCTTGCGGATGGGTGAACGAAACTTGGCTGCCGCGCAAGTGCGCTTCCCGGGGGCTGGCAAGGCCAAAACCGTAGTCTGCGAGCTGGGCGTCGAAACAACCGATAAAGAAATCGGTAAGCGACATA
>JAAFJI010000032.1 GCA_013298045.1 Betaproteobacteria bacterium
GTGCCGTAGCGGTTGAGCAGTTCCTGCATCAGCTTTTGCGCCGCGCCAGCGAATTCCTCGCGGCCTTGGTTGAGCAGGAAATCCATTTTGCGTTTTCCAACAACCTCACGCATCGCGGTTTCAGCGGCTTGAATGACGGCTTCGTCGGGCTTGCGATGGTTGAAAAGGAACGCGCGAGCGTCGGAGAGGAAATACTGCACCGAAAACGTAATGTCGATGATGTTTAGGTCTTCGGTCAGCATCTGCGCCTGTTTTGCGTCGCGCGTCTTCTGCGTGCCTCTGAATCCGATGTCCACCGAGCGCACCTGGCTTAAGTTGACCTTTTCGACCGCTTCGATCGGCCAGGGCACATGCCAGCGCAGACCGGCGGTTGTGGTTTCTGAGTACTTGCCGAATCGGAGAACAACGCCGCGTTGACCTTCAACGATTTGATAAAAACCGCTCGCAAGCCATAAACCTACGGCAATCAATGCCGCAATCAACATGCCGCCCGCCGCGAATTGAGGTGAAATCGAGGGCATAGTCGGACCGTTGCCACCGCCAGAGCTATTGGGGCGTCGGTTGTTATTTTTGTTACCAAACAGGCCGGAAATTTTCTCGTTGGCTTTCTTGAGAATTTCATCGAGATCGGGCGGGCCATCCGGCTTCTTTCCGCCGCCGCCAGATGGCTTTTGTTCCGCCGGTGGCGGCGCAGCGGGTTTTTCCTCGTCAGCGGCAGACGGTGGCGTCGGCTTGTCGCCGGGGCGTCGCCCCCATTGCGGGTCGTTCAACGACAGCTTGATCGTGTTCCAGAGCTTGGCGAGCGGATTGCTCGAAGTCGCGTTCATGCGGTGAATGTTTCTTGGAAGTGTTCGGGAGAAAGCGTTTTTTAGCACGCACCGAGCTCTCAATTTGCTGCAATCGCAGCGTGAGTTTCGACGGGTGCCTCAAAAGAATGAGTTGGGTTCGGGAAATGTGCTTGCAAGCATGCCCGTAGCGCAGGAATACCCTCGCCGGTTCGCGCAGAGACGAACACGCGAGCTGGCAGATTGGTCGCCGGATTGATTTCGATTCGACCGGCGTCGTTGGTCAGTCCGGACAGGTCGCACTTGTTGACCACGATCAAGCGCGGCACGTCAGTGGCACCGATTTCATCAAGCACGGCGTTGACCGTCTCGATTTGCTGTTCTCGTTGCTCGCTCGCACCGTCCACCACGTGAAGTAGCAAATCCGATTCGACCGCTTCGAGCAGCGTTGCCTTGAAGGCCTCCACCAGCTCGTGCGGTAGCGCGCGCACGAAGCCAACCGTATCGGAGAGCACCAACGGTTGCGCATCCGGCACATAGAGTTTGCGAACGGTGGTGTCCAAGGTCGCGAAAAGCTGATCGGCGGCGTACGTTTTTGCGGCGGTGAGACGATTGAAAAGCGTGCTTTTGCCGGCATTGGTGTAACCAACGATCCCGATCGAGACCGTACGTGATCGTTCACGCTGGCGGCGCTGCGTTCGGCGCTGCCGCTCGACTTTGTCCAGGCGTTCGCGCAGTCCGCGAATTTTGTCGCCAATGATCCGCCGATCCATTTCGAGCTGTTTTTCACCCGGTCCGCGCAGCCCAATTCCGCCGCGTTGGCGCTCAAGGTGGGACCAGCCGCGCACCAGCCGAGTTGAGAGGTGCTGAAGCTGCGCAAGTTCAACCGCAAGCTTGCCCTCCGCACTCTTCGCCCGTTGCGCAAAAATGTCAAGGATGAGCGCGCGCCGATCAACAACACGGCATTGCAGCTCGCGCTCGAGATTGCGCTCCTGCGCGCCGGAGAGCGAGTGATTGAAAATCACCAGCTCCGCCTCGCCGCCGCTCGCTGTCATTGCGATTTCTTCGACTTTGCCGCTACCGGCAAAGAGGGCAGGATCAGGGGTTGCACGACGTCCGGTGACGGTGCCAACGACGTCGGCTCCGGCGGAACTCACCAGCGCTTGAAGCTCTTCGAGATCCTCGGCGACATCGACCGAAAGCGTCTTGCCGAGCGCGAGCTGAACGAGCACCGCGCGATCATTGCCACGGCGGCGCTCGAACTCAAGCCCGCCGCGCGCGCCAGCTCTCGTACGTGTGGCCACATCGCCGGACACCGCGTCCGGGTCGCGCTTACTCAGGGGTTTCGTCTCCATGCGGAATCGACACGGCACGCGCCGGGACGATGGTCGAGATCGCGTGCTTGTACACCATCTGCGTCACCGTGTTTTTCAGCAAAACTACGTATTGATCGAACGATTCGACTTGACCTTGCAACTTGATGCCGTTGACCAGGTAAATCGAAACCTGAACGTGCTCTTTACGCAGGGTGTTGAGGAAAGGATCTTGGAGGGACTGTCCTTTGTTGCTCACTTCTTATTCTCCGCCAATTATTGTTGGGTGGACGCTGTCGCCTGCAACGGGATATTTGCAGTCTCAGCGTTCTATTCGTCAGATAGCGCTTATTCGTCGAAGTTCAAGACATTGTCATGGAAAACAACGAATAAACAATGCTAACGCGTTTTTGTTGCGAACGTCGCTAGGGTTTGACGCGTGGCGTTTTCGTGGCCGTGCGTGCGCCGGGCTTCTTTGTTGTACGCGGCGAAGGCTTCGCGCGACTACCGGGGGCCTTCGGGCCGCGTCCGGCAACGCCCTCGGCGTAGGGGTTGTGTCCGACGCGCATCTCCAGCCGCAGCGGCGTGCCGGTGAGCGAAAACGCATCTAGGAAGTGCCGCTCAAGGTAGCGCAGGTAAGTCGCGTTGAGCCGATCGATCGCGTTGCCATGGATGACGACCAGCGGCGGATTGCTGCCGCCTTGATGGGCGTAGCGCATTTTCGGGCGAACGGTGCCTACGCGCGGCGGTTGCTGCTTGACGACCGCGTCCTGAAGCGCGCGGGTCAGCTGCGGCGTCGAGAGCTTCTTAAACGCCGAGGCAATGGCTCGATTGGCCGCGAGCATCACTTTGTCGAGTCCTTGTTTGGTACGTGCCGAGACGGTGAGCGTTTCCGCGTAATCGACAAAGTAGAGTTTCCGTTCGCAGTCGTCTTTGAGCCGCTTGCGTGCCTCGGCGTCGGCGATGTCCCATTTGTTGAGGCAGATGACAAGCGCCCGACCGGCTTCCTGTACGAAGCTCGCCAGCTGGACGTCGTGATCGGTCACGCCGAGCGTTGCATCGATCATGAACACGACGACGTTTGCGTCTTCCATTGCTTGCAGGGTCTTCACCACCGAGAATTTCTCGATCGTGTCGGTGACTTTTCCGCGCTTTCTCACGCCCGCCGTGTCGATCAGCGTGTAGTTGCGTTTTTTATAGGTGAAATCGAGATAAATCGAATCGCGCGTGGTGCCGGGCTCGTCGAAGGCGATCACACGCTCTTCGCCGAGGAGCGCGTTGACCAGTGTGCTTTTGCCGACGTTTGGGTGACCTACGACTGCAATTTTGCTTTTCGGTGGTGGCTCGGTAATGACGAGCGGCTCGCCGCCGTCGTCGCCGACCGATGCAGGCTCCTCGCTTGCGGCGACTTCGTAGGTTTCCGGGGCGTCGTTGTCGATCGTGGGCGCATTCTTCGCTTCAAGTTCTTCGAGTGCGAATTCGAAGAGCGCGTTGACGCGCTCGCCGTGCGCCGCCGAAATGCCGTACGGCGTGCCGATCCCGAGTTCAAAGAATTCGGCGGTGACGCGCGCCTCTTGCATGCCTTCGGTTTTGTTGACCGCGAGATAGACCGGGCGACCGAGCTTGCGCAGCAGATTGGCGATGCGAGCGTCTTGTGGTGTCACACCGGCGCGACCGTCCACCAGGAAGACGACGATATCGGCCTCATCCAGCGCTTGCATCGTCTGCCGCGCCATCTCTTTCAGAATGCCTTCCTTCGCGACCGGTTCGAAACCACCGGTATCGATCACCACGAACTTGCGATGATCGATGCGACCGTGCCCATATTGCCGGTCGCGGGTGAGACCCGGAAAGTCGGCGACCAGCGCGTTTCGCGAGCGGGTCAGTCGATTGAATAGAGTCGATTTACCAACGTTTGGACGACCGACAATGGCGATGGTGGGCAGCACGCCGCAGGCTCTTTAGGCGAAATCGTGGGAAAAATCAGCGCGCGGAGAGCGCGACGAGTTGCCCGGATTTGGTGATCGCAATGGCGGTCTCGCTGCCCTGACTCAAGCCGCCGACCGCTGCGTAAGTTGCGCCGAGTACGCGCCCAACAATCTTGCCGTCGGCTTTGTTCACCGCGTGCAGATTGCCTTCGATGTCCTGCACCATCAACACCCGTCCCACAAGCGCAGTGCCGGTTGCGATGCGTCCGGCGAGTACGTCCTGTTTCCAGAGCGTGCCACCGGTCGATTTATCTAGCGCGTAGGCGACGCCCTTGTCATCGGTCAGGAACACGTTCTTATCGTCGGCAACGACGCCAGAGAGTGAACCGATGTCGCGCGACCAAAGCGGTGTCCCGCGAGCGAGATCGAAGCAGCCGACGCGGCCTTGATAGGCGGATGCGCACACCCGTGTGGCATCTAGCACCGGGCGACCGGCGACGTCAATCAAACGCTCAAGTTCGGAGGCACCTTTTGGATTTGCAACCGTAGCCTCCCAGCCCACCGCGCCGGTGGCTAGATCGAACGCGAGGAGCCGACCGGTCGGCGTTCCGATGAAGGCACCGCCCCGGGTCGCCACCGGAATCGAGCCTGCGCGCACGGTAAGCGATGGAATCTGGCGCTGGACAACCCATTTGCGAGCGCCGTCCTTGGCGTCGAGCCCGATGATGTTGCCGTCGATCATCGCGATCACGACAACGCCGCCAGCCACACTCGCGGGCACGATGGATTCAGTCGGAACCCGCACGCGCCATTTCTGGACGCCGCCCGCATCAAATGCAAATACTTCGGCTTTTTGTGTCGAGACTACGACTAGCCCGTCGCCAACGCCAACGCCGCCCGCGACACGACCGGAACCGCTCGGCAGTGCAAAGCGCGCAACCTGCGCGCCGGTTTTCTCGTCGACTACAACAATCGTGCCGTCCGGATGCGCCGCAAACACTTTGTCATCGGCAAGCGCCGGCAAAAGCGGCACGTTATGGCTGCCGCCGAGCGTCACCGACCAGGTCGGGCTAATGACTACCGTGTTTGAAGCCGCAGGCAGCGGGGGCTTATCGACCTTTGAGCTAAATATGGACAAGCCGCCACATCCGCTCAAACCCAATGTTAATGGGGCAATCAACAGAAGTGTTGCTAATTTTGCGCGTGACAAGTTCATAAGCCCTTGATTTCTCAAATTATTTTTTGACTTCGTCTTTGCCTGTCGCTGCGGCGTTCGCCGCTGGCGCAGGTGAGGGCGACGGCGCGACGACAGCGACCGCTGCGACCGGAAGCGCGTCAAGCTTCATTTGCGTGAGTTGCTTTTGCTGCCCCTTGACGTCGAGTTTCTTAAGAGCCTCTTCGTACGCAGTGCGCGCGTCGCCGAACTTCCCTTGTAGCTTAAACACATCGCCGCGAGCGTCGAGAAAGAGCCCGGCAAACGACACGTGATGTTTGCCGTCGAGCGTTGCAAGCGCGGCGTCGAACTCTTTTTTGTCCATCAGCACTGACGCGAGGCGCAGGCGGGCGATGCTTTTGAGCTCATCTTCACCGCTGTTTGCGACCACCCATTCGAGCTGCTTTTTCGCGCCATCGAGATCGCCCGCATCGAACGAGGCTTTCGCCGCCAACAACGCGCCGCGTGGCGCATAGCCGGTCGATGGAAATTTCTCAAGCAGCTGTGCGCTCGCGTCTTTCACTTTCGCGGCTTCGTTCTTGGTGATGCCTTCGCTGATCGCGAAATAGAGCGTGGCGGCTTCGCCTGCCTGCTTCTTGTTCCACCACTTCCAGCCTTGCGTGCCGGCCACCGCGATGGCGAGCACCACCACGATGCCAGTCACGATATTGCCGTTGCGTGCCCACCAGGCTTTGAGGTCGCCCAGTTTTTCTTGTTCGTCGAGATCGTATGCAGCCATGTTCAGGAATCAGAATTCAGGGATCAGGAATCAGAGCGAGCGCGGCGCATGCGCACCGCAACTCCGAGCTTATTTCGCGTCGCGCAAGCGCGCCGCGACTTGGTAACCCGCAATTATCGCCTGTTCGCCCTGAATGGGCGCACCAGACGCGTCTCTGAGGGGTTTTACGGCGACAGTGCCCGCCGCCGCTTCGTTGTCGCCAACGATCAGCGCATAGCGTGCACCGCTCGCGTCGGCCTTCTTCATTTGGCTCTTAAACGAGCCGCCACCGGCATGTTGCGCGACCGCCAAACCCGCATCGCGCAAGGTTTCCGCGAGCTTTCCGGCGGCGATCCGTGCGGCATCGCCTGCGTGGACCAGGTACGCGTCCAACTGCCCGAACGCCACCGAATCCTCGATCATCATCAGCACACGTTCGACGCCCATGCCGTAGCCGATGCCAGGCGTCGGTTTGCCGCCCAATTGCTCGAAAAGCCCATCGTAGCGACCGCCGCCGCAGACGGTGAGCGGATTGCCGAAGCGCTCCGTTACGAACTCGAAAGCCGTTCGGTTGTAGTAATCCATGCCGCGCACGATGCGTGGGTTCACGACGAAGGCGACGCCCGCTTCGTTCAGCAACTGTTGCAAACCGTCGAAATGCGCACGCGACTCCGCTTCAAGCGAATCGAGCAACACGGGCGCGCCTTTGTTCACTTCGATCACGCTCGCGACTTTGCTATCGAGAATTCGCATCGGGTTCGTGTGTAAACGACGCTTCGCTTCGTCGTCAAGCGCGGTGAGGTTGCCTTCGTAATACGCAATCAGTTTCGCGCGATAGGCGTTGCGCTCTTCGGTATTGCCAAGCGAGTTGACTTCAAGCCGCACATCGTCAATGCCGAGCGCTTTCCAGATGCGCGCCGTCATGATCATCAATTCAGCATCAACGTCCGGGCCATCAAAGCCGAAACACTCCACGTCGAACTGATTGAACTGACGATAGCGCCCTTTCTGCGGACGCTCGTGACGAAACACTTCACCGATGTTGTAAATCCGAACCGGGCCGTTGTACGTGAGATTCGCTTCAATCGCTGCACGCACGAGGCCGGCGGTCAACTCTGGCCGCAGCGTAAGTTTCTCGCCGTTCAATTTGTCTTCGAAGGAATACATCTCCTTCTCGACGATGTCGGTCACTTCACCGATCGAGCGCACGAAGAGCGGTGTGTGCTCGACGATCGGCGCGCGCATGTTGCGATAACCGTACTGCCGCGCGATCTTGGTGACGGACTCTTCAAAAAATTCCCATTTGCGGGATTCGTCGGGGAGAACGTCGTTCATGCCCCGGACAGACTGTAGTTTTTCCATAATTCAACTTTATCGCGTATTGCCCCATTAAATATGGCGATTACGCTAAATTCATTATTTTTCGAAAATACACTTTATTAATCACATCGCCAAATTTAATTGGGCAGTGATGCCGAGTGCTGTATTGTGCTTGAATCGCTGTGGTTCGAGGGGCGCTTGCCCAGTATTTGAGCAATGAAACGCCGAATCACGCGAAAAGGGTGATTTCGTTTTCCACCCGAAGGTGTCGCGCGCGAAGAAGAAATTCCGACGAGAACATGAGCGGTGTCGGTGAAAAGCGCTGTTCGAAAGCGTTGATTCTAGTAGGAGGCGCGCTGGTTGTGCCCGATTGGTAGGCGCGCGGTTTGGCGCGCTCAATCGCGAAGCGCGTCCAATTCCGCGCCTGCCGTTCGTTCGTGGAGTACGATACGAATCGCAAAAACAACACAAGGAGGATCGATGCATTCGCTCGTAAATCGGATCGCCACGTTCGGCGTTGCGGTCACACTCGCAACACTCGCCAGTGCGCAAACGAACAAGCCGGTGAAAATCATTGTCGGCTTCCCGCCGGGCGGCGGGATCGATTTGATCGCGCGCACCTTGCAGCCCGCGCTGCAAGATGAGCTCAAAACGACCGTCATCGTGGAAAACAAACCCGGCGCGGGCGGCGTGGTCGCGGCGCAAGAACTGGTGCGCATGCCCGCCGACGGCTCGACGATTCTGATCGCGAATTTGGGTCCGTTTGCGCTCGCGCCGAACATGGCGGAGAAGAAAGCGTACGACCCGACGAAGGACTTCACGCCGATCGGGCAAACGAGCGGCGCGTCCTACATCGCCGCGATCCCCGCCTCGCTCCCAGTGAACACGATGACCGAATTCATCGCGTGGGCCAAAGCGCATCCGAATCCGAATTTCGCCTCCGGCGGTTCGGGATCGATCACGCATCTGAACGGCGAGCTCCTGAATGCACAAGCCGGTTTGAAATTGACGCACGTGCCCTACAAAGGCAGCGCCCCTGCGCTCACCGATCTCATGGGCGGCAGCGCGCATTTGCTCGTTGACGTTGCCTCGGTCGTCATGCCCAATATCAAAGGTGGAAAGCTCAAAGCGATTTATGTCACAGGCAAAGAACGCAATCCGGAATTGCCGAATGTGCCGACGGCTCGCGAAGCGGGATTTCCGGGGCTCGAAACCTCGGGTTGGCAGGGCGTCGTCGCGCCGCCGAACCTGCCTGCCGATGTTGTTAAACGGCTATCGGAGGCGCTGCAAAAGTCGCTCGCACGCGCGGACGTGAGATCGAAGCTCGAAGCGAGCGGCTCCAACGTGGTGTCCTCAACACCGGGCGAATTCGCAGCACTGATCAAGAGCGAGAACGAGCGCTGGACGAGGGTTATCAGGGCAGCCAACATCAAACTTGATTGATGGCGATGGCGAAACCGCGTGCGAGCGGCCGCAGCGGATCATGCCGAAGTGTTGGCAGCCACGCAGAACGTACTGAATTTGGCAGGACAAACTGCGGCATCGTGCCGAATTTGGTCGGTGGGTTTACCCGACGTTTTTGCAGCGGCCGATGCGGAGTCGCTTCAGCCAGCGGGGACAAACGCAAGTTTTTTGCGAATTTGGCGGAAACACCGCTTTAAGCCCCGGAAAGAAAGAAGAAACTGTCACAAAAGTACATGGGCAGTTCTTAGAGTTTTTTGGTTTGAATGACGCTTCAATGGGGCGTGTAAATATTCTTTCGAATCTGACGATTTGAATGGTTTCGCGAAAGGCGCAACGCCTGCCGTCGCGTCAAACCGGTGCGCTTCCTACCCATTTGGGGAGGTGGGCTGAAAAACTCATGACTTTGGCATGCGCGTTGCGGAAAGCCGCTCGGTTGTTTCACCCGAGAGGAGCCCATCATGGGCAAAATTTTTACCCGTACATCAGCACAAATCGACGTCAGCACACTCGAACTTTCTTTACGCGAGTCATCTCGCCGCCAATGGCTGCTTGCTTCAGCATCGCTGTGCGCATTCGCCGCCGCCGGCGCATCGGTCACGCTCAGCGCGCAAGCCTCGGCGATCAGCGTCGGTGCTGCCGACACACTCAACAACGCGACCGCGCTCAGGATGCTCTCGCAGCGGATCGCAAAGGGCTACGCACAGCTCGCGCTCGGCGTGTTGCCGCCGCAATCGGCTGAGATTCTGGCCGCGTCGTCCAAACGCTTCAGTGGAAACATTGCGCTCTTGCGCGGCGCAAATCTGCCGCCAGAAAGCGCGAAAGCGCTGGCGGAAGTTGAACGTGCGGCAGTGGCGATGCTTGCGGCTGCAAATGCTGCCGTGACGCGCGATGCGCTACCAAGCGTACTTAAATCGAGCGACGAGACCCTCGCAGCGGCCGAGGCGTTGGTCAAGTCGCTACCCAGCAGCGGCGCACCCGGAGCATCGCTGATCGCGCTTGCCGGTCGTCAGCGCATGCTCTCGCAGCGCGCGAGCAAGTTCTACTTTTTCTACCAAACCGGGATGAAAACGCCGGAAGTGCGCGGCTCGTACGAACGGGCGCTCAAGGACTTCGAGACCGTGATGCGCGAGTTCGCGGCGCAATCCCAGGAGTTCCCCGAGATCAACGACGAGGTCGAGCTCGCCGCCGTGCAGATCGATTTTTTCAAGACCGCAGCTCGGGTGATCGACAATCCGTCGGACGCACAAAAGGCGACGGTCGCTCGTACCAGCGAGCGTTTGCTGGAAACGATGGATTCGCTCACCCGCGAAATGGTGGCGAAGTTTTCGTTGCGTGAAGTTGCAGGCGCGCCGCCCGCGGCATCGAAAAAGCGATAGTTAGTTCGTTATCGCGAGAACCCCGACCGGAGCGGTCGGGTGCTTCTGCTAGATTCGCCCGCGTGAGCGAATTGCCTACCCATCTTCCCGACGCGATTCCGGCCAAAGTGCTTTGGCCGGTCGCGGTCGCGTTGCGCAAACGCACTCTGGTCAGTCGCTGGATCGATTTTCAGTGGGAGGCAGCGTCGGTGGATCTCGACGACGAAGCTGCAGATGCGCTCGAACATACGCCAACGCTGACGGTCGAACCCATCACGCTTGACGGCGACGCTGCCTGCCGCTGGCGTGGCGCGCTGATGGATTTGCACCCATCTGAGGGAGAGGGTTATTGGTTGAATCTCACCTCGAACGCACCCTGCGTTTTTGTGATGTGGCGCATGGAAGAGGGCGAGGCGCTGCCGCGTCCGTCAGTCGTTACCGCCTCGTACAACGAAGCCGGTCGTATGCTAGATGCGGGTGATCGCGTGGATCGTGTGCCGATGCCTGAGGCGATGCAAGCCGCACTCGCCGCGTACACGATCAAGTTCTACAAGCCCGAAGTACGCAAGAAGGTGAAGCGCAATGATCCGTTCAGGGATCAGGGATCAGCGAGGAGCGGTCAGGTTCCCGCCGAAAGTGGTAATGAGCTGATCGTGCCTCCGAGTTCGCCTGCGGCTAGAGGGTTCGGTCATGGGTGATACATCCAGCCCCGTTCCGGAAACTGAATCACCGCTATCACGGTGGTCACGCTTAAAACGTTCGCATGTAAGCGAAAAAAACATTGTTCCGAACAATGATGAAAACCGTGTATCAATAACAAACGATACGGCGATAAGTGCGAGTGCCGTTGCCGAAAATGTGACACCCTCCGACGCCTCGTCGGCAGAGAAAACTGCGTTGACCGACGCACCGCTGCCGTCGCTCGCCGATATCGCGCTTGACCGTGATTTCACGCCGTTCATGCAAGCCAAAGTCCCCGAAGCGCTTAAGCGACAAGCGCTTAAAGCACTTTTCAGGGACGCGCACTTCAACACGATGGACGGTCTCGACACCTATGTCGACGACTACACGAAGTTCGAACCGATTACTGCAGAAGAAATGGCCGGTCTCTCGTCATGGAAATCGATCATGAAGCCGCTGGAACAGGTGGTGACACCGGGCGGCTATGCGGTGGATGTGGAAAGTGAAGAAGGGAGGGCGGTGCTTGCGGCGCGCGAGGCGCTTGCAAACGAAGCCGACGAATCCAAGTCGGTCGTACAAGACAGCACGCAGTTTGCAAATGAGGCTGATCTGGTTCGCGAAGATTTACCGCAGACGATATCGCTGCCGCACGAGCGCTATGGCAAACGCGTCGGCGATTTCAAATCCGACTACGCGCCCTTGTCCTTTGAAGAAAACGCACTTGCGGCGCCAACAAATTCATCGCCCGCAAAATTCATTGCCGACGACCCACGATAAGTAAAACAATGCCACGACAAGTTCATCTGTGTTCCTGCAATCGCACGATCACCAAAGACGCAAATTCGCTCGTTGAAGCCGCGAAATTCGCAGGTGCGAGCGACGTCAAAACCTACGATGCGATGTGTCAGCACGAGCTTGAAAAGTTCGGTGGCAATCTCGATGGCGACGCTGTGATTGCATGCACGCAGGAATCGCGTTTGTTAGGCGACACGGCGAGCGATTCGCCAAAGGTTTCTGCGATCCGTTTCTTCAACGTTCGAGAGAAAGCAGGTTGGTCGAAAGAGGCAAGTTTTGCAACGCCAAAGATCGCGGCGCTGATTGCTGAGGCAATGCTGCCGGAGCCGGAGCCGACGACGCAGGTGTCGTATCAATCGGCTGGGCAAACGCTCATTATCGGTTCGCTTAAAGATGCGCTGCCGATCGCGGACGCGCTGAAAGAAAGCGTGAACGTAAGCGTACTCGCGACCAATGCGGACGCCGAGCTTCCGATGATGCGCGAGTATCCGATTGTGAGCGGCGCAAGGATTTCAGTCAAAGGCTGGTTAGGTGCGTTCGAAGCGTCGTGGAGTCAAGACAATCCGATTGATCTCGACGCGTGTACGCGTTGCAATGCATGTGTGAAAGCCTGCCCCGAAGGTGCGATTGATCTGTCTTATCAAATCGATTTCGACAAATGCAAGTCGCATCGTACCTGCGCGAGTGTCTGCGGTGAAGCGAATGCGATTGACTTTTCTCGCGCGGCAAATGTCGCACGGCGTAGTGCGAAGTTCGACGTCGTTTTGAATTTGTCAGAAGAGAAATTCTTCACACAACATCAACCGCCGCAGGGCTACTTCGCGCCCGGTGCCGACCCCGTCGCACGAATCAAAGCGATTGCCGAAATCGCGACGCTCAAAGGCGAGTTCGAGAAGCCGAAGTTCTTTAACTACAAGTCGAACATCTGCGCGCATTCGCGCAACAAGAAAACTGGGTGCACGCAGTGCATCGACGTATGTTCGACCAAAGCGATTGCGCCGAAGGGCGACCACATCGAAGTGACACCGCAGCTTTGCATGGGTTGTGGTGCGTGTACGACCGTGTGTCCCTCGGGCGCGCTTACGTATGTGTACCCGCGTGTGAGCGATCTCGGCTCGCGTATTAAGACGCTGCTTCGCACGTATGCGAGCGCCGGCGGGCGCGATCCGGTTGTTTTGTTCCACGATGAAACCGGTGGTACGCGTGAGCTTGCGAATCTGGCGAGGCGCGGCGATGGTCTGCCCGCGCATGTGATTCCCATGGCAGTGCATCATCCGAGCGCTGCGGGTCTGGACGTGTGGTTGGGTGCCTTCGCCTATGGCGCGGTCAATGTGCAGGTGCTGCTCACCGACGAAATTGCCCCAGAGTATGGCAGCGCGCTTCGCGCTCAGGCGGTAGTTGCCAACACAATACTTGCGGCTTTGGGATACCAGGATTCGCGTGTGAGTGTCGACCACGAAGCCATATTCACGTCGCCTCGCGGACTCGCTGTTCGCGAAGCGGCAACGTTCAATCTTACGAACGACAAACGCGGTACTTTGGATGCATTGTTCGAGCATTTGCTGAAACATGCACCGACGCCGAAGCAGCTAATTCCGCTGGTGACGGGCTCGCCGTATGGCGAAATCAAAGTCAGCGCGGACAAATGCACGATGTGTCTCGCGTGCGTGGGTGCGTGCCCGGAGGGAGCGCTGGCCGATAACCCTGAAAAGCCGCAGCTTCGCTTCATCGAAGCGAAATGTGTGCAATGCGGCTTGTGCGAAAAGACTTGCCCGGAATCGGCCATTACGCTTTCGCCACAACTCAATCTCGCACCCGAAGCAAAGAAACCACGCGTGTTGAACGAAGCAGAAATTCTGGGCTGCACACGCTGCGGCAAACCGCTTGGCACCAAGCAGATCGTCGAATCGATGATTGGCAAGCTCACGGGTCACAGTATGTTTGCCGATCCGAAAGCGCTTGGGCGTTTGCGTATGTGCGCAGACTGTCGCGTGATCGATCTCTACAGCGATGAGAAGCCGCTCGATATTCGCAATATCCCATGACCTCCGCCGGTGCCGCCACAAGCGCAAGTTGTGCACGAAGACGCGTTGAGGCTTGCCTCCTGGATTTTGGAATTGCGATGAGTGCATCGGAAACGGCGACTTTGTGACGAGAGATCCAAATGCTTGCCGCTGTGTCTTTCGAGTTGTGTAGTGAGCGTCGCAAGCTGCATCGCGAAAACGCAGGTAAATAGGTTCGTTAATGCCGCATAAAACATAGCCAGTCAGCAATTGCTTTTAACTGTAGATAACGTAGATAATATCGCGCTAAATATTGAAAGATAGGACATATAGCGATGAAGCCAATCAGTGAGCGCAGCGTTTTCCGCGATTTCGCTTGTGAGAACATCGTTGCCGTTATTCGCGCCGCTCAAACGGCGTACCAATGAGTGTTTTGTGTAAATGACTGACTCGTCGAACGTCGCTTTCCGCCCCTATGTCGCTGCCGAAGATCATGCGCGCGCCAACCTCTACGCGTTGATCTCGCGGCTGTTCGCCGCGCCGCCAGACACGGCGCTCATCAAAGCCATCGCAAGCTCGCCGCCGCTTGCAACTGATGACGACGGTGCCCTGTTGCCACAAGCCTGGTCAAAGCTGATTGCGGCTTCATCCGTTATCGATGAAGAGGCCGCTCGCGACGAGTACGAAGCGCTTTTCGGCGGGGTTGGCAAAGCGGCGGTGAATCTGCATGGCTCACATCACTTGACCGGTTTCATGATGGAGAAGCCGCTCTCCGAGCTGCGCGATGCACTCAAAGCGCTTGGCCTCGCTCGGCTCGACACGCAAAGCTTGGTCGAGGATCACATCTCCGCGCTTTGCGAAACGATGCGACTCTTGATCGTCGGCACTGGTGATGTTGCTTCGCAACAAAAACAAGGGTCAACCCTCGCTCCGAAGTCAGTGCAAATTCAGAGCGAGTTTTTCGAGGTGCACATCGGGTCATGGGTCGAAAAAATGTGTCTCGAAATAGCGAGACAACCGCTTGCGAACTACTATGCAGTAGTAGGACAATTGACAAGTGCATTTATCAGGATCGAGCGCGAAAGCTTTTCGATCTAGCGGTAGTGCCGACCGAACAAGTTTTTGGAGGACACGAAAATGAGCGATCACAAGCTTGCGATGAGCAATGACAAACGAAACGCCGATCTGAAGCGGCGAGGGTTTTTGTTGGCGGGTAGCGTGGGCGCCGTCGGCGCAGCGGCTGTCGTGGTCGCTCCTTCGATCAAGCAAGTACCGGCTGCTGCGGCGAAAGTGCCTGCGCCGGGTGAGCGCTACGTTGGCGGCGAGCGCGCGCAACAGTACTACGACACCACGCGCGTTTAAGTCGCAAGCTACACCAGGAGAAACTCATGCTAGTCAGAAAATCTCATGACACGGATGGCGCGCGTTTCGACGCACCGAAATCTGCGCTTCGTCGACTTGGTTCAGCCATTGGTGGTGCAACGCTTGATCGTCGCGCGTTCCTGAAGCGCTCGGGGCTTGGCGTCGGTGCGGGTGCCTTCGCGTCGAGCTTGCCGCTTGGATTCGTCGGCACCGCGCAAGCTGCGAAATCGGAAGGTGGCGGCAAAGAAGAAGTGAAGCGCACTGTTTGCACGCACTGTTCTGTCGGTTGCGCAATCGACGCGATCGTTGAAAACGGTGTATGGACCCGCCAAGAGCCGGTGTTCGATTCGCCGATCAACTTGGGTGCGCACTGCGCGAAGGGTGCCGCTATTCGCGAGCACGGTCACGGCGAACATCGCTTGAAATATCCAATGAAACTGGTGAACGGCAAATACGTTCGCGTCAGTTGGGAACAAGCGATGAACGAAGTGGGCGACAAGCTCCTCGCGATCCGCAATGACAAAGCTGCGGGTCCCGATTCGGTGTTCTGGGTCGGTTCGTCGAAGCACAACAACGAGCAAGCGTATTTGCTGCGCAAATTCGTCTCGATGTTCGGCAGCAATAACTGCGATCATCAAGCGCGTATTTGTCACTCGACCACGGTCGCGGGTGTAGCCAACACCTGGGGTTACGGCGCGATGACGAATTCGTACAACGACATGCAGAATTCCAAATGCGCGTTGTACATCGGCTCGAATGCCGCCGAAGCGCATCCCGTTTCGATGTTGCACATGCTGCACGCGAAAGAAACCGGCTGCAAGATGATCGTGGTCGATCCGCGCTACACGCGCACTGCCGCGAAGGCGGATGAGTACGTGCGCATTCGCTCAGGTACCGACATTCCGTTCCTCTTCGGCATGTTGCATCACATCTTCAAGAATGGTTGGGAAGATAAGAAGTACATCAATGATCGTGTCTACGGCATGGACAAGATCAAAGAAGAGGTGATGACCAAGTGGACGCCGGCGGCGGTTGAAGAAGCCTGCGGTGTCAAAGAAGACCAGATGTACAAAGTCGCGAAGATGTTTGCCGAGAGCAAGCCGTCGACGATTGTGTGGTGCATGGGACAAACGCAACACACGATTGGGAATGCGATGGTGCGCGCTTCGTGCATCCTGCAACTCGCGCTTGGCAATATCGGTGTGTCGGGCGGTGGAGCCAACATTTTCCGCGGTCATGACAATGTGCAAGGCGCAACCGACGTCGGCCCGAATCCGGATTCGTTGCCAGGCTATTACGGCATCAACACCGGTGCATGGAAGCATTGGGCTGCCGTGTGGGGCACGGATTACGAATGGCTCAAAGGCCGTTTCCAATCGCAAACGATGATGGAAAAACCAGGCACGACGGTGTCGCGCTGGATCGATGCGGTGATGGACGATCCGAATACGATCGATCAGGAAACGAACGTCAAAGCGATTGTGTTTTGGGGCCATGCGCCGAACTCGCAAACGCGCGGCGTCGAGATGAAAAAGGCGATGGAGAAGGTCGATCTGATGGTGATCATCGATCCGTATCCAACCGCCGCTGCCGCGATGCCGGATCGCAAAGAAGGTGTGTATTTGCTGCCCGCTTGTACGCAATTCGAAACGAGCGGGTCTGCGACCGCATCGAATCGTTCGATTCAATGGCGCGAGCGAGTGATCAGCCCGCTGTTCGAGTCGCAAACCGATCACGCGATCATGTACGCGTTCGCGAAGAAATTTGGTTTCGCTGAGCAGCTCACCAAGGGCTACAAGTTCGTCAAGCCCGATGGTGATCGCAAGTGGGAAGAACCGGAAGTCGAATCGATCCTGCGCGAAATCAATCGTGGCACATTCACGATTGGCTATTCGGGTCAATCGCCTGAGCGCCTAAAGCTGCATATGAAGCATATGCATACCTTCGATCCGAAAACGCTCAAGGCAAACGGCGGTCCGTGCAACGGCGAATACTTCGGTTTGCCTTGGCCGTGCTATGGCACGCCCGAGATGAAGCATCCGGGCTCACCGAATCTGTACGACACCTCGAAACACGTGATGGACGGTGGCGGCAATTTCCGCGCGAACTTCGGTGTTGAACGCGAAGGCGTGTCGCTGCTCGCGGAAGATGGCTCGCATTCGAAAGGTGCCGATCTCACGACAGGCTATCCGGAACTTGATCACGTATTGCTCAAGAAACTCGGTTGGTGGGATGAACTCACCGAAGAGGAGAAGAAAAAAGCCGAAGGCAAAAACTGGAAGACCGATTTGTCGGGCGGCATGATTCGCGTGTTCATGAAGAACCACGGCTGCCATCCGTTCGGCAACGCGAAGGCGCGTGCGATCGTGTGGAACTTCCCGGACGGTATTCCGCAGCATCGCGAGCCACTGTACGGCACGAATGCGGATCTCATGAAGAAGTATCCGACACATGCAGACAAGGGCGGTGCGTTCTGGCGTGTGAAGACGCTTTATAAATCGGTGCAAGACAAGAACCTTGCCGATGGTGTTGCGACAAAGTTTCCGCTGATTCTCACTTCTGGTCGTCTGGTCGAATACGAAGGCGGCGGCGAAGAAACGCGTTCGAATCCGTGGCTGGCAGAGTTACAACAAGAGAACTTTGTGGAAATCAACGAGAAAGACGCAAATGATCGTGGCATTCGTAACAACGAATACGTCTGGGTGAAGTCGCCGACCGGCGCGCAGATTAAGGTCAAAGCAATGGTCACGCCGCGTGTTGGTCCAGGAACGACCTTCATTCCATTCCACTTCTCCGGATGGTGGCAGGGTAAGGACATTCTCGAAAAGTATCCCGACGGTGCTGCGCCGATCGTGCGTGCGGAGGCGGTGAACACCGCGACGACTTATGGCTACGACAGCGTGACCATGATGCAAGAAACAAAAACTACGATCTGTGAAATCGTTCGGGCATAAGGAGAAACATCATGGCAAGAATGAAATTCATTTGTGATGCCGAGCGCTGCATCGAATGCAATGGCTGCGTGACCGCGTGCAAAAACGAGCACGATGTGCCTTGGGGCGTGAATCGTCGCCGCGTCGTTACCTTGAACGATGGCATCGTTGGTGCGGAGCGTTCGATCTCGGTCGCCTGCATGCATTGCTCAGATGCACCGTGTAAAGCGGTCTGCCCGGTCAACTGTTTCTACACAACCGACGACGGCGTAGTCTTGCACGACAAAGACCTTTGCATCGGCTGTGGTTATTGCTTCTATGCGTGTCCGTTTGGCGCGCCGCAGTTCCCTCAGGCAGGTGCCTTTGGTTTGCGTGGAAAGATGGACAAGTGCACGTTCTGTGCGGGCGGTCCTGAGAAAGACAACACAAAAGGCGAGATCGAGAAATACGGTCGCAATCGTCTTGCTGAAGGCAAGCTTCCGGCGTGCGCCGAAATGTGCTCGACGAAAGCGCTGCTCGCAGGCGATGGCGACGTGCTCTCCGACATCTATCGCGAACGCGTGATGCGTCGTGGTCGTGGCGGTGATCTTTGGGGGCATGCAACCGCGTACGGCGTGAAAGCGGCAACTTCGCAGCAACCCGCGCCAACGCAACAAAAATCGTAAAGGCTGCTATGTTGAAAGCCAAAATTTTCTGTGCGATAAGCGCTGTTTTGCTTGTTTCCGCTTGCGGTGAAAAACCTCAAACTGTGTCAGTAAAACCGGGGCAATCCGCCGCAAAGCCCGATGACAAGCCGTACCAGAACGATCAGTTCAAAGGCAACAAGGTCGAGTGGGAGAAAACACTACGCGCTCGTGCCGACAATCAAAACGAGTACAAACGGGTGAATTGATCGCGATGCGTCGCGCGAGTGTTTCGAGAGTCTCTTCGAAACCTCACGCGATCATCGTTCTCGCCGAAGGAGACATGATGAAACGTTTGTTCGCTCAATTCGCCGTCGCGTTGAGTGCTGCCCTGTTCTCGTTTGCGGTGCTTGCACAGCAAAGCACTGGACCGACCTTGCCGCCGGGCGAGCTCGCAAAACAACAGCAGCAACGCACGATCGATCAACCCTACAACAATCAACCCGTGTGGAGCAACGCGCGCGGCGCGACCTCGGGCTACACGAGTATTCCGGGACCGGAAACCGGCGTGCTGATTCAAGACGGCGGTCAAACGTGGCGTGCATTGAAGAATGGCACGGTCTCCGTATGGGGCGGTTGGGCGATTGTCGCGATGATGCTCTTGGTTGGCGGCTTCTACGCCTGGAAGGGCACGATCCAACTCAAAGAATCGCCCACCGGGCGCATGATCGAACGCTTCACGTTGATGGAGCGCATGGCGCATTGGTCGACCGCGATTTCGTTTTCGATTCTCGCGATTTCGGGGTTGATTCTCGCGTTCGGAAAAAATCTGCTGATTCCGATGTTCGGATTCACGGTGTTTTCGTGGCTGGCAACGATTGCCAAAACGCTGCACAACTTTATCGGACCGCTCTTCATCGTAAGCTGCGTCATCACCTTCGTCGTGTTCCTGCGCGACAACTGGCCGAAGGCAGTCGATTTCAAATGGATCTTTAGCTTCGGTGGCTTGATCTCGGGAAAGCATGTGCCGAGCGAGCGCTTCAATGCTGGTGAGAAAGTGTGGTTCTGGGGCGGCTTGATGGTGCTCGGTATCATCGTCGGTGCGTCGGGGCTCGTGCTCAACTTCCCGAACTTCGGACAAACGCGCGCGACGATGCAACTCGCCAATCTGATTCACCTCGGCGGCTCGATTCTCTTTATGGTCGGCGCGCTTGGCCACATTTACATGGGCACGCTCGGCATGGCCGGTGCATTCCAAGCGATGAAAACCGGCAAGGTCGACGAAGCTTGGGCGAAAGAGCATCACGAAATTTGGTACGACGACATCAAGGCCGGAAAAATTCCAGCGGTACGAACCAAGCAAATCGGCGCAGCGCAACCTGTCGGAGGAGATGACTAAATGAAAAAATTCAATCACTGGATAGTGCTCCTCGTCGGCAGTGTGATCACCACGGTCGCGATTGCAAAACTGCCAACGCCTGTACTCAACGACGAGCAAAAAGCGAAAGCGGAAGAGGCGAAGGCGAAAGCCGCCGAGACCGCAAAAAAAGCTGCGGCAGACGAACAGCGCTATCAAGATCGCGTTGCCGAGCGCTACTTCAAAGAAGCCAAAGCTGCGGGCAAGAATCCGGCACCTTCACAGTGGGTGCCACCGGCACCTGCACCAGCGGCCGCTCCCGCCGCCGCCCCTGCGAAGCCCGCGCCGGCACCCGCTAAAAAGGCATAACCGGAGTTCCAGCTATAATCAGTGGCTCTGCGGAGAGGTGGCAGAGTGGTTGAATGTACCTGACTCGAAATCAGGCGTACCGCAAGGTATCGGGGGTTCGAATCCCCCCCTCTCCGCCAAGATTCGCAAATAAAGCCCTGATTTTTCGGGGCTTTTTTGTTTTTCGATTGGTCAGTTTGCGCAGCGAACATCGACAAGACTACGACGCGATTCTAGGAAGCAACTTACTTTCAGTAGCCGATATTTTTTCATTATTAATGAAATTATTAGCATTTATTGAGAATGCATGTAAAGCGACGCTTATGCCGATTTATTGAGGCTATATGAGATATAGCTGTCTCGAAATCGCAAACAGGGTATTTCAGCAGCACAGGTTCTCGCGATTCGTGAACAATTGACCTCAAATCGCATAAGGAGGACGTAGCGTGAATACATCTGCTCGCTTGGCTGAGAGGCCGTGGCTTTCGCAATATCCGTCGTCGATGCCGCAGGAGATCGACGCGGCTTCGATTGCTAACCTGGTCGCGCTCGTCGAATCGGCGTTGCAGGAACACGCGAACAAAATCGCCTTTCATTGCAGCGGCACCGACGTCACGTATGCCGAACTCGATCGATTGAGTGCGGCCTTCGCTTCGCATTTGCAGAAGCACGGTTTCAAGCGCGGCGATCGATTCGCGCTCATGATGCCGAATGTGGTGCAGTATCCCATCGCGCTAATGGGCTGTTTGCGATTGGGTGTAACAATCGTGAATTGCAATCCGCTCTACACGCCGCGCGAGCTTTCGCATCAGTTGCGCGACTCGGGCGCGAAGGGCATTCTCGTGATCGAGAATTTCGCGAGCGTGCTGCAGGAAGTGTTGGTCGACACGGAAGTGAAGCACGTGATCTTGACCGGACTCGGCGACCGACTGAGTTGGTGGAAAGGGCCGGGGCTTAACTTTCTCGTGCGCCACGTTGCGAAACTCGTACCCGAGTTCAAGTTTCAAAATGCGATTCGCTTTAACGATGCACTTGCCAACGGTGCCGATGGCAAGTTCACGCGCGAAACGATCACGCATGACGACATCGCGTTTTTGCAGTACACGGGCGGCACCACGGGCGTATCGAAAGGCGCGATCCTCACGCACGGCAACATCATCGCGAACGTGTTGCAGTGTCGCGCTTGGCTCTTTGGATTCGACGATCCGAACAAGCCGCGCGGGGACGATTGTGTGATCGCGGCGCTGCCGCTGTATCACATCTTCGCGCTCACTTCGTGCACGTTTGTGTACGTGACGATCGGTGCGAAGATCGTGCTCATTACCAACCCTCGCGACGTGCCCGCATTCGTGCGTACGCTCGCGCAACATCGATTCACTGTGTTGCCCGGTGTGAACACGCTGTTCACTGCGCTCATGAATCACGAGGATTTCGCCGCGCTCGATTTCTCGCATTTACGCTATGGACTCGGCGGCGGAATGGCGGTGCAACGCGCGACGGCTGAAGAGTGGCAACGCATCACTGGCGCGCCGTTGATCGAAGCCTATGGACTCACTGAGACTTCGCCGGGTGCGACCATTAACGCAATCGAGAACGAAGGCTACAACGGCTCAATTGGTTTGCCGATTCCTTCGACCGAAGTGCGACTGCGTCGCGACGACGGATCGTGGGTCGCGCTCGACGATTACGAATCCGCTGGTGAGATCTGCATTCGCGGCCCGCAGGTGATGCGAGGTTATTACAACCGTCCTGAGGAGACTGCGAAGGTGCTCGATAGCGACGGTTGGCTCGCGACCGGCGACGTCGGCAAGATGGATGCGCAGGGTCGCTTCTACATTGTCGATCGCAAGAAAGACATGATTCTCGTTTCGGGTTTCAATGTGTATCCGAATGAGGTTGAAGGCGTCGTTGCGATGCACGCAGGCGTGCTTGAAGTTGCGGCAGTTGGTGTACCCGATGGAAAGTCCGGCGAAGTGGTCAAGATTTTCGTCGTTCGCAAGGACGCTGCGCTCACCTCCGCGCAAGTGCTCGCGCATTGCCGCGAACAATTGACGGGCTACAAAATTCCCAAGTACGTCGAGTTTCGCAACGAGCTACCGAAAACGAACGTCGGCAAGATTTTGCGGCGTGAGTTGCGCGACGAAGAGTTACGGCGTAAGGAAGCAGCTTAGGAATTCAACTTAATCGTCTGTCGCCGCGATTACGTTGCTGTATATATGATATTGAGAAAAAATCAATATAAACGATTTTGTCCGTATTCACTCGTTTTTTCTGGGCAAAAACGACCACAGTTGATGGTTGGCGCACGAGAGGGACGCGATTGCGGCATTGGGCGGCTTCGTGCGCGCGAAGATTGAATGCGACTCAAACGTGCCGGAGAGTGAAACTCGGCGACTTTGTGGGGCGGCTTCGTGCGATTCTTCAAATTTTTTTGACTTTTTTTAGAAGTACGAATTTCTGCGGGTTGCAGACGAGCATTGCTTAAGTTTTCATCGACAATTGCATATTTTTTGTGCGATTTTTGGGTGGTTTAGGGGGAGTGAGACTTGCGCGGGCTTAAAAAGCTCGGCATAATTACGGACTTCGCTGAGCAAACGCACTGACCGAGACGGGCAAGGGGTTGCG
>JAAFJI010000320.1 GCA_013298045.1 Betaproteobacteria bacterium
AGGGGTGCGCGATATCCGCCCAAGTCTCGTCACCCACCTAGGTATGTCACTGAACGACGGGTAGCCACCAAAGAGCTCATCTCCACCGACTCCCGACAATGCGACCTTTAGGCCCAGCTCGCGCGCCGCTTTGCTCACGAACCAAGAGTTTATCCCGTCGATACTCGGTTGGTCCATCGCATCGAGGATCCGCGGCAAGTCATCAAGAAATTCGGACTCTGTCACTACGCGATTGAAGTGCTCGGTGTCGTACTGCTTCGCAACCATTGCCGCCAGTGGCGCTTCGTCGTCATGAGTGCCGCTAAACTCCTCAAACGAGAGCGTAACCGTCTTGATTTTGTCTTGGCCCGCGTCGCGCATAAGACCGACGAGCGCTCCCGAGTCGATACCTGCCGAAAGAAACGCCCCCACCGGTACGTCGGCCACAAGGTGATGTTTTACGGAATCCAAAAGCGCGGCGCGGATCCGATCTGCAAGCGGACGGTCATCGAAGTGCGGAGACCCCGCTGCGCTTTCCCACTCTTTCGAGACCGAAAAATGCTCCGCAGCTCGGCGCGACCCCATCGAATCCACCCACAAATAATGCCCTGCCGGCACCGCCCGGATCTCCTGAAAGTTGGTGTACGGTTCGGGGACGCTACCGAACAAATAGAAGCCTACGATACCGGCGGGCTCTGGAATGCGCGACACGCTCGGGGAACAGAGCAGCGCCTTCACTTGAGACGCGAAGCGCAGCGTCCAACCGTCATCAGCGTAGTAGAGAGGTTTGATGCCGTAAGGATCGCGGGCGAGTAGTACCGCTCGCCTGCGACCATCCCAAATCGCAAACGCGTACATGCCGCGCAGTTCGGCGAACATTTGATCGCCGAGTTCCAAATACAGTTGGAGTAAAACCTCTGTATCGGAGTCGCTATCCAAATCTCGCCCAGCCTCAACCAATCGTTGGCGGATCTCGCGATAGTTGTAGATCTCGCCGTTGAAAACGATTGCGACTTGCCGATCTGCACTCAACATCGGTTGGCTTGCGCGACTGGATAGATCAATAACCGACAGGCGCCTATGTCCGAGCGCCACGCGAGCGTCGGGTGAGAACCATTCCCCGCTAGCGTCAGGCCCGCGCGCGGTCATGTAGTCCCGAATTGCGCGAAGCTCGTCACGATCACAATCGAGCGCTGCGTAGTGGTAGGCAAAAATGCCAGCGACACCGCACATCTGTTAGCGCCTATCCACAAGGGCGATCAGAACGGTGCGGATCGCGATCGCGTCAACCACCACGAATCTCCATTGGCTCACGCGATAACACCAGCTTTGGGTTTAGAAGCCGTGAAAAGTAAGACGCCGTGCGCTCCAGCCCATCCGCAAAGGGAGTCATCGGCGTCCAATCGAGCAATTCTTGAGCACGACTGATGTCGGGCTGACGCTGCGTAGGATCGTCGGACGGCAGTGGTCTGTACTCAATAGAACCCCCTACACCGTACGAACGCAATACCCTCTCGGCAACCTGTTTGATCGTCAGTTCGACCGGGTTACCTAGATTGACTGGATCGAAGGAATCTAAGTGACAATTCATCAAACGATCCATCCCGTCTACCAAATCATCGACGTAGCAAAACGACCGCGTCTGCGTGCCGTCGCCGTAGATCGTGATTGCCTCTCCGCGTAGCGCCTGGACGATGAAGTTGGAAACGACGCGACCATCGTTCGGGTCCATGCGCGGACCGTAGGTGTTAAAGATTCGGGCGACGCGGATATCGACGCCGTGCACCCGCTGGTAGTCGAAGAAAAGCGTCTCGGCCGCGCGCTTTCCTTCGTCATAGCACGAACGAACACCGATCGGATTGACATGCCCCCAGTAGCTTTCCGGTTGCGGATGCACCTTTGGGTCGCCGTAGACCTCGCTCGTCGAGGCTTGAAACACGCGCGCACCGGTTCGTTTTGCGAGTTCGAGTGCGTTAATCGCGCCGAACACTGAAGTCTTCATCGTAAAAATCGGATCGCGCTGATAGTGCGGCGGCGACGCTGGGCACGCAAGGTTGTAAATCTGATCGACTTCGAACGAATACGGCTCGATTACGTCATGCTCGACGAACTCAAAACGCTCGTGCCCGCGGAGATGAGCAATATTGGCGAGCGATCCGGTGTAGAGGTTGTCAAGGCAAATCACCCGCGCGCCGTCGGCGATCAAACGATCACAGAGGTGTGAACCGAGAAACCCAGCGCCACCGGTAACTAGAATTCTTGGTGAGTTTTGCGCGGTCACGATCATGCGTTGCTCATTGCGCGCAACTTAGGCGCATCGAAGGTATTTCTATCATGCATTGCGCGCTGGAGCCTTCGGCTTGCACTACCGGGCGCGCAGCCGTCGCCAAATCGCGCCTGCCAGCCGTTTTGGAAAGGCAAGCACCAGCGCGCCAGGATGATCGCCCACATGATGCCAATCGCGGAGATTCGGTGCAAAGACAAGCTGCAGCGTTTGCGCGACGCTTTGTTGCCACCGATCGTTGAAGCGTAGGTCGCCTCGGAAGTCCCGAAACCAACCGAGCGGTGCGACAACGCCTTGGCGACGAAGCGCTGAGGCGATTTCTTGCGCAAGTCGCGCTGCGCGTTGGCGGGCGCGCGGTGAGCAGTCGAGCTCGGGAATCGCGCTCCCAAAAAGTGCGTTCGCCAAGAACAATCCCAGCAAAAAACGAACTTCGCAACGTTGCGCCCGCGCCGCGCTCGCGAGCCACGACCAGTCGGCGAGATCAATCTTCTGCGCGAGAAGCGCAACGTCGAGCAGCCAGAGCAGATGCTCCCATTTGTGTTTGGTGCCGTGGATCAGAAGCGCAAACAGGAGCTCTCTCGGGGGAAGCTGGCGAATTGCCACCCCCGCGATTTCGGTAGGCGTGCTCGACGCGATTGCGTCAAGGCGTTCAACGTGAAAACGTGCATCGGTGCGCCAATGTAGCTCGATCATGATGCCCGTATCTGGATGGGTGAGTACAAGGTCGTACTGTTGCGCGGCGTGTAGAAATTGACTGCGATAGCGCATAGGAATCTGCGACGGCAACACGTAGCCAAGCTCGGTGAGCGCAGTCGCCGCGTCAAACAAGTGGCGCTCTACCACCAAAACATCGAGATCGGTGTAAACGCGGAGTCCAGGGTCACCGTAGAGCCAGCGAGCGAGCGCCGGCCCCTTGTGCGCCACTGCATGGATGCCTTTGGCTTCTAGCCGGACAACCACCCGAGC
>JAAFJI010000321.1 GCA_013298045.1 Betaproteobacteria bacterium
GCCCGGTGCTCCAACCCGCCATAGCCCTCGTCCACCACGTGTAGCTGAAACAGGTAGCGATCAAACGGCGGGCGCGCTACACCGTCTTTGCCATGAAAAAAATCGATATGCGCTTGACAGATTTTTTGGGTGTCGCGCTGCAAGCGTTCAAGATCGCCCCGGTGACGCCCCGAGACCACAAAACGGTGTTGAACGTCGCCCGCCGTAAACGTGAACTCGTCGAATGCGGCGCACTCAATCGGGTGATCGATGAGTTCATCGAAATCGGCGGCAAAGTACTCTCCGAAGCCACGCGCATCGATCGCACGCGCGCTCATCGCCGTGGCGCATTTCCAAGCGTCTGCGGCATCAAATTTTGGGGGCGCAAGGCGAAGCGAGCAGGGTGCGTGAGCCTGTTCGTCGTCTCGAAGCAGGAGCGCTGCCGGATTGACGAAGCCGCGCGAAGCATCAAAGTAATTGGTGCGCACCGATCGGTCCCACGCATAGACGCGGTAGGTAATTTCGAGCGGCACACCTGCGACGCAATCGATGCGCCAGCTCTGCTTATCGAGTTTGACCGCGCTGACGGTGCAATCGTTTTGTCGCGCCGAGAGCGCCGTTACGCAGCGTGCGAATTCGCGGATCATGTACGACCCGGGAATCCACGCACACATGGAAACCGTCTGTCCTGCAATCGGCGAGGCGATGCTCATCGTCACGTCGATCAGATGCCCGGTCGGGTCGAAGAAGTCAATTGCGTAGGTCGTCATGGCGATAAGCCTAGCCGATTTGCGCCCTGCACGATTTCGCCTGCGCGGCAGCGGTCGTTGGCGGGCGACGAGCTCCCCGGGCATGCCGCGTGGGTGGTCGAGAGCAGGTGGTGTGGCACCCCGGAGACGAATCGAACGTCCGACCTCTCCCTTAGGAGGGGAGAGCTCTATCCACTGAGCTACCGGGGCGGGGCTCGAAACCGTCGCTGTGCGCGCGGTGTTGAGACGGAAGCAGTCCGCGAACTGAGATTCGCCTGATCGCTTAACCGCATCTAATTTTTGCACAGGGGTGGCCTCGCCCCTCGACGCTCACAACAACCCATGTCGCGAGTAAAGCATGTTTGACCATCGCCCCAATAAATATATGAAAAAAAAGATAATATTTACATGTGGACTTAGTAAGTAAAGTAACCATAAATCAAATAGACTAGGGGGTAATTGCGAAAAGATTAATATGGCGTGATGCGTGGTCGCGATTTTTTCTCGCCACGTCGGTCGCGTTATCTCCGCTCTATCGCATCCGTCCGCGAATCATCGCGACAGACGCGACGCAGCGGGATCAATCATCGATACTGCGACCCAACCCGATCCCTCCCGCTGTACCGATGTCTGAGCCCGCAATCAACGCACCCGCACCGCCACCGCATTCGACCGCACCGATCGCGGCAACCCCTGCCGGCGAGCGCGTGCAAAGCGTCGGCAATCGCGCGTGGCGTGCGTTTGGCGCAACACCGTGGTGGCGTTTGGTTGTTGGTGGGCTGATCGTAATTTTTGCGACCTTGATGCTTGCGGTGCCGATCGATTCATTTCGAGTCGCTGGCAAGATCCGATCACAAGCTGCCAAGGAAGCGTTGCGCACCTCGCTCCAGCACGAAGTGCTAGAGCGAGCGCGCGGCGGTCTGGTCGTGGTGCGCAGTCTCGCCGTCGGCGACGAGCAAACCGCCGAGATCGATTCTGCGATTGCAGAAATTGACCGCGAAATTTCGAAGCCTTTGGGGCCGGAGCGGTTTGAGGGCTCACTCAACGAATTGCGCGCCAAGATCGACCAGCAACGCACAAAACGCGAGCAAGCGATGCAGCGGCTCAATGAAGCGGCGCAAAAGCTTGTGCAAGGCAAACCGGAAAAACACCCCGAACTCGCTGAGCGCATTCGCGAGATATCCGACGAAATCGAGTCGATTGGCGAATCCCTCACAGCGCTCGAAGAGCAGCGCGGTGAGATGGAAACCGAGCGGGCCGCGAACGAAGCGGTTAGAGCCGCCGACGAAAAGGCTCGCGCTGTACGTGAGATGGAGCGCGCGGCGAAAGAAGCTCGGCGCGCCGTCGTGCCGCCCAAACCGCCCGCTGCGCCAGGTGTGCCGCCGGCTGCGCCGATGTCGGCTCCACCGGCAACGAATGCGCCGGGAATATCGTTGGCACCGAATCGAGCGACGCCGGCGGTCGTGCAAGTTTCTGCGCCCGGAAGCGTGGCGAAACCGAAAGCTTTGCCTGTAGCTGCCGCCAAGGACGGCGATGGTGCGTCAATCGACGTTGATCTGTTTGGACGCAAGGTCTTTGTGTTGGAAGGCGTACGGGACGGCAAAACGACCGGTGTATTTGGTTTTCAGCCCGACGAACCCAGCGCCGCAACAATTCGCGAAACGATTAGCCGCGACGTCAAGAAATTCATCGTCGCTGGTAGCACCGCGCTCGTACTCACCATCTTGTTTTTCTTCATGCTCATCGCGCGATCGTTCGCCGGTCGCGCCGCGCGCGGCGAGCAACGCGCCGTCATCGCCGAGTCGCGCGAACGCGTAGAGAGTCACGCTCGCCAGCTCGCAGAGGCGCGTTTGACCTTAATGCGTGCACAAGTTGAGCCTCACTTTTTGTTCAACACGCTCGCCCACGTGCAAGCGCTCCAGGAAATCGATCCGCCGCAGGCAAGCACGATGCTCGAACGATTGATTTCGTATTTGCGTGCGGCAATGCCCTCGATGCGCGAAACCAAATCGACGCTCGGGCGCGAAGTCGATGTGGTTCGCGCGTATCTCGATCTACTCAAAATTCGGATGGGCGATCGGCTCAAGTACGCGATACAGGTGCCAGGCGACATGAACGGCGTTTCGTTGCCCCCTACGATGATCGCAACCCTGGTTGAAAACGCCATCAAACATGGTTTGGAGCCAAAAAAAGAAGGTGGATCAATCGCGGTTCAGGTGCGAAAACTCGGTGCCACGGCGCTTCATCCCGAGCGTATGGAAGTGCTGGTTGCCGACGATGGGCTCGGTTTTGGCGCAGCGGACACGGCTGGCACTGGCGTCGGGCTCGCCAACACGCGCGAGCGGCTCAAAATGCTCTACGGTGCCCATGCCGAACTTGCAGTCGAGGCAAATGCGCCGAGCGGCGTACGAGCGATGATCCGCGTCCCGCTGGTAGTGCCTGAAACGGTGGAGGACACCCATGCGGACGATCACTTTGAAGTGGGTTCGGACAACGTA
>JAAFJI010000323.1 GCA_013298045.1 Betaproteobacteria bacterium
TTTGTGCTCGACACCAACGTGCTGATGCACGACCCGACCTCGCTCCACCGGTTTGAAGAACACGATATTTTTCTGCCGATTTGCACCCTCGAAGAACTCGACAACAACAAGAAAGGCACCTTCGAAGTCAACCGCAACGCGCGACAAGCGTCGCGCTATCTCGACGAATTGGTAAGCGATTTCGACAACGGCATTGCCGAGGGCATCCCGCTGTCGGTCGCTTCGCGAAACGCCGCGACTGGGCGTCTCTTTTTGCAGACCGAGCCGCTCTCGGTGCAGCTCCCAGCCTCCTTCGCGCCCGGAAAAGCGGACAATGAAATCATCGCCGTGTGCCTGCATCTGAAAAAGAAGGAACCGAAGCGTCACGTCGTGCTTGTTTCCAAAGACATCAACATGCGCATCAAAGCGCGCGCCCTTGATGTTGACGCCGAGGATTATTTCAACGACAAGGTGCTCGAAGATTCCGATCTGCTCTACACCGGCATGCGCGAATTGCCGAAAGACTTTTGGGACAAACACAGCAAGGGCGTCGAGAGCTGGCAGCAGGGCGGCTCCACCTTCTACAAAATTTCCGGGCCGATTGTGTCGAGCCTGCTCGTCAACGAATTCGTGTTCACCGAAATCGACACCCCGTTCTACGCGCGGGTCCTCGCCATCGAGGGCAAGATCGCCACGCTGCAAACGCTGCGCGATTTCGGGCATCACAAAAACGCCGTGTGGGGCATCACCGCGCGAAATCGCGAACAGAATTTCGCGCTCAATCTCTTGATGAATCCCGACATCGATTTCGTCACGCTGCTCGGACAAGCTGGCACCGGCAAAACGTTGCTCACCCTCGCCGCCGGATTGCAGCTCACGCTCGACCAGAAGATTTACAACGAAATCATCATGACCCGCGTCACCGTGCCGGTCGGCGAGGACATCGGTTTCTTGCCGGGCACAGAAGAAGAAAAAATGACGCCGTGGATGGGCGCGCTGGAGGACAACCTGGACGTGCTCATGGGCGCCGAGAGCGAGGGCGGCGACTGGGGGCGCGCCGCGAGCAACGAACTCATCCGCTCGCGGGTGAAAGTCAAGAGCCTGAACTTCATGCGCGGCCGCACGTTCTTGAACAAAATGCTCATCATCGACGAGGCGCAGAACTTAACGCCCAAACAAATGAAAACGCTCATCACCCGCGCCGGCCCCGGCACCAAGGTGATTTGCTTGGGCAACATCGCCCAGATCGACACCCCGTACTTAAGCGAAGGCTCCTCCGGCTTAACCTACGTCGTCGATCGCTTCAAAGGCTGGGCGCATTCCGGCCACGTCACCCTGCAACGCGGCGAGCGCTCCAGGCTCGCCGACCACGCCGCCGAGATCCTCTAGCGCCGCCCGCGACCGCCGGAACCACCGGAACCGCCGGAACCCTTCGGCAGCGGCGTCCGCCGAAGGGTAGGAGCGTGCTTGCACGCGAAAACGCTCTGCCCACCGCGCCGACCGCACCCATCACAGCGACCAAGGCAACCGCGGCAACCGTTCGGCAGCAGCGTCAGCACAATGGTAGGAGCGTGCTCGCACGCGAAAACGCTCCACCCAAAGCGCCGACCGCGCCCACCACAGCGACCACGAAAACCAAACACCACTCGCCCTTCCCGCCCAAATCCAACCGAAACAGCCCCAATCAATTAGCAGAGTTCACCATTGCCTAATAAAACAAAAGAAAATCGAAATATCGAATCATTTACTTTATAAACAGAAAATAAAGCAGAACGTCCATTAATAAAGGCGATACGGGTTAAAGCCGTTTGCACAATTCCTCACACCGGCTCCCGCCTCGCATTAAGCGTAAACCCTTGACAGCCGCCGCCGTGCTCGCCGACACTGCCGTCCAACAACCAACAACGACGGACGGATTGCATGGGCTTCTTCTCCTCACTCGCGCGGCGCGCGGCGACATTCTTTTCCCCGAATCGCGAGCGCGCCGAGCCGCGGCGATCAACCCCGCACGTAGGATGGGTGGAGGCACGATACCTATCGGCTGGCGCGCGCGGCGACGGCGGCATGGGAAGTCGAGGCGGCGGCGGCAACAGCGATCGCCACCGGTCGCGGGCGATGGGTATCGCTTCGCTCCACCCATCCTACGGGCTGCCGTCCAGCAATCAACAACGACGGACGGATTGCATGGCGTTCTTCTCCTCACTCGCGCGGCGCGCGGCGACATTCTTTTCCCCGAATCGCGAGCGCGCCGAGCCGCGGCGATCAACCCCGCACGTAGGATGGGTGGAGGCACGATACCCATCGGCTGGGGCATGCGGTAAGGGCGGCGCGGGAAGTGGCGGCGGCGGCAACAGCGATCGCCACAGGTCGCGGGTGATGGGTATCGCTTCGCTCCACCCATCCTACGGCTCTCTTTCGGCATTCGCGCCGCGCACTGCAGGCTTTGACTCGGACGCGCAGGTCGTTCACTTTGTAGGCGCGGACCTGAACGCGCTTCGTCGCGTACCCGCGAACGTCGATCGGAACGCAACACCCGAAGCGACCCCAGGTGGTCGCCTACAAACGGACGCAACGCGTGCGAATGCGCCAGCGAACCGCTCGTTCGCGTGCCCGCGAGAAATGCTGCGCCGTTTCGTAGGCTGGGTTGCAAAACCCAGCATCGGGCGTAACGCGACGAGACATTGGTGTTCGTTTCTGAATCGAGCGTACGCATTGTTTCTTGCGGTACTGTCTACTTCAGTCGGGGCATCGGGAGCTTACACGGCAATTATTCCGCTGTGGATTGACGATGGCACGCCATACGGGTATGTCGAATCAGAGACCGTAAAAGTGACAAAACGAGGGTTTGCAAGCCCGCAGGATGCAAGCGTGTACACGTGGCCGCTAACCTCGTATCCGTTGGATACGTTTAAGTGTGAGCCGGTGCCTAACTCAACGCTTACGACCGTTATTTACTATCGGCGCGGAATGGCGCTCAATGGCGATATAGCTTACTACTGCGAGCCAAACGGAATTTCCGGTAGTGGTCGGCTGTACTCTTACTCTGGTACGAAATCAGTCGCTGAGCTTCAAGGAGGTGAGTGGCATGTCCCACCCGCGTGGGGCACTTGGGGCAACTCAATGCATAAAAAAAAA
>JAAFJI010000322.1 GCA_013298045.1 Betaproteobacteria bacterium
ATCGGTCCATGGCGCACCTCGGCGGCGCTAATCGCTTCAGCATGGATGCCGCAAGTTTCTTTGAGCTTTAATGCGGCTTCTTGCGCAATAGCCAAACTCAAGCCACGGCTTACCACGTAGAGATTCGTTGCCTTCAAAAGCGGCCGCTCCGCGGCCGACCAATCGGTTGCCCACGATTGCGCCAGCGCCGACGGCGCCGTGACGACTGCGCGCCGCAAGTCGTTGTCTTCCGACCAATGCGCCACCATCGACGCAATGGCCGACAGCGAAGCGATGAATGACTTCGTTGCTGCAACGCTTTTTTCCTCACCCGCACACAACGGAATCACGAAATCCGCAAGCGCTGCAAGGGGCGAATCGGTAACATTCAAAAGCGCCACGACCATGGCCCCCGATTCCTTTGCGCGTCTGGCAGATTCGACAATGTCGGGGCTCTTCCCTGATTGCGAAATGACGATGAACAAGGTGCCCTGTTGCAGCAATGGATTGACGCGATACACCGATGAAATGGAGGGCGCATGCGACAGCACCGGCAACGCAAGCCGTGTCTCGATCAAATACTTCGCGTACGTCGCCGCGTTGTCCGAACTTCCACGGGCGCAGGTTACTACCAGTTGCGGCGCGCGAGCTCGCAGCGCCGCCCCCAGCCGTCCGTAGATCGCGCGGTTGTGCTCGGTTTGCCAAGCCACGACATTGGCGGAATCGCGCGCCTCGGAAAACATCAACGTATTCTCGGCAGCGCTAGGAAATTGCATCAGTGCGTTCATTCAACTCTTTCGACGGGACGACGATTCAGCTGAGCTTTCGACCGGTGCGACTTTCGGCGACGCTGCAGTGAATTTCCGTTGATTTCAACGCAATTCTACATTGGTATTTAACTGGTATTGTTGAAAGAGTTTTTACCAACAACATATTCAGCGTAAGCCAATCATCTATGGGCGTTTTGCAGCTTTTGAATATTTTTCGATAAATATTCAAAACAGCCTGTAGCCCATATGAATGATGGTTTTAATGAAAATGCTGTATCTCCGACCAACATGAGCTTGAGACTGGAGTCGTCCCGCGAAGCGTCATGCGCCGAACGGCAAGCCAATCAGCCGAGGAGCGCGCCGACGTCGTCCCAGCCGTACACGTACTCTGCCAACGGGAAGCCCGACATTTCGAATGGCACTTCGCTTCGGAGCGTTGCGCCCATGCGCTCATAGAAAGCAATTGCAGGCTGGTTGCCTTTGAGCACTTCGACGCGAACGCTGTTGTGCCCAACCGAGTGCAAGTGGTGCAGCGCAGTTCGGGTCAGCGCTTGCCCTATGCCCTGTCGTTGCACGCGTTGCAGCAAATAGAGTGCGAAGAGCTGCCCGGTCAAACCGTGTTCGACAGCGCTCGCCGAACCCGCACAGGCGAAGCCGACCACTGCTCCCGCTTGCTCACACACCCAAACTGGCGATTTCTGCGCGGTGAGCACCGCGATCCAGCTGTCGGTCCGTGCTCGAAGACTCGCCCAGTCGTCAATCGCCGGCTGCGGCACGATACTCGGATAAGTGCTCCGCCAGCTCTCGCAATGAACGTGTGCAATCGCGGCCGCGTCGGCAACCATCGCTTTTCGAATCTCGTAGCCAACGGACTCGCATCTCGTCGCACTAACTTTCATAGCGTGGCGCCCCTTCCTCGAATCATGAAACAGTCGAAGGCATTTAACGCAGATTTCGCAGATTCAACGCAGATTGCCGCAGATTTTCTTTATTTTCTGCTGGGCTTTGCGCGCTTTTTTCGCTCTAAAAAATCTGCGTAAATCCGCGCTAAATCTGCGCAATCTGCGTTAAAAAATGGTTCGAAACTTTCGTTGCGTCAGGTTAGTTCGCACTCGTCGCCTCAGACGTCCGAACCCGCGCCGCATCACGATTGAGTCCGCTCAGAATCGCTTTGAACGACGCGGTCACGATATTCGAATCCATGCCCACGCCATGCAGCGTGGGGCCATCGCCTACGCGCATTTCGATGTAGGTGATTGCAGTGGCGTTGGCGCCTTGGCCGATGGAGTGTTCGTGATAATCCATCACCTTGACCGGGGCATGCAGCTCGCCAGCGATGGCGGAAACGAACGCGTCGATCGGGCCATTGCCAGTGCCCTTGGCTCGGTGCGTGGCGCCGTCGATCACGACCTCGGTTTGCACTTCAACGGCCTCGGGTTTTGATGAATCTTCAGCGAGCTTATGGCCCACGTATTTGTAAGGCGTGGGCTTGCTCAAATACTCACGATCAAAGATGTTCCAGATGTCATCCGCAGTCATTTCCTTGCCCGTGGTGTCCATCACTTGTTGCACGACTTGCGAGAACTCGATTTGCATACGGCGTGGCAAATCAACGCCGTATTCGCTTTGCAGAAGGTAGCTAATGCCTCCCTTGCCCGATTGCGAATTCACGCGGATCACGGCTTCGTAGCTGCGGCCAACGTCCATCGGATCGATCGGCAGATACGGCATGTCCCAGATCTGCGTTTGTTTGGCTTCACGCGAAGCAAATGCTTTCTTGATCGCGTCTTGATGCGAGCCAGAAAAGCTTGTGTAGACCAAGTCGCCGGCGTAGGGATGACGAGGATGCACGGCAATTTGATTGCAGTATTCAACGGTTTTTTTAATCTCGTCGATGTCGCTGAAATCAAGGTTTGGATGCACGCCCTGCGAATACATATTGAGCGCTAAGTTCACGATATCGACGTTTCCAGTGCGTTCGCCGTTTCCGAAGATGCAGCCTTCAACACGATCCGCACCAGCCATCAACGCGAGTTCTGCAGCGGCCGTTCCAGTGCCACGATCATTGTGCGGATGCAATGAAATCAAGATGCAATCCCGCTTCGCAACATTTCGAATGATCCACTCGATTTGATCGGCATAGCAGTTCGGCGTGGTGTTTTCCACCGTCGTTGGCAAATTGATGATGACTTTGTTTTGCGGGGTTGCGCCGAATTCCTCAACGACCGTATCGATCACGCGTTTAGCGAAATCCATCTCGGTATTGGAGAACATTTCCGGTGAAAACTCGAAGCGCCATTCGATCTCTGGGTGTTTGGCCATCAGCGCCTTGACTTGCCGCACGTGCGGAATGGTCATCGTTTGGAGCACCTCTTCTTGCGACAAACCAAACACCACGTTTCGCATCACCGGCGCGGT
>JAAFJI010000324.1 GCA_013298045.1 Betaproteobacteria bacterium
TTTCGCAGCATCCACCTGTTCGAGCATCTCCGCACGCCAGGTTTCAAGTTGACGCCGCGTTGCCGGATGCTCATTCGGATCGATGCATGCGGGGTTCGTGAGCGCGAGCGCGGCGCGTGCACGCAAGAGCGAGCCCGATGCATCGCGCGACGCGACCGCGAGTACACGACGAAACGCTTCGCCATCGTAGCAATAACGAATGCGCCCGCCGGTTTCGAAGCTCTTCATCTTCACGCCGTAAAACGCGGCCGTGTCGAGCTGCTGCATCGCGATGCTCGCTTGCAATTTGCTTGCGTTGTTCACGCGTTGTGCAATGCGCTCGGCGAAGGAGCCAAGCAAATCGAAAGCGTCGGCATCGAGCGCGGCGGCGGGTGCTACCTTCGCATAAGCGGCGAACAGCGCGACGCCGAGCGCGTCGGAGCCCTGTGTATCGCGAATGTGACGAAGCGATGCGAGGAGTTCCGTCGCCTCGTCGCTCGCGCCGCGCGTTTGCCGAACGAGTGAGGCTTTGACGAATCCGGCTCGTTCGCGGCGATGGTCGTAGACTTTTAAGTAATCGAGTGCGATGCCGCGAATTTCCAGCATATCGCCCTGTGCGAGCGCCACGTGCTGTGAAGCCGATTCGCGCGGAGCCGCACGTAATGCACTGTTGTCAGACGTGACGATGGCGAGGGACGCAGTAGCGAGGGTTGCTGCAACTAGGCTCATGATGATTGCTCCAGTTCTCATTGGTTAGTTTTTTGGCGATTGCGTGCGATCTTCGTCGTGACCGGTATCTTGCGATTTGCTCGCAGCCGCTGTTTTTCCGAGCAAAGCCGCGCCGATGAATTCGCCATTCGAAGGCGGCGGTGCGATGATCACCGAGACTTTGTCGGAGAGCTTGTCCGCGAGCGTCTTTTGAATCAAGAGCGGGTGCTTCGTAATCAAAGCACCTTCGCGCGCCATCTGATCGGCGGTTGCCTTGCCCACGCGGTCGAGGCGATAGGCTTCCGCCTCTGCGAGTTTCTGCCGCGATTCGGCCTCACCCGCTGCTTCGATGCGACGCGCTTGCGATGCACCTTCTGCGGCTTTCACCTGTGCCACGCGCGAAGCCTCGGCCTCGAACTGACGTTGTTCGATCTGTTTTTGCTTGAATGGCAATACATGTTTCATCGCCTCTTCTTGAGCTTTCGCAGCAATCACTTGCTCGCGCGCTGCCGCTTCGGCGGCTTTCTCGCGGCGCACCTTGTCTGCGTCCGCCTGCAACGATGTCTCCTTGACTTGCTTCTCTTTGATTTCAAGCGTGTACTTCATCTTCTCGCTCGCGAGTTCCTCGGCGAGCAAGCGCTCCATGCCGGCTTTAAACTCAGCGGGCAGCTCAATACGTCCGACTTGAACCGCGCGGAGTAGGATGCCATCGGCGGCGAGCTTCGGTTTGAGTTCTTCTTCGATCTGCTGCTGAATTTGCGCGCGCTTGGTCGAAAAAATCTCGCGCACCGTGTAGCGCGTGAACACTTTGTAAATCACGCCTTCGACCGATGGCTCGATCACTTCCTCGCCGATCGATTCGGGAAGGCTGCGCGCGACGCTTGCAATCTTTGCCGGATCAAGCGCGTAACGAACCGCGAGGTCAACGCCAACGCTCAAGCCCTCACTCGATTGAAATGTGGCGAGACCTTGCTCACTGCCTTTCGTGCCCGCGCGATAGAGTTGATCGCGCAGCGAAAAACGACGCAGATCGTGCACCACCGGAACGACCAGCACGCTGCCGTCGCGCCATTCACTGGTCGCGCCGGTGATCTGGTTGATGCGGATACCCACCTCTCCGCTATCGATTGTTTTGACTGGTGGGTTGCGATGCACCACATAACCAACGCTGCCAACGAAAACGATGCCGAGAATCAGCCACCGGTTCTTAGCGAGTTGACTGACGAGACTCGTGCTCGTGCGACCCGCATGTTGGGTCGCTGTGCTCACGCTCCCTTGTGTGCGCTTGAACATTTTTCCGAAGAACTCGGCGATAGGTTTGATCGTGAATTTCATGCCCCTGCTCCTGTATGTTGGGTGGTGGTTTCAAAGCGCGATGTGTTTGTCGCGTTGATGGGTATTTTTCGACGCACCCCGTGGAGTGTTCAATGCCGCGCGCGGGTCAAAATCGTGCTCTGCATGCTGGTTTTCTTCACGGGTTACGATCGAACGGAAGAAATCCTCACACCGCATCATCGCGAACGAGTCGATAATCTCGCTTAGTAAAGATTCCCTCACTCGACGCTACGCATTGACCTCTCCCAGAGTGAGAGGTGAGCCCAGCTGATATGCAAAACAACTTTCACATCGCCATCATCGAAGACGACGCGCCGACGAGTAACCAGCTTCGGCAATGGATCGAATCGGCGCGTCCTGGTATTCGCATCGATCAATGGTTCACGCGCGACGACGCAGAGGCGGCGATTGCTCGCGAGAAGTACGACGCGGTGGTGCTGGATATCGAGCTCGGTCGTGAACGCAACGCTGGTATTGCACTCATCAACGCGATCAACAAACAGGCGAACACGCCCGTGTTAGTCGTCTCTGCAATGCCTGCCGCGATTTATCGTGGCATCATGAAGGCGCTTGACGCCTGGGACTATTTGCAGAAAACAACGTTTAACGAATCGGATTTCGTCGACACTTTTCTCGACCTGCTGCGCGCAGCGAAAGCCCGCAAAGAAAATGCAGTTGAGATCGATGAGTCGGGCGATGAACTAAAACTCGATCCGCTCTGGCAGACCACACCCACCTGGCGCGGACAGCGCATCAATTTGCCGCTCACGGCGCAACGAATTCTCGCGGCGCTGCATGAGCAGCGCGGTCAAGTCGTCTCGTACGAAGACTTGTTTCGCGTCGTAAAAAGCGGCCGCAATCGCGACAATGTGCGTAAACACATCAGCACGATTCGCGAAGCCTTTCGCGATATCGATCCCGATTTCGACGGCATCGAAAATATTCCGATGCGCGGATTCCGTTGGGCGCGATCAACGACGGCTCCCAGACGCGGCGCGGGGCGCTAGGGGTGCGAAACGTGGGTTGGCGATGGCCAGGCATTGCGTCGTTCGGTC
>JAAFJI010000325.1 GCA_013298045.1 Betaproteobacteria bacterium
TCAGTCGCCTGGCTCGAATGCAAACTGATCCCAGAGCCACACATTCAAAAAACCTACGACCTCTTCCTAGGCGAAGTCATCGCCGCGCACGCGGACTCGCGCGTGTTCGAGAACGGGCATTGGAAATACGACGCGAATACGCCGGAAGATTTACAGACCTTGCACTATGTCGCGGGGAATACGTTCCTCACAGTCGGGAACGCGTTTCAGGCGTAGGGTGCGTGGCTCGCCCACGCACGCCGCATCGCACGACGACGGCCCGTGCGTGGGCAAGCCACGCACCCTACAAAATCGGCGATTCGCGCGATAATTACCCCTTCACCTGTTCGCAGGAGAGTTTGTATGGATCAAGCTGTTTCAGATGCCGTTCAATGGTTGGGGACGCGAGCGCGCCGTGATCGCCCGTGGACGTGGCAAGAGGTCTGCGACGACCCTGTTTTGTCGCGCCTTCCCTTTGAAATCGAACTCGATAAATTTGGACGCCTCGTAATGAGCCCTGCCGCCAATTGGTTTCACGGAAAACTGCAAGGACGCCTCACGCGGTGGCTCGGAAACCGCCTTGGCGGCGACGCTGTTACCGAAGTTGCGATCAAACATTCAGAGGGCACGTCCGAACCCGACGTCGTTTGGGGACCGAAAGAATTTTGGATGCGCCAAGATCGTGATCGCGTCGATCTTCCCACCGCCCCACCGCTCGTGTGTGAGGTGCTTTCGCCGAGCAACACCGATGCCGAAATGCGCGAAAAGATCGCGAACTATCTCGGCGCTGGTGCGCAGGAAGTTTGGTTGATTGGTCAGAACGAAACCGTGCGGTTCTTCGATGCAAGCGGACAGATCGAACGATCGGTGGTTGCAAACAGCGACACAATCGAAGTTCGGAACGCGCTGTTCGCGGAGTAGTGCTAAAGCTTCATCCCCAGCCAAATCACCGATTCAGTTGATGTGGCGACGACAGGGCGCAGCAATCGAAACCAAAGATCGCTCTCACTGACGTGTTGCGCCGATAGATCGTGGTGTGTCCGCTCATCGTCGATGATCGCGCTAATTGCTTCGACCGCAGGGGCGTCGATATCACGAAGTTGCTCGATCTGCAGCGAGAGATGCTCTAGCACTACGCGCTCGACGGCGACAGTCGTCGCTGTGATCGCTTTTCCTCCCAACGCTCCTGTAATCAGCCCAAGCGTGAAGCCGCCGATCGCGCATAGTGCATAGCTTTTGCAACGCGGACGTTTCCGACGTTGCAACTCCGCCCAAAAAATTGCCCGATGTTTGCGCTCATGCTCGCGCATTTCTTGCAATTCGGGAACGAGCTTTGGTGCGGTCAACCACGCGAGCGCGAGTTGGCCCGAATAGATGCTGATCGCGCCGTGTTCGCCTGCGTGGTTGACCTTGAGTATTCGATCGCCGAGAGTCATTCGCGGTCAAGCCAAAACAAACGGCATCTCCCGCAACCGTTTCCCAGTCGCGTTGAAAATCGCGTTCGCAAGCGCGGGCGCGACGGGCGGTAGACCGACTTCGCCGATGCCGCCGAGCGCTTCGCCTGAGTTGACAATCACGGTTTCGAACTCCGGGGCTTCGGCTAACGAGAGAAGCGGATAGTCGTTGAAGTTGTTTTGATCGACGACGCTTTGTGTGAGTGTGATCTTGCCTTTGAGGGCTGCCGTTAGGCCGTAAATCGCGGCGCTGGAGATTTGCGCTTTGACGTTTTCGGGATGCAAGGCGGTGCCGCAATCGACGGCGCTGACGACGCGGCGCAATTTGATTTGCTTCCCATTCACGATTTCGACATCGACGACTTGCGCTACGATCGATTTGAACGATTCGGCGATGGCGATGCCGCGACCCATTTTTCCGCCTGCAATCGGCGTGAGTGGTGTGTTCCACTTCGCGGCGCTTGCTGCGGCATCGAGCACTTTCGCGAAACGCGGTTCGTTCTTGAGCAAGTCCAAGCGGAACAGATACGGATCGCGCTTCGCGGCATGCGCGAGTTCGTCAACGAAACTTTCGACGAAGAACGCGTTGAACGAATGCCCAACGCTGCGCCAGTAACCAAGCGGCACTGGCAAGTCCACTTGTGCATGATCGCATTGGAAATTGGGAATGGCGCTCATGTACGGCGCATCAGCCGCGCCTTCGCAATTGGTTTTGTCGGGCGGATCGTCGCCCGCGAGCATTGGGTTCAAGCGTTTGATGAAGCCCTTCGTCACACTCGGTCCGACCATGCGGTGATACCAGGTGCCAACTCCGCCGGTTTCATCGAACATCGCGGCGAACTTGCAACTCACTGCAGGACGATACGCATCATGCTTCACGTCTTCTTCGCGCGACCAAATCACTTGCACGGGTTTGCCGTTCGTGACCTTCGCGCACGCGAGCGCCTGTCGCACGACTTCCATATCGGCGCGACGACCGAAGCCGCCGCCTAAGTACGGCGTGTGCACGGTGACGTTCTCACCACTCACGTCCGCTGCGCTCCCGGCGAGCCATTGCACAATCGTTGGCGCTTGATTGCCGCCCCAGACATCGACTTTGCCATTCGCAATACGCGCGGTGCAGTTCATCGGTTCCATCGTTGCGTGCGCGAGAAACGGGACGCGGTACGTCGCTTCGACGCGCTGCGTATTTGCGTTCGCAGCGGGGCCGACAAGCGTTGCGAGCGTCTTGCCTTTCGATGAGAACGTGCGACGTAGCGGTTTCGCGAGCGGCTTCAAGCCTTCGTCTTCACCGTTCAAAATTCGATCGTAGAGTTCGGTGAGTTGCAGCGTCGAAATCAACACCGCGCCATCGCCGCCGCCCACGAGCTCCACTTGTTTGAGCGCTTGTTGCATCGACCAATAGCTGTTGCCAATCACGGCGAACCAATTCGGGCCGCGCACTTCGTGCAACACGCCCTTCGGCGCTGCGCCATTTTTCCAGCGCACGGCTTGCAATTGACCATCGACAAATTCGATGTGTTTGACTGCCGCGTAGAGCAAACCTTCGGGGCGCACGTCGATACCGAACTGTGCTTTACCGGTGGATTTCTCGACGACATCGGTGCGTGGTGGCGAAGAGATCGGAAGAGCACAC
>JAAFJI010000326.1 GCA_013298045.1 Betaproteobacteria bacterium
GGCCACAAATTGCTGCGCGACTATCCCGATTGCGCCAAAGCGCTCGCGAAATACCGCATCAATCCCGGCAACGTCGGTCGCGGCGAAAAGCACGATGCGCAGTTCACACAGATGATCGAGATCGCGATTCGCGAAAACAAACCGGTGCGCATCGGCGTCAACTGGGGCAGCCTCGATCAAGATTTGCTCGGACGTTTGATGGATGCGAATGCAGCGTTGCCGAATCCGAAAACCGCTCAAGAAGTGATGCGTAACGCGCTCGTTACCTCGGCGCTCGAATCTGCGGCACTCGCCGAAAAAGTCGGCCTGCCTGGCGACATGATCTGCCTGAGTTGTAAAGTCTCCGACGTGCAAGACTTGATCGCGGTTTACACCGATCTCGCCGCGAAATGCGATTACCCATTGCACCTGGGTCTCACCGAAGCCGGCATGGGCAGTAAAGGCATCGTCGCCTCCACCGCGGCTATGGCGATCCTTTTGCAACAAGGTATCGGCGACACCATTCGTGTCTCGCTCACGCCCGAACCTGGGGGTGATCGCGCGAAAGAAGTCATCGTCGCGCAAGAGATGTTGCAAACACTAGGGCTGCGGCAATTCACGCCACTCGTCACCGCCTGCCCTGGTTGTGGGCGCACCACGAGCACCTTCTTCCAGGAACTCGCCGCAAAAACGCAAAGCTACCTGCGTGCGCAAATGCCCGTGTGGCGCGAGAGCTATCCCGGCGTTGAAGCCATGTCGGTCGCAGTCATGGGCTGCGTCGTCAACGGTCCCGGTGAATCGAAAATGGCGAACATCGGCATTTCACTACCAGGCACCGGCGAACTCCCGGTCGCACCGGTGTACGAAGACGGAAAGAAAACCGTCACCCTCAAAGGCGACGCGATCGCCGAAGAGTTTCAGGCTTTGCTCGACGCGTACGTGCTGCGCACCTACGGAGGCAAAGCTGTGCCGCGTACCGAAGCCGAGCTTCGTGAGCCGAAGGTGATTCCGATTGCTGCGCACTAGCCGCCAATGACGGCTCCGACGTAGATCAGATCGATCACAGATCCGACACCTAACCCGATATGAGCGACCCAGGTCGCGATCGTTTCGATCCCAGATCGCGACGAGTGCCACGCGCAGCTCTCATCTCATGCCACCGTGCGCTACCATCTCGGCATGGGCGAATCCAGTCAAGTAAGCGGTCGCGTCATCCCACTGGTCAAGGCGGGCGTGGAGAGCGTGCGCGCAGCGTCTGCAGAGGCGCTTTCGTCAGCGCGTGCAACACACCTCGTCCGCGATACGCGTCAACGCGCCTTGCACGATCTGCGCATTTCGGTCACCGATAAATGCAATTTCCGCTGCACCTATTGCATGCCCAAAGACGTGTTTGGTCCGGGCTATAAATTTTTGCCGCAAGACGCCCTGCTTTCGTTTGAAGAAATCACACGGTTCGCGCGGATCGCTGCGGAACTCGGCGTGGAAAAACTTCGCCTGACCGGGGGCGAACCAACACTGCGGCGCGATCTTCCGAAGTTGATCGAAATGCTTGCGGCGTTGCGCACGCCGTCCGGTCGAGCGCTCGATCTCACGCTCACGACCAACGGCTCGACACTTGTCAAGCAAGCGCGCGCACTGAAAAGCGCGGGCTTGAAACGCATCACCGTCTCGCTCGATTCGCTCGACGATGCGACGTTCAAAGCGATGAACGATGTCGATTTCCCGGTTGCTGATGTTTTGAAGGGTATTGACGCTGCACAGGCGGCCGGGCTTGAGCCGATTAAAGTCAACATGGTCGTGAAACGCGGCGTCAACGACACGGCGGACTCAGGCACCGACAGCGGCGTTACAGCGATGGCAAAACACTTCAAAGGCAGCGGCGTGATCGTGCGCTTCATCGAATTTATGGACGTCGGCGCAACCAATGGTTGGCGGATGGACGACGTAGTACCGAGTGCGGAAGTCGTGCGGAGAATCAGCGAATGGTCCCCGCTCGATGCCATTGATGCGCAGTACGACGGCGAGGTCGCCGAGCGCTGGCGCTACAAAGACGGTGGCGGCGAAATTGGCGTGATCTCGTCGGTCACGCAAGCGTTTTGCAGCACCTGTACGCGAGCGCGGCTCTCCACCGATGGAAAAATCTTCACTTGCCTATTTGCAACCGGGGGCACTGACTTTCGCGCGATGATGAGAAACGGCGCAAGCGACGACGACATCGCTGCGCTTCTTGTGGGCCTTTGGCAAACGCGCGGCGATCGCTATAGCGAGATTCGCACTGCGGCGACCAGCGCCGATCGCCAGTCGCGCAAGGTAGAGATGAGCTATATCGGCGGATAGCGCCGACGTTTACGCGTAAAGCGTTCTCGCCATCTTTGCGCCCGCCGCCAACGCATTGAGTTTTGCGCGAGCGATACTGCGGTCCATCGGTGCCATACCGCAATTGGTGCAGGGAACCAGTTTTTCTTTTGGTACGAATTCGAGCGCGCGCTTGATCGTGTCGGCCACCTGCTCCGGCGTCTCGACCACGTCGCTTGCAACATCGATCACGCCGACCATCACCGTTTTTCCTCTAAGCAAACTCATTAGGTGCATTGGCACTTTCGAGTTCGCGCATTCGAGCGACACCATGTCGAGCTTGCTCGCCGCGATCGGCGGGAAGATTTCTTCGTACTGTCGCCATTCGCTGCCGAGCGTTTCTTTCCAATCGAGATTTGCTTTGATGCCGTAGCCGTAGCAAATGTGAACAGCGGTCGTGCAGGTTAAACCTTCGATGCATTTGTGAAGCGCATCAATGCCCCAGGTTTTCACGTCGTCCATGTAAACGTTAAACGCCGGTTCGTCGAATTGAACGATGTCAACGCCGTCGGCTTGCAACGCGCGTGCTTCTTGATTCAATAGCTCGGCGAACGCGAATGCAAGCTTCTTCTTGTCGCCGTAGTACTCGTCGGCGAGCGTATCGACAATCGTCATCGGCCCCGGCATCGTGAATTTGATCTTTTGCGTCGTGCGCGCGCGAAGCAATTTGGCTTCCGTCGCATGCACACGACCTTTCAATCGAATCGGA
>JAAFJI010000327.1 GCA_013298045.1 Betaproteobacteria bacterium
TTGCAAGAAGGTGGAGTAAATCGCCACCACCGGCTTCATGCCTTCGCAGGCGAGACCCGCCGCAAAGGTGACGCTGTGTTGCTCCGCGATGCCGACGTCAAAGCAGCGTGACGGATACTCTTTGGCGAAACGCTGCATGCCCGAACCTTCGATCATCGCCGGGGTGATTGCGACGAGCGCAGGATCAATTGCCGCCACATCGCAGAGCCAGTTGCCAAAGGTCTCCGAATACGTCGGTTTCGCGGCCTTCGGAGTGATACCCACACTGTGATCGAACTTGCCGACACCGTGATAGAGAATCGGATCGTCTTCCGCACGCTCGTAGCCCGCGCCTTTACGCGTGAGCACGTGCAAAAACTGCATGCCCGGTTTGTCTTTGATTTTGTCGAGTGTGTCGACCAGCAAATCGACATCGTGACCATCGATCGGACCGATGTAGTTAAAGCCGAACTCTTCCCACATGGTGCCCGGAAGAACCATACCCTTCATATGCTCTTCCCACCGCCGTGCGAAACGAGCGACGGGGGGAATCGCCGAGAGCACGCTCTTGCCGGCGCTTCTCACTGCGCCGTAGGTGCGGCTCGCGAGCAACCGAGAGAGATAACGATTCAGCGCGCCTACGGGCTCAGAGATCGACATTTCATTGTCGTTCAGAATCACGAGCATGTTGGCGTCGGACGCACCGGCATTGTTGAGCGCTTCGAATGCCATGCCCGCGCTCATCGAACCGTCACCGATGATCGCAACCACCCGGCGACTTTCGCGCTTCGCTTTGGCGGCGATCGCCATGCCGAGTGCGGCGGAGATGCTGGTTGATGAGTGAGCCACGCCAAAGGTGTCGTACTCGCTTTCATCGCGTTTCGGAAACCCAGCAAGCCCTTGCCATTGGCGTAGGCTCCCCATGCGTTCACGCCGTCCGGTCAAAATTTTGTGCGGGTAGCACTGATGCCCGACATCCCAGACCAGACGATCGTGCGGCGTGTTGTAGCAATAATGAAGCGCAACCGTGAGTTCGACAACACCCAGATTCGACGAGAGATGCCCCCCGGTTTTCGAGACCGAATCGAGTACGAAGGCGCGCAGCTCATCGCAGATCGCCTTCAAGTACGATGGCGGTTGTTCGCGCAACTGCGCAGGCAAGTTGATCGATTCGAGGAGTGACACTGGCGTTTTCTTGTGAATGGGGCGAACCGATAAATCGGCGTCGTTCGTAGACGATCCGGACGGGGAGACGAAACTGGAAGACGTCATTTGAGCATACCGCTTTCTTCGAGCACTACGACTTGCGCTCCGCCATTGCAAAGGCAACTTCAATCAGTCGCTCGCTCTTCGGATCGTTGCTATCGATTGCCGCGATTGCGGTGCGCGTGAGTGCGCGTGCGTACGCCTGTGCAGACTCAATGCCCATGAGCGAGACGAAAGTCGGTTTGTCGTTTTGCGCATCTTTGCCCGCAGTTTTTCCGAGGGTCGCACTGTCCGCAGTTGCATCTAGCACGTCATCGACCACTTGAAACGCGAGACCGATATTCGCAGCGAATCGCCCAAGCGACTCGACCCGTTCATCGTCCGCTTCGATCAAAAGCGCCGGCAGGACGACTGCGGCCTTGAACATCGCCCCGGTTTTAAGTGCATGCATTTCCTCAAGCGCCGATTGAGTCATCGGTTTCCCGACGTTCGCAAGATCGATCGCCTGCCCCCCCGCCATGCCAAAGGCACCGGACGCATCGGCGAGCATTCTCGATGCGGCAACCACGCCGCTCGCGCTCGCCCCGTTGAGTTGCGCGTCCAGCAAGACCCGAAAAGCGAGCGGCTGCAAGGCGTCGCCGGCGAGCATCGCAGTGGCTTCGCCGAACTTCACATGATTGGTCGGCTTGCCGCGGCGCATATCGTCGTTGTCCATGCACGGCATATCGTCGTGGATCAGCGAGTACGCGTGAATCATTTCGACTGCGGCAGCGGCGTGATCGGCGAGCTCGGCGCTCGCGCCGCAGGCCTCTGCCGCAGCGTAAGCGAGCAGCGCGCGCAGCCGCTTGCCGCCACCGAGCGCGCTGTAGCGCATCGCCTCCAGCATCCGTCCAGAGCGAAGTTCGTCGTTGCCAAGCGCGCGAGCGAGCGCCGACTCAGCGCGTTGCCGATGCGCGGTCGCCCAGCGATCGAAACTCGTCAACTGCATACGAAGATCAAATTTCCGCTTGAAACGGCTTTAGCTCGCCATTTTCAAGAACTTTCACCTGCTGTTCGACTTTCGATAACTCAGCCTGAGCATAGCCAATTAATTGGGCACCGCGCTGATAAGCAGCAAGCGAATCCGCAAGTGGCAGGTTACCGGCTTCAAGTCCCGCAACGAGTTGCTCCAATTCCGCGAGCGCGGACTCAAAGTTTTTCGGCGGAGATGTGGCAGGTTTGGGCATGTTTTAGACGAGCGAATGAGAGCGGAATTGTAGGGCGCGACGCGTCGACCTTAGTTTCAAACGGGCTCATCCCCCCAAAAAACTGCAAACCGCGCTTTTTTCAGCACAAAACTATCGGTTCGCCGCATTCTGACTTGTGAAGAAGTAGATTTTTTTAGAAATTGCGACGCGCCAGAAAACACGGAGATTCAAATAAAAACGGGGCTTAGCGCCCCGTTTTTTGTGTTGCAATGCGACTCGGCTATTCGCAGGTGATTTTTGACACCACTTGCGTGCTCTTCGAGTCGGTCACCTCAACGTCGATCGTCAAGGTTGCGGTAATCGCAGTGGTGACGGTCACCGTCGTGCCGGACACCGTTGTTTGCGCAGGGCGGCTGGTGCGGATGATGTAGGGCGAGACGCCGCCCGCAATCGAGAACGTTACCGAGCGCGACGGCGAGCAAACGAAGAACACGTTGGCTGGCGACACAACCAATTTTTCGGGCGATGGCAGCGGCGGCAGCTCTTCCGAACCGGGCTGTTCTTCGTAGGTCACGGTTTTAGAGAGACCGGCTGCGTCGGTTACGACAATGGAGGCTTTGTAGCCGCCGCATAGGGTGCTGAAGCCG
>JAAFJI010000328.1 GCA_013298045.1 Betaproteobacteria bacterium
GGACGCGCCGAAGCTTGTCGCGCCGCCGCTCGCCGCTGCAAGCGCACTCGCGGCACCGCCCAGATTCAAGCCCGCGAGCCCGCCGCTCGATCCCGCCCCCCCAGCTCCGGACGTGCCCGCTTGCGTGGTCGGCAACAGCGCGCTGAGCGGCGAAGCGGCACTGCTGGGCGCGCCTCCGTTGCCGCCGCCGTCGGCACCGAGCACCGGCCTGAGCGTCTGCGCCAGCTGCGTCGCATCGCCGTGCTTGAGGTAGACGATGCGAATGTTTCCCGGCGCGGCGGTCGGACGGTCAAGTTCTTGAACCAGTGTCTTGACGCGTGCCAGACGATTGCCGTCTTCACCGCGCACGATCACCGAATTGCTGCGCGCATCGGCCGTCACCGAAACCCGGTCGCGCGTATCGGCAGCAACGCCACCCACCGCGACAGCCTCGCCGAACACCCGGTTGACGGTTGCCACCACATCAAGCGCGTTCGCATTGGCAAGCGGTAGCACCTCGGGAGCCGCAACGCTTGGTGTGTCGAGCCGAGCGATCACCGCTTCGATCCGGCGGATGTTGTCGCTGTAGTCCGTGACGATCAGCGCATTGCCCGGCGCGTATACGACCAGCGCATTGGCATTCGCCGCCGAGAGCATCGGGCGCACCGCGTTGGCCAGCTGAGTCGCGCTTTGATGGGTGATCGGCAACACCTTGGTCGCGATTACACCCGCGCCCGCTACACCCACCGGCGTCGGCAAATTCTTCGCATCCATTTCGGGCACGATCCGCACGATGCTGCCGGACTCCACGACTGCAAACCCCGCCATTCGCAACGCGGCCAGAAACGTCGGGTACGCAAGGTTTGGCGCGACGCCGCGCGCCGACTGAATATTGATCTTGCCCTTGACCCGCTGATCGATCACGAAGGTCTTGCCGGTCAGCTCCCCCACCGCTTTAGCGACCACGTCGATATCGGCATCCACAAAGTTGAGCGTGACCGGCGCGGCAGGCGCCTGCGCAAACACGAGCGGCGCACAAAACGACGCAATGAGCGGCGTAACAAGGCGAAAAACCCGACGCAGCGAGGGGAAAAGCAGTGGTTCAATCATCCGGGCAGTTTAGCATCGGCTCAGAGTCGATTCGGCGATCGCAACGCCCTTCTATCAGCCGCGAACGTGATTTTGCTTTCCCCAATCTGCGGACGGGCGGGCGTGGTAGTCCTACGACGCTCACCTGTCCGTTGATACGGGGGAAAATCAAATTCACGGATTGCTCGCGTGCATCGTTTTACGGAGGTAGCCGCGAACGCAACAAACAGTCTTGCAAAATTCGATCAGACATCAGCGTCCACGCGAAACGCGAGCCGAACTCGTCCACAAGCAAATTTCCGCCTAATTTCCGTGCACCCAAGACGAGACATCGAGTCCATTTTTTAACGGCGGACGATTCTCCCCACACACGCCTCGAAATCGCAGACAAAAAAGCGCTCCGAAGAAGCTTTTGCTGATTGGACGATTGGGAACCGAGCAGGCAAGGCGTGGACAGGGCGATGTCACGCCTCAAGACCTAACCCCATACGCTGCTGAAAAGGAGTAAATGAAGACTGGGACGAAGGGAGAGTGTTCAGGAACAAGTTCGTTAGCCGCTGCCACCACGAAATTCGCTTCATTGATTGAGCACTGTAGAAGTTGATCGCTCGGTATCGAAAGCGAAGCTGCCATGCCGTCAATGCCATGAATAGAAAACAAGCCGCCCAGCTCCACTATATCAATACCTAGAAATTTCCAGCCGCGCGCGAGAAACTCTTCATTCGAAACTGGCGTCAGCGTCTCATCAAAATACTCCGTATCTTGAAACGAATCACGCCGATTCCACTTCAGCGCAACTACCGCCAGTGATATCGAATCCTTCTCCTCAATCAAGTCCCAATTGCACGTAATCAGGTCAAATCTGTTCGTCTTCGCGCCTCTTTTCAGTAGAGTGTTTCGCCTCGCTTCGTCGGTTTCCCATACAAGTGAATCAATTGTCGGAACGTCCGGCGCGAAGCCTTGCTTTGGCTCGAAACCTAGCAAAGTGAACTCGTAGAGATTCATCACTAAAACGGGCACGGCATTATTCCTGCCGGTTCCGTTCCAAATGTATGCTTCGCACTGCGTTTCTTCTTCCACTGACAAGTGCAGTTTGGATATGGAATTTGCTCCATTTCGTAAATATGCCAATGAGGGTCAAGCCCTTTGTGGCTGTGACCAGATTTTTTTTCCCAGCATTGGGTGCCTACCGGCGGTACGCACTCTGCGCACTTGGGCTGAGCATCGCACTGCATCAAATACCACACAATACCCACTACTCCTACAACGACAATTATTGGAACAATCGGAATTGGAGGAGGCGGAAATGGCAAAACCATTTGTTCACCTGATGGGTCCACGTACATCACGGGTTGACCGCCTACATACGCATATCTACTAATGCCGCCACCTAGCCCGATCGGATCGCTTTGAACATATCGGCCGATTTCATTTTCGTACTCGCGCATCAGATTCTGCGCCAACTCCGTCTCTGAATCAAATAGCTGCCCCGGAAACCGATGGTTGTTTTCAGTAGCGGTTTGATCTGCAATACTCGTCGCGTTAGCGATAAGTTGATCGATTTTCGTTACGCCGAAGGATTCGTAAGTCGCTCGCCAGGTGGCAGCGCCTGTAGTCGATAAATTGATACCCGTGAGTAAGTGCGGTGTCGCAAGGCGATCATTGTGAAACGCATGTACACGATCGCTATTCACACTTGCGTCGCGCTTGTAGATTGGTGCGGTTTGCCAGGTAGCGTGCGAGCCGCCAGCAAGCGCAGGCGTATACGCGTATGCGACTTTCACGTCACCCGTTTCGCTGAACTCAGCAATCATGCCTTCACTCGCGAATCCGAAGTAAATGGTTCCTGCTTGTTGTGCAATCGGGTTCTGCGGCGAGATTTGGGTATTCGGGATGTTGACCGTCTTTCGGATTCGTCGCCCGAACGGATCGTATCGGTACGTCGCCA
>JAAFJI010000329.1 GCA_013298045.1 Betaproteobacteria bacterium
CGCGGATCAGCCGCCGCACGAGTCATCCAGGCAAAGCCGCGCGCGAGCCCGGCAAGCGGCACCGCGTAGTTCGGCGCGCTACAACCGTCGGTGCCCCATGGCATCGTCGCCGGATCGGGAACACCACACGCGTACGCGACCGCCTCGGCGATTGCCCGCTGCACCGGATGATTCTGCGCGAGGTAATCCTCAGACGTCGCACCGAGCAGGTGCGCGTAGAGCAGCATGCCCGAATGTTTACCGGAGCAGTTGTGAAAGTACGAGTTCCATCGCTGCCCTTCAGGCGGTCGCTTGTCGTTTGCCAAAAACCAGTACGGCGCGTGGCTTCCGCATTGCAAAGCCGCGTCGGTCAGCGCGAGCCGCGCAAGCATCGCTTTGGCAGCTGCCGCGTGCCTCTCCTCGCCATTGTGGCTTGAACACAGCAGCGCGGTTTCCGGCAACGATATCTCGTAGTCGGCGAACTTCGGATGCGAAACGAGTGGCAACGCCTGAAACGGCTTCAACGCCGAGCGCGTAAACATTGGCGTCGTCGCATCGCCCGCCGAGGCGACCAGTTTGCCATTGCGATCAACGACCGCAAACGAGCCATAAAAAACGTTCTCGACGTTGCCACCACGCGTTGTGTAGGCAATCGGAACATGGGACGGAAGTTTCGGTACGGTATTTTTTTCTGTCGGCATTCGTGCATTCTTTCATGCGGTCGATTGCTGAGACAAATCGGTTACACATTAAATATCAGAAGCCCCCGGCATATGGGCTTTCGTCGATTCAATGTACCTAGTCGATATGCTATTAATTTGTTACTTAGGCAATATTTAATGGGGCAAGTGGCCGCACAGTTTTTTTGATAGGCGCAGTTGCATTCTCACGGCGCTCACAAAGTAATCCAGGATTCACAGACATGCCAAAAACCAATTCGACGATGGTGGTGCAGCGTCGGCTGACCTGTGAACTCGTGCCAATTCCGATTCGTCGCCAGCGGCACTACGCTCGACCTCTGGCGGCGCGCCCGGACATCAAATCGATCCGCATTCGGTAAATCCATTCACGGGGAAACAGCGACTACCACTGTGCTTTCGTTCCCTACGCATCGTGCTAGCAGCCGAGCGCATGCTGCGCCAGCGTTCAGCGTTTTATGTGATCCGCTTGCTTGCACAATACTCCCGCACGCGAACCCGCCCGACCCCACCACGCTCGTCAAGATTGCCATGCGCTCAGTGCCCGTCGTATCGCGCACCGGGCAATGGGAAGTGCTTGCCGCGTCCGCTGCGCAGACGTTCGCAGCTGCGTTGGTTGTAACGAAGCAAGCTGCGTTGATCTATCGCTTGCAGGAAAAGTTGTAGGCGCGGACCTGGCCGCGCGTCGGCGAGATTCTGCGCCTCGCCGTTTGGAACGACGGTGCCAGATGGAGGGCAAAGTGAGCTGTATCGCTGGCTACGACCGAGGCAAAGCCGACGGTACCTTACTTAGCGACCAACACGCGAACTCAGGCGACACGTACCGAGCCGTCAGTGTGCGACTGCGCACCACGAGCAAAAATCGTCAAAAAATTTCCGTCGGCGCGGCGAAACACGATCCGATACACATTCAAATCGAGCACATCGCAGCAGAAAAACTCGGAATCGGCGCACACAGCGCAACTCCACTCGCTTGGTCTGCGCGGCAATCACGGCACGATGCAATTGAAGGCGACCGTCTGAAAAAGCGCTTAAGTCAGGATCGCGTCTCAAATATCTGGCAATAAGCTCTCCAAAGATCAGCCATTTTAAACAGGGGGATTAAGCTGATTTTGACGTCAGTCATCACCTCATCAAAAGTCATAGCACTCCCTTTCTATGGGGCGGCATGCTACAGAGCTGGCTTGTTAATTCTTCGCGCGTCCTGCTCTATCGAGACCCTCGACTCGGTCGCCCGCGACGATGCCTTTTTCCTTGAACCAACCCTGTTTCATCTCGATGGCGAAAAGCGCGGGGCCTTTTGAAGGATGCGTCGATTCGTCGTGCGGTTTCATATCCGCGATATTGAGGATCACACCTTTCTCGTCAACGTAGGCGATTGAGAGCGGAACGTAGGTGTTCTTCATCCAAAACCCAAGTTGCTCGCTCTGCGGAAACACGAACAGCATGCCGCTGTCGGACGCGAGCGAGAAACGATTCATGAGTCCGATCGTGCGCGTTTGCGCAGTGGCTGCGACTTCGACTTTGAGCTTTTGATTTTTGATCTTGAGTTCGACGACGGGCAAATCTTTATTGACTTGCGCGAACGAGAGCGCGGTCGTGCACGCAAAGCAAAGCACAACCAGCGTTGAAAAGAACTTAGGTAGATTCCAATACATCTTTCTTCACTTCCTCAACGGCTTTCTTCGTTGGCGACGCATCAACGTCACCGGCACCGAAGTCACGGACATACAAACGCCAAATCAAAAATCCAACCGCCTGACTCACAAACATCACAATCGCGAAACCAAGCAAACTCTGCTGCGCGGGCGCGACGATGAACGCGGTGATCACCGCCATCATCGCCACGTTGCACGAGGACTGCAATCCCGACACGCTGCCGCGCGCCCATGAGAACGCATCCAAAAGCGCAATCGTAATCGAGGGCGTAATCATCGCCATGCCCAGTGCGTACAGCGCAAACGGCGGAATGTGCACCCAAACGTTTGGCGCGGCGAATGCGCTGACAAACAGGTTGATCGTCGCGGCGCTCGCCATGATCGTAAAACCTATCGAAACTTGCCTGCGCATCGACAAACGACCAGCCATTTTTCCTGCGATGAACGCGCCGAGCGTGATGCCTGCAATCGCGGGAGTGAAAAGAAACGCGAACTGCTTTGTTGTCAATTGCAAATGCCCAAGCAAGAGCGCCGGTGCACCGGCAATGTAGACAAAGAAACCCATGAAATTGATGCTGGGCACCGCGGCCAAACACTGAAAGCGCTTGTTGAAGAAAATCTTCGAAT
>JAAFJI010000033.1 GCA_013298045.1 Betaproteobacteria bacterium
CTCTAGGATTAACCAGCTGCGGGAGCGCATTGCTTCGTTGTCGTCGGGCTCATGCACAAAAGTACACGTCGCCCAACGACGCCTCGCGCTGCATCCCTCTCGCCGACTTAATGCACGTTTCTTCCGCGGATTGACCTAGCCGCCGTACTCTTTAGCCATCCGTTCTTTGATTTGATCTGGCGTCAATTCTTCAATCATCGTATGGATTGCCCAGCGATGGCCAAACGGATCTTCAATCTGCCCGCTACGATCACCATAAAACTGATCCTGCGCCGGTCGAGTTAGCGTCGCGCCCGCTGCGACGGCTTTCGCGATTGCGGCATCGCAATCGGGGGTGTAGAGCATCAGGTATCCAGCAGAACCGCCCAAAGTTGTTGGACTCTTCGCGCCCATTTCGGGAAACTCGTCGGACATCATCACTCGCGTGTCGCCGATCAAAATCTCAGCGTGACCAATCGTATCGGGACCCATGTCGAGCCGCATGATTTCGACAGCACCGAAAGCTTGCTTGTAGAACTCAAGCGCTGCAGCACAATTCTTGATCGTGAGATAGGCGTTTACCGTGTGATAACCCGAAGGGATGTACTTTTTGCTCGACATGATTACTCCTTCATTTCCGATTGAGCCACAAAGCATACTCTCAAAGTTTTACCGTGACATGCTACGCTCCCACGCATGAAAACAATAAAACTCAAGCCCGGCAAAGAGCGCTCGCTCCTGCGCCATCATCCGTGGATTTTCGAGAGCGCGATTCATCCGCTCAACAACGACGTACACACACTGCATTCGCTTCGCGCGGGCGACACGATTCGCATCGAATCCGACGAGGGGCGATTTCTCGCGGTCGCGTCGTTTTCGCCGAAATCGCAGATTCGCGCGCGGGTGTGGAGTTTCGACGAAACCTGCATCGTCGATCATCGTTTCTTCAAGAATGCGATTCGCGCGGCGCTTGCGCGCAGGACGGCGCTGCCGATTGCGAGCAATGCGTTTCGCGCGGTGCACGGCGAAAGCGATGGTTTGCCCGGCGTGATCGTCGATGTGTATGGCGACACCGCGGTCGTGCAAATCACGAGTGCGGGCGCGGAGCGCTGGAAAGAGGCGATCACGCAAACGATTGTGAGCGAGTTGGGCGTTGCGCGGATTTACGAGCGCAGCGATTCATCGGTGCGCACGCTTGAGGGGCTGGAGCCGCATCAGGGTTGGTTGCATCCACCGTTAGCTGAAAACGAGGTTCGCTCTACCTTGGTGAACTTCCAAGAGCACGGCCTTAAATACGCAGTCGATGTCGCGAGCGGCCAGAAGACGGGGTTCTATCTCGATCAGCGCGAGAACCGTGCGCTCTTCGCGCAAGCTGTGAAGTTTGCAAACGCGCAAAGCGTGTTGAATTGCTATTGCTACACCGGCGGTTTCACGCTTGCGGCGCTTGCGGGCGGCGCGAAAGAAGTCATCAGCGTCGATTCTTCGGCGCTCGCTTTGCAGCATGCGAAGCGACACGTTGAGTTAAACGACTTCGATTCGGCGCGTTGCGAATTCATTGATGCCGATGTGCCTGCGGTATTGCGAAAGTATCGTAGCGAAGGAAAATCGTTCGATGCGATCGTGCTCGATCCACCAAAGTTCGCACCGAGCGCGCAACACGCCGAACGAGCGGCGCGCGCGTACAAAGACATCAATCGCGTCGCGTTTCACATTTTGAAACCGGGCGGACTATTGTTTACGTTTAGCTGCTCGGGCGGGATCGACGTGGAACTCTTTCAGAAAATTATCGCGAGCGCCGCAAGTGAGGCGCACAGTGATGCGGCGATTCTTGCGCGCGTGGGCGCGACTCATGACCATCCGCATTCGTTGGCGTTTCCCGAAGGGGAATACCTCAAAGGGTTGCTGGTGCAAAAAATGTAGTCTTCGGGTTGTCGACAAATACAGATCGCAGCCAGGGTCGCTCATGCGTTGAACTATGCGTCACGCACATCGGCAACCGGATTCGCACCAAAGTCCTCGCGCGCCAGATACGCGAGCACGCGAGCCGCGCCGGCCTCGGGCGTGAGCAGATGACCGTCGCGTTTGTATTCAACGAACGCGTGATGCGCCGGAAACTTTGTCGGATCGGTTTTGCGAATATGCGTTTGCATGTCGGTGTCGATAATGCCCGGCGCGAGCGAACATACTTTCACACCATGCGCTACGAGCTTTTCTTCCTCGGCAAGGCAGCGCGTGTAGTGATCCATCCCTGCTTTCACTGCGCTGTAGATCGATTGCGAGGCCATGGCTCGCCTGCCGTTGCCGCTCGAAACATTGAGCAACTTGCGCGCGGCCGACCAGTGCTGTGTCGCTCCAAGAAAAATCGCGCTTAACTGCATCGCCGCTTCGAGCCCGATGCGCAAGGTCAAAGAAATATCAGCAGCTGACGCTTCGCGTAGCGGCGAGATGGTTGGCAGCACCGCGGCATTGTTGATTAGGGTTGCTGTTTCAAACTCGTCGGCTCGGCGCGAGTCGAGCCACGCGCCAAGCCGGTCGCGAGCCTGATCGGCGTCGGCCAGATCGAGTGACCATTGCTCCAGCGAGACGCCGGCGACCTTCGCTAATACTCCGAGTTCAGCATTCGTTGTTCGAGAGATACAAATCAGATGATGCTGCGCGGCGATCAACTGCTTGGCAATTGCGAGCCCCATACCGCGCGATGCGCCGGTGATCACTGTGAGATGAGTTTTCATTCGGTGATGCTATGTCGTTTTCGAGGTTGCGACGTTCCGTCACAATAGGCCGAGGTAGAAAAATGATCTTTTTCGCTTTTTGCCGCATTAAATATGCACTCTATAGCTTTTTCTATTGCTCTTTGGATTACATAAATCGGTCTTTCGTGCTAATCTTTTGGAGGCATTACATGGAAATGTTGCTTTCACCTACCGTCGCTAAGCGCCTCGCTGCAACGCCTGAAACACCTGCGGTTCCCAATCGCGCAGCGCGATCACGCAAGTAACCGTCGTTTTGTCGTTACGGGCAACGCGATGATCTTTCACATGCAAGGTTGCGATTTCCTCAGCGAGTTGCCGCATACGAGTGAGCACCAGTTGCTTCGACTGCGCCGACAGCGAGGCGGCGACCAGTCGAAATTGCGCTTGTTGATCGTCGAACGCGCCTTCAAAAAACTCTCTGGCAAGTTGATCGCGAAAAGTTTTAATGAACGGCCCGTTGCAAAGCCAGCGGAAGTTTCGAGCAAGGCGCAAACGAATCCGGTTTTCGCCGTGCAATTCGAGAATGCCCATTGCGTCAAGCGCGAGCAGGTGTTGCGTCAGCTCGGGTTTCGCAATGTCGTAGCGTTCGTGGATTTCGTCGAACGACCAGTGGTTGAGTGCGCAGAGCGAGACAAGCCAGAGGCGCGGATCGGCAACAATTTGTTGCTCTTGTTCGTACGTCAGCGCCTCGGTGAGCGCACTGCGCGATTCGATCTGCTCGGTCAGCTCTTCGAGCGTGACGCCAATCGCTTCGCAGATTCGTGCAAAGCGATCGATACCGAGTGTGCGCTTCGAGAGATCGCGTTTTACCGTCGCCTCGCTCACACCGAGTGCGGCCGCGACCTCGGCGTACGTACGACCTCGCCTTTTAAGCGACGCTTTGAGGGCGTCAATCAGATGAATGGCAAGACTCATGGGTTCTTTCTGTGGAGTCGCGGCGAGGCGTGTCGACTAACCGCCGATGTGCATGCGGAATTCCGCGCCGCTAGAAAGATTACACGTTCCGACGCCCTGCGTGGGCGAACTCATACTGTACTGGCAAGTAAGAAAGCCGCCGCGCGACCCAGCGCCACTCGCCACACCGCTCGTCGATTTATTTGACGTGCGCGTGGCTTCGCCGGTAAATGTTTCACCGCCAACGGAGACCGAAAACTGCCCGCGACCATCAAGCAAATTCACCACCTGCCCGCTCACCACACCGATGCGCGACGCGGCATCATTTGACGGATACAGGCGAAGATTGGCAACTGCTGGAGCGGCCGGTGGCGGCGCGACAACCGGCGCGAGCGCGACCGGCGGTGTCGGGCTCACAATCACCGCGCCTTGATACGGCCGACCATCGGACTGGACTGGGACAACGTAGCAACCAGAAAGCACGGCCGCAGCGACAGCGGCGGCGGCAAACGAAGCGAGTTGGAGGTGGATTTTCGCGGTGGTACTCATAGCGGCTTTCATGATCCGAGCACATGCTCGTGACGAGAAGGCTAGGAGCCGCTTTGCGCGCCGGCAACAAGCGCACGCGAAGTAGCAACAGATTCGACGCGATGGAAAACAACTCAATACTTTGGCAATCGCCGTGGTGGCGCGATTGCCACACGAATCATCGAAGAATTTTATAACAATCACTTATAGTGCGCACATTAATATGGCTTGCGTCGATTTTTTATTTATTCTCCATGTGTATATTTTCATAGGTATTTATACGTTTTTCTTGGGCTTTACAGCATAGTGTTGTTTGCTTTTATATGCAATGAACACCGCGCCTATAGGTGACATGAAATTCATGGCGCCGAGCTCGATCGCGGGGCTCACCCGCGAAGGTGAAACTTCGCGATCTCCTTGCGATTGAGCTGACGCTTCGCGGTCACGTAAGTGTCGGAATCGTAGCGATCAAGCCAGCGCTTTTCGAGCACATCCCACACTCTCTCCAACTGCTTACGCCCGTCGGATGTCATTCGACGCTTCTGCCATTCGCGCAACCGCGCACCCGGAATCGATGCAATCGTCACCTCGTACCAGACATCGTCCAAGCAGCGCGCGACGCGGCCATTGTCGAGCGTACGCTCCGTCTTTGCGTGCTCTATTGCGCTCGCAGATTGCGCGTCACGTTGCCGTCTCGCGCGATGTGCTTGCGCATAGGTTTCGCGAAGCAAACCGGTGCGTGGGTCAACGAACAACGGAGCACGCGAGTCCTCCACCGGGTGCCACGACGTATCGCGATACCGATCGCGACGGTACTGAAAGACAACGCCACGTTTGCCGGGTTGCAACTCGCTTCGCGGCAGTACGCGCACTTGCTGCAACACGTAATCGTCGACATGAGTCAGGATATGTTGTTGCACAGTATTTCGCTGATCGATGCCGTTTAAAAGTTCCGAGCGAACCTTGTCCCACGGACGCCCTACGCGGCTCGCGAGAAATCGACGCAGCGGAGCGAGGTTTTCGTTCAACCACTTGCGGTTTTGGTGACCTGCCTGCATCCCAATCTTTGCGGGGCGATCTTCACTTGCGAGAAATTGACGGAAACCGCTTTCGCGGCCTCCGCGCAACCAGTTGCCGTGAACAAGTCGCGGTCGCTCAACGATCACTTTGAACATGTCTTCACGCATGTTTCGCCTCCATCGTTTCGTGGAGCGCTTCGCGGGACGCGTAGTCGTCGTCCTCATCCAACATGTGACGAAGCGCTTGTTTATTGTTTTGTCGCAGCGATCCATACGGTTTCACATGCGGTCCGCCGCGACGTTTAAGCCCATCCATAGCAACGCGATTGCGCGGCTTCACGGGCTCGATGGTGAAGAGAATATGGCGATGAGTTTTGCTCATGTTTTTTCTCCTCAGCCTTTGATGCAAAGCACTTGTTTCAACGTGTGCTCCACGCTGACCAAATCGCCTTGGTTCGCCATCACCTGATCGATGTCTTTGTAGGCCGCTGGAATCTCATCGATCACACCGCCATCTTTTCGACACTCGACACCACGCGTTTGCGCTTCTACATGCTCGCGCTTGAACGTGCGCTTCGCTTCGGTGCGACTCATGCGCCGCCCCGCGCCGTGCGAGCACGAGCAAAACGATTGCAAATTGCCGCGACCGCGCACGATGTAGCTCTTCGCCCCCATGCTGCCCGGAATGATGCCAAGCTCGCCGTCGCGCGCCGAGATTGCGCCTTTTCGCGTTACGTACACATTCGCACCGAAATGCGTTTCCTTCGCCACGTAGTTGTGATGGCAATTGATTGCCTCACAGGTCAACGTGAATTTCGGAAGCAGCTTTTGCATCGCCGCAATCACTGCCCGCATCATCAGCTCGCGATTGAGTCGCGCATAGTCTTGCGCCCAATCGACGGCTTCAACGTAATCGTCGAAGAGCTCGGTTCCCTCGCGAAGGTATGCGAGGTCTTTGTCCGGCAACGCATGAACGTGCCTACCCATGTCGCGCTTCGCCTTTTCGATGAAGTAGCGACCGATCGCGTTACCAATGCCGCGCGAGCCGCTGTGCAGCATGATCCAGACTGCGTTTTCCTCGTCGAGACAAATCTCGATGAAGTGATTGCCGCCGCCTAAAGTGCCGAGCTGACACAACCACGTCGAATTGAACTTGCGCTGCATTTTCCTGAGTGCAGGATGTTTTCCGACAATGCGATCGAGCCCTTGATCCATTGCACGCGCTGCGCGATGCAATGCTGTGCCCTGAAGCTTGCTCTTCGCGTGTTGACACAAACCGACCGGAACAGCCGCTTCGATGTCCATGCGCAGTTTGTACAAATTGTCCGGCAAATCGCTCGCCTTCAAACTCGTGCGCACGGCGTTCATGCCACAGCCGAGATCCACGCCAACGGCGGCAGGAATGATCGCTTCGTGCGTCGGGATGACCGAGCCCACGGTGGCGCCCACACCCGCATGGACATCCGGCATCGCAGCGATGTGATGATGAATGATCGGCAGTTGCGCGATGCTGATTAATTGTTGAATTGCTTCGTGTTCAATATCTTTGGTCCAGACCAATGCTGGAACCTTGCCCTTGTTCAGGGTAAGTTGAATGCCCATTTGAAAAAATCTCTAGGAGCCCGCACGAACGGTTCGTCGTAAAAGAATGAAGACGAACGCGCAGCTCGCGCAAGCGATAACTCACACGCTAAATCGCAGCGAGCAGACGTAACAACGCCTCGCGGGCAATTCAGCGAACTTTCTTTGGAAGAGGCAGACGGAGCGAGAAACCTCGAGCTCCGGTGAGTGCGCAACGCGCGAACTAGTCAGCGCGCCAAGCTCATCGAGACTCTAGGCTCGCCCCGGTCTGCAATGAAGATTGCACGACATGGGGTATCCTTTCAAACAAATCGCAAACACAATGTTTGCGATGAGGAGCGAATGTTAGTGGCGCTTAGCGCGATCAATCAAGTGATTAGCACTCGAAATGAAAAAACGAATAGCGCGCGTGTGACATCGCCGCAACACTAACGCTGCAAGTCACACGTAAGTTGACGCGCCGCTACGCTGGAACTGCGACTAACTTCTCAACGAGCGCTTCACTCTCGATGAGTCGCGCAGCACTCACGATTTCTCGCAATGATTCGATCCGTGCGACGCCCGGCTCTTTGAGCAAATCCGCTTCGCCAGTAGACATCGCGAATGCGAAGTCCGCAAGACGCAGCATGCAACGATGTTCTTTTTTCGCACCGACCGCGATCACATGACTAAACGAAAGCCCAAGCTCGGGAGACTTCAAGTGATGTAACGCATTGCTCGAACAATATGCATGCTCACGGCAACCGTCGTCCTTGGCAAAGGCACGATTCAATCGAATCTTTCCCTGACAAACACCGGCTTCAAATTGCACGAAATTGCCGAGCGCAAAATCGGCAAACACGCGACGACGTACGATTTCCGCAGCGACAAAATGACCGTCGGTGACCACGCCGACTTTGTAGCCCATGCGCCGCAATTCGTTGATCGATTCGATCACGTTCGGACGCAGCTCGATTTGTTTCGCGACTTTCTCGAACGTGTTTCGATGCACAAAGCGAAACGCTTCGCACACACGTTGATGCCAGGTCTCGTCGCTCCACTTCGCCTCCGCGAGAATCGGTGCGAGGTCTTGCGCAGTGCGCGTGACTTTCGCGAGCAACTCGAAATAACCTCGTTTGGTGACCACGCCCGACATGCAAAGCAGAACAAGTTTGTTTGCGCCTCGCAAACGCTCTTGCACCACATCGATATCGCCGCGATTGTCGCGCTCGTTCTCGTAGATCGAGAGCACTTGGTCGACCGTCAAGCGACCGGCCTCTTTTGCACGTTCGAAAATCGTGCGACTCACTTCTTGCGCCATGATGCCAAGTGCGGGCAACGATTGACTTTCGTGTTTAAGCGAACCAATTTCAACTTCGGCGAGTGTTGCTCCAGATCGATACGCGTCGATCAACAGGCCGACATCCACACCGTAATCGCTTTCAAATCGCATTGATTTCAAAAGCGACTTGCGCGCGGCGATGATGCCGCCGAGCGGTTGCGAAAAGCTCGTGAGCTCGGGAAAGAAGATTCGCAACATCGGCTTCGCGGTGAGCTCGGTCACGCGGCCGCCACCGCGAACGAACTTCGCTTTCACGAAGTCCGCGCCATCGAGTTGAATCGGCGCGATCAAGTCGGAGATAACATTCGGTCGCAGCCCATGCAAATCCCCGTCGAGATAAACGATGTATTCGCACGTCGCCGCCTCCGCGCCGTCACGCATCGATTCGCCTTTGCCGAGCATCGAGCTGCGAATGACTTTCGCGCCCGCAGCGCGCGCGAGATTTGCGGTCTCGTCAGTCGAACTGTCATCAATCACGATGACCTCCGCCGTCGCAGGATCGGAGAACGCGTAGGCAACAACATCCGCAATGTGTCGCGCTTCATTGAGTGCAGGAATTACGACCGTCGCCTTAAATGTCGATTCTTTGATCGATACCGTCGGTTCGATCAATGCGCGCGGTGGTTTTTTATCGGACGCGTTTTGTCGCTCGGCCGCGCGCAGAGCGATCACTGTCGCGCGCCATGCGCGATCGAGGCCTTTACGAAGAAACTCCCAAGAGTCGTGAATTGGATTCATAAAGTCTCCTTTCAGAAACATCGTCGCCCGGCAACGACAACAGGGTTCAAAGCCCCATTTATCGTGCAATGCGTTGATTGAAGACTGACCGATCAGTGCGGCCGAGGAATCCCCCAGTGCTACTTGGACTCTCGCAGGTTTTTCGGGTTCCTATCTCAAGGACTGAGAATTGTTACAGTTCTACGCAGCGGGATGGAGGTAACGTGCGCTAATCGCCTCGATTTGTGCGATCGCCTCTTCAGGTAATTTCGCGTAGTGTGCGTTGTAGATTTGTTGCAGTTGCTGCACGCTTGTTGCACCGATGATCGCGCTCGCGACGAACCATTTGTTCACGACGAACGCGAGTGCGAGTTCGACGGGTGTCATCCCGAATTTTTTTGCGAGTGCGCCATACTCTTCGCTCGCGAGCATCGCGAGCGGTCGGCGATAACGTCCGCCAAATTCGCGAAAACGCTCAAAGCGAGCACCGCGCGGCATCGCGCCACGATCGTACTTCCCCGTGAGCGCGCCCATCGCGAGCGGCGAATACGCAAGCAACGGCACCTGCTCGCGATAACTCGTTTCCGCGAGATCGCCTTCGAAGGTTCGATTGACAAGGCTGTATGCGTTTTGGATCGACGCGGGTTTCGGCGCGTTCATCTGCTCTGCGACGCGGCAGAACATCGTCGTACCCCATGCGGTTTCGTTCGATAGCCCGTAACCGCGAATCTTGCCCGCCTTGATCAGTTCCTGCATTGCTTCAATCTGCTCCGCGAAGGACACGTATTCGCGTTCCAACGCCGGATTGAATTGCCACGAACCGAACGCGGCGACGTTGCGATCCGGCCAGTGAATTTGGTAGAGATCAATGTAGTCCGTGCGCAGCCGCCTCAGCGAAGCGTCACACGCAGAAAGAATGGTTTTCTTGCTGAGTTTTGTTTCCTCGCGCAGCCAATCGTAACGTCCAGGGCCTGCGACTTTCGAGGCGAGCACAATCTTTTCGCGATTGCCGGGAATCGCGAGCCACGATCCGAGAATCGTTTCCGTGCGCGTGCCCGTCTCTGCGCGCGGCGGCACGGGGTACATCTCCGCCGTGTCGACGAAGTTAATGCCGTGCTGCATCGCGAAACTCAACTGCGCATGCGCATCGGCCTCGGTGTTTTGCTCACCCCAGGTCATCGTGCCTAAGCAGACGACCGAGACGTTCAGATTGGCGTGAAAGAGAGGGCGTTTTTCCATATCAGGTAACAAGTCAGAGGTCACAGACGATGTTTGAGTTTAACTTGCGTGACTTCCGTTACCTGTTAGCTGACCTCCGTTACCTGAGGGTCAAACCCTTCGTCTCCAGCCACTTGAAAATTTCTGGCCAGAGCTTTTCACCCACACGCGCACGGAAATATCCCATGTGACCGATTTCTCTGACGCCTAGTTGCTGTGGCGAAATGTCGATCGGTTCGACCTTGGTGCCGGTGTAGCCTTTGAAAAACGCATCGCGCGATTTCGGCGGTGCCCACAGATCGTCGATGCTCACGTTCGCAGCAATCGGCATGGTGACGGCTTTGAATTTTTCGGTAATGTGTTTTGCTTTGGGATCGTCGAAGAAATAGTGCGGAAAACTACAGCCGCGTTTCCAATCGCGATAAACGCCCATCGGTAAATCTTCGCCAATGCCCAGTTTGCTCATCGGCATGTAACCGAGTACGCGCGTAATCACCGGGCCGAGCACGTTCCACATGATCCAGACCTTCGTTCGCTCGGGCTGCGGCATCCAGCCATGCCATCCCGCGCCGACGCCACACACGTAGGCCGCATTCACGAGTGACGGGTCCGGCAATTGCCCAATCGCATGGCCGCCGAGGCTATGCCCAACGAGCCAGACGCGGCCGCGCTCGCTCGCCCACTTCACACTCGCAGCGAGATCGTAGCGCGACCAATCGGAGTAGTCCATTTCGAAGCCTTTGAGCGAGCCCTGTTTCGAGTCACCAATGCCTCGGTAGTCGGTCGTAATCACGTTGACGCCGCGCGCTTGAGCAAACTCGGCAAATCGTCTGTAGAACCCACGCGGTACCGCCGTTGCCCCAGCGATCACGATGAATTCGTCCGATTGTGCGGGAAACACCGTGCTCACAATCGGATAGTCGTCGAGTGCTTGATGACGCATTTCGTGGGAGTTTGCTTTTTCCATGAGCGAAATACTACACTAGCTAGACCAGTCGGTCTAGTTGCGCGCCGTTTCAATCACCCCAGTCGCTCCTGAGCTAGCATTGAGTTCAAGATGGCTGCCTCAAAAACGAGAACAAAACAATCCTCAACCGATTCCGATATGCCGGACACGCGCGCTCGAATCCTGGCCGCCGCCCTGCGTCTTTTTCGCAAGCGCGGCTATCACGGCGCGGGCTTGAACGACATTCTGGAATTAGCCAGCGCGCCAAAGGGCTCGCTCTATCACCACTTTCCGGGCGGCAAAGAAGAGATCGGCGTTGCGGTCGTCGCGGAGATTACCCGCAGCATTGTGACGCTCTTTGAATCGAGCAGGGCTCGCACGACCGCCGCCGTCGTACTTCAAGCCGGCGAACAAATGTCGCACACGATCGAGCGCACGAATCACGAACTATGCACATTGTTCACTGCGTTCTTGGCCGAGCGCAGCACGTCTCCGAAGCTCGGTATCGCAGTTGCGAACGCCTACGCCGAAATGACAGAAGCGTTACAAACGCGATTGCAATCGGACGGCATGAAGCCGCGCCTCGCTAAAGACCGTGCGACGGCTGTGGTGATGTTGCTTGAGGGCGGTGCAATGATTGCGCAGGCGCAGCAAAGCGTTGCGCCCTTCCGCCTCGCCGTGAAGCAAGCCGCTTCGCTCTGCGAAATTGCCGATTAAAGATGGCGCAAGGCTTCGCGAAAGTTGGGCTGCCGCGACTTTATTTCTCGCTCAACTGTTTGACGCGCTATTGAATTCTTCGAAATAGTCTCTACACTCGTTGAATGGTTCCACATCTCACTACCGCCCTTTCGGGTCCGCTCGCCGCATTGGAGCGCACATTCATCGACGCACAGCCTGAGCTCGAAGCGTATTTCCGACAGCAGTGGCAACAGCACGATGTGCCGTTCTATGCGAGCGTCGATCTGCGTTTTGCGGGCTACAAGCTCGCGCCGGTCGATACCAATTTGTTTCCTGCGGGGTTCAACAATTTGAACCCTCAGTTTCATCCGCTCGTTGTGCAAGCCGTGATGAGTGCAGTGACGCGTTTCGGATGTAGTGCAAAGAGCGTGATGCTGATTCCCGAGAATCACACGCGGAACACCTATTACCTTGAGAACGTGACGACGCTTATCGGGCTTATGCAGCAAGCGGGCGTACGTGTGCGTGTGGGCTCGTTGATTCCGGATTTGAAAGAAGTCACGCCGATCACCTTGCCCTCGGGGCGTGTGCTAGTGCTGGAGCCCATCATTCGCGATGGCGACAAATTGACGCTCAAAGATTTCGAACCTTGCGCAATCGTGCTCAACAACGATCTCTCAGGCGGTGTGCCCGATGTGCTCAAAGGTGTATCGCAACCGATGGTGCCGCCACCGTTTTCGGGTTGGACCAATCGTCGCAAGTCGCAACACTTTGCGGCTTACGATACGGTAGCCGACGACGTGGGGAAGCTATTGAAGATCGATTCGTGGCTCATCAATCCGTATTTCGAACAATGCGGCGAAGTGGATTTCAAAGCGCAAACGGGACTTGAGTGTTTGCAAAAAAATGTCGCAAAAGTGCTCGACAAAATTCAGAAGAAGTACGACGAGTACGGCGTGACAGATAAACCGTTCGTTATTGTGAAAGCCGACGCCGGCACTTACGGCATGGGCATCATGACGGTGCGCTCTGCTGAAGAAATCGCTTCGCTCAATCGCGATGCGCGCAAGAAAATGGCCGTCGTGAAAGAAGGACTCGAAGTGCACGAGGTCATCATTCAGGAAGGTGTGTACACAAACGAGCGCGTCGATGATTCCATTGCGGAGCCTGTGGTTTACATGGTCGATCGCTTCGTGGTCGGCGGTTTCTATCGTGTTCACGCGAATCGCGCGATCGACGAAAGCCTCAATGCGCCAGGTGCGCAGTTTGTGCCGCTCGCGTTCGAGAAACCTTGTACGCCCGATGTGCAGGCGGTCGGCGGTTGTGCACCGAATCGTTTCTATTCGTACGGTGTCGTCGCGCGCATGGCGCAGGTCGCCGCAGCGCGCGAAATCGAAATTCTTGAAAAGCAAATGGCTGGAGCGTTCGCCGTGACCACCACACCGAAGTTAGTTGCTAACGCTGTTGCTTAATGCCCAATTAAATCTGGCGTCTTGGCGTAAAAATGTAGTTATCGAAACAATATTAAATCAGTCTAATCGCCAATTTTATTGCGGCAAACGGTGATTGAGTTGCTACGATGAAATCGCAGCGACCATGCGGTGATAAATCGGAATGCCAAAGATCACGTTGAACGGGAATGTGATCGCGAGCACGGGCGCAATCGCAATGCCTAAGTTCGCGTGCGGCAAAGCGACGCGCATCGCCGATGGCGCAGCAATGTAGCTCGCGCTTGCGAAGAGCACAGCAACGAGCGTTTGGTCGCCGAGCGTGAAGCCAAGCGTCTTTGCGATCACCGCGCCGAACACGGCTGCACCGAGCGGAAACACGATGCCAAATACCGCGAGGAAAACGCCGCTTCGTTTAAGTTCTGGAAATTGTCGCGCGGTTGTTACGCCTAACTCGAGCAACAAGAAGCACACCACGCCTTTGAACAAGTCGAAGAACAGCGGTGCGAACGGCGCAACGCCCCGCTCGCCCGCAACTGCACCGATACCCATGCCGCCGATCAAGAGCAACACGCTTTTTCCAAACATCAGCTCGCGGGTGAACTCTGCCCAACCACCCGGCGTCGCCTCGTCGCGCTTACCGAGCGCCGCTGCGAGGATCAGCGCCGGCACTTCAAGCACCGCGAGATAGAACGCCATCTGCGCACCGAAGTCGACGCCGATTTTCGTGAGATAGGTTTGTGCGACAACGAAAGTGATGACGCTCACCGAACCGTAATGCGCCGCCGTCGCAGCCGCATCGATGCGCGACAGACGCCCTGCGCGAAACAAGATTTGGAATGCGAGAAACGCGAGCACCAGGGCACCGATGATGAGCGCGATCGCGGGCATGACGAGCGACAATGGGTCACTCTTCGAAATCGCGACGCCACCCTTGAGCCCGAGCGAAAGCAGCAAGAAGATTGTCAGTGCTTCGAGAAACGGTTTCGGCAACTCAAGATCGCTCTTGAGAAAACCGCCGATCAAACCAAGGACGAAGAAGAGAACAACGGGATCGATTGCCATGCGCGCATTGTAAGGAGCGCGCACGGCATGCGGGGTCTTCTAAATGAGTGGCGCTTCGTGATTCGTGATCGCTCGAACATGCGTTTTGGCATTCACCAACGCCTTCAAAAATGATCGCGACCCTGGTCGCGATCAATTCACCGTCACTCTACAAGGACACTGCCCAAGAGAGCTTCACAAACGCCTCAGTCGTCGTTGCCTTCGCCGAGCTGGTACTCGTCGTCGCACTTCGCGTAACGCCGACATTCAATTCGCGCCCGAGCCCACGCTTGTGTGCGTACAGCAACGAAAGCGCCTGCGTTTGCGAACGCGGCGTCACGGCGAATTCATAAGCCGCAGGGTTTCGCTTCGACAGACTGTATTGCGCGATCAAGCGCAACGTATCCCGCGACGTGATGTGACCGATGCCAACCAAGGACGCGTTCTTCTCTACAAGCCGCCAGCGACTGCTTTCGTTATCGAACAGGCGGTAATCAGTCATCGACGTTTCGAGCTCGATGCGCTCCATCGGCCGCAAATTGACGCCGGTAGAAACCAACGCGAGTTTCGCTAGCGAATCGGTCGCCACATCGATGCTGCGCCCGATCTCCGTTTCGACGAATGTGTAGGTGAGCGTTTTCCCGGGATTGCCGTTCGCAAAGAAAAAAAGCGTCGGCGCGTGATGCCATTTTCCGCCCTCGGCGACACGTCGATAGTTGATGAAGCGCGGTTGGAAATTCCATTCGGAATTCTTCGCACCATTGGCGTAGAGCGCGGGCGTCACGAAGCGCTGCAGAGGCACATCGTTCCAAGTACGCGATTCGCGAAAACTAACGTTCGGGCACACGTTGTCGAAGAACGCATCTTTGCGATTTACGCAGTAGCGATAGTCGCCGCCGAGACCGCGAAATCCGCTTTGTCCAACGAGTCCGTTGTCGAACCGGAACTTGGGCGAAATCTCGAAGTAATACGCGCCGGATCGATGTGGGCCATCGTCGTGATTACCGTCCAGATACAGATAGTGACCGGTGGTGCGTTGACCGTCGTCATCGGTACTGCTGAACATGATTTGCGAGCGCAGGCGAGTCGCGTCGCTCGGCTTGTGTGTTGCGTCAAATGACACCGCACGATTGCTCGAACCATTTTCATACGTTCGATCGGAAAGCAATGCGCCGATACTGCCGGTTCCCGCAAGTGTGTAGGGCATACGCACGCGGGCGATGGTCGCCTGCGATCTCCCCTGCTCTTTGAAGTCTGAGAAAAACGTATTCGGCAATACCGTGAAACCACCGCCGCGATCAGTCACCGTGATAGCTGTTGCATCAAGCGTTGCGCTGCGATAGGTTGCGCGTGCGCCCCATAGTGGATCGGTAATCGCTCGCGTGTAGATCGACGTGTCGGGCAACGAATAAAGATCGGTCCCTTCAAGAAAAAACGGGCGCTTTTCTGGAACGAAAATCGCGAATCGCGTATTGCTGCGCAGTTGTGGTTGATCGAGTTCGAGTTGCGAAAAGTCGGGACGAAACGTCGCATCGAGTACCCATTCCGAACTCGGACGCCACTTGATGTCGGCCCCCGCGCTCAGTTTCGTGTCGCGCGTCTTTACGTCGCCCACTTTCTCTTCGCTCGCAGAAACCGTCGCATACGGCGTCACGGTAAGTCCGGATGCTTTTGGAATATCAGTGATACCGGTCAGTTCGTCGGCCACACACAAAAAGCAATTCGGATCGCGACCGAGCGGTGCGGTGCTCATACGAATCCGCGTGTCGCGCGGCATATTGCGAAACGCAATGAAGGTCAGTTTTTCGGGCGCTGGATGCGGCATGCGCAGCGACGTCCACGGAATGCGCAGCTCCGCGCTCCAGAAATCCGAGCCGATAAACGCCGCACCTTCGTAGTCGTAATCGGGGGCGAAGTCTTCGTTACCGGAGTCTTCGGTCCATGAACCATCGCCCAAAATGCCGCGCGGGTTGATGCGGAAAAACTGTGCGAACTTGCGCGCGCCGGTCGGATCGATCCAGACGATAAAGTTGTCTGCGGTGCCGAAGACTTTGTCGCGACGAACGAAGGGCGCATTGATTTTTGCGATATCAGGATCGTAGCCTTTGAGCCCGACATAAAGCGCGTCTTTGTCATAGAGCACCCGCACTTCGTTCTTAAACCGCACCGGTGCTTTTTCATTGGGCATGTTTTCGACCCATTGATCCTGCACCGGCGCACGCTGCCATTCGGCTTCGTCAAGTTTGCCGTCGAGCACAATTGCTTGTTGCGTGCGCACGGCTTGTAGCGCAAACGAAGAAGCACAAATTGCAAACGCCCCCAAGAGAACCGACGCGCGCAGCCGCGTACGGTGAAAAATTGTTTTCATGCTGTGATTCCAGTAACTTGCGAATCGAGTTCCCGTAAATACGAGAAGAATTCCGCAGACGATTTTGAGAGGTTAGCCACGCAAGGAATCAAGCGCAGCGTTTCCGCGACGAAACGCGGTCGGCGTGCCTTGAGCTGCGGGTAACCAACACGGCAGATTTGCAACGCGTGCGCTGCAAAAAGTGGGTCTAGGTATTCAAAACCATGGGAAACCTCCCAGTTAGTGGAAAACGGTTGTCAAGTGTACGAAGCCGCGTTGCGATTTGTCTAGCGTTCGTCGCGCTTTCGCTCTTCTACTTGCTTTTTAAGTGCGTCGGCGACTACAGGATGCACGAAACGCGACACCTCGCCGCCGAAAAAAGCGACTTCGCGCACGATGGTCGAAGAGATAAACAAATACTTCTCCGAGGGTGTCAGAAACACGACTTCGACATCCGGATTCATGCCGCGATTCATGCCGGCCATTTGAAACTCGTACTCAAAGTCGATGACCGCGCGCAACCCGCGCATGATGATCGTTGCCTCTTGCTGTTTTGCGAAATCGAGCAGCAAACAAGAGAAGCGCTCGATGCGCACATTCGGAAGATCCTTGACCACCTCGCGCGCCATTGCGACGCGTTCATCGGCGCTAAACCACGGTCCCTTGCGCTTGCTGTCGGCGATGCCGACCACCACCTCGCCGAATAGTTTCGACGCACGTCGGATGAGATCCTCATGGCCTTTGGTGATCGGATCAAAGGTGCCTGGATAGATGCAGCGCAGCATGGTCAAACGATTTCGTGGTTCGCGAACAAATGATAGTGCACCGTTCCGGCGCGTGCGTACTTGAGCCGCTCGAACTCGCCGAAGTGCGGTAACTCCTTTGCATATTCACAGTAGATCTGCGCGCCCGGCGAGAGAACTCGCGCCACCAGAGGCGCCAAACGCGCCCAGTGATCCTGCGCGAAGGGCGGGTCGAGAAATATCACGTCGAACGATTCTGCGCAGGCGGCGAGCCACGAAAACGCATCGCCAAGTTGCAGCTTTAAGTGATCGAGGCGAAGTTGCCGTTGATTGTCTGCCATCGCTTGGATCGCTAGCCGCGAGGCGTCGATTGCGACGACCTGACTCGCGCCGCGCGACGCCGCCTCAAACGCGAGCGCGCCGGAGCCGGCGAAGAGATCCAGGCAGCGCTTACCGGTCAAGTCTTGCCCGAGCCAGTTAAAGAGCGTCTCGCGCACGCGATCCGGCGTGGGGCGAAAACCGGCGATCTCGGTGTCTAGCGCCGGAAAACGGATCATCCGCCGTCGGTGTGAGCCACCGATGATGCGCAGCTGGTTTTTGTAGACGCCCATGCAGGGCATTGTAGAGACGCAGTTCGCGGCGTGACGATTCGCGAATCGTCACGCCGCGACACCGGGCACGCCACTCTGACCGGTGTTTTGCGCGTGATGTTGGCGACGCTCGCTGCAGGTCGCGAATGAATGAATTCACCCTATCAGCAATCGCGATCTATGCCTCTATAAATATAGATTCTTAGAGTTTTTATATATTTATGATTAATGCATTTAATTCTCATTGAATTTATATTTACTCAAGCATAATCGTACATAGTTATTTGTTTGGTGACCGCTCGTCGCCTAAAGCCGCGAATGGCTCGACTTCGGATCGACTTCCACGAGAAAATTGCAGTTGCGGCAGCGCCGATCGGCACATTGATGCGCCAGAGATCTGGGGCAAAACGAAGTCAAAACCGAGGGATGATGGGGGCGATGAACACGATTTCTATGCGCGGTGTGCGCTTCTCTCGGGCGCTGCTTCGCCTCGGCGCAGCCCTTGCACTCGGGCACGGCGCTCACTCGGCCTGTGCGCTGCCGGGCCAGCTCGACAGCAGCTTTGGCACCGGCGGCACCACCACCATCACGCCCGCAACCGGCAAGTTGACTGCGGGCAATTCAATCGTCGTCGCTGGATCGAAGGTGATCGTGGGCGGTCGCGTTGGCGCGGCGGGCACCGTGAGCTTCGCCTACACAGAATACAACCTGAGTGGTGTGGCGGTTTCCACCGCGCGCATTCACACGAAAACTTTCGCCGACATTGCCGCAGCACCCGGCACGAACGTCATCGCCTCGACCACAACACCGCCGTGGAATTTCACCGAAGAAAGCCTGATGCCGCAATTTGCGCTCGACCCGGTCAGCGGCAAGATTGTGGCGGCAGGCACCTGCTCGTTTTCCACTGGTGCTCGTAGACCCTGCGCTGTGCGCTTCAACACCGACGGGACGAGCGATTCGAGCTTCAACGGCAACACCGGATTTTGGGAATCATCTACAAATCCCGACGGCGAAACCACGCTCGCCGCCATTCAGTTTCAGCCCGATGGCAGATTGCTGATGGCGGCGACCTGTGTCACCAAAGAAGGGCCGGTGATGACGCCAGTTTTCGCGCGCCGCATGTGCGTCTATCGCCTGAACCCCGATGGCACCGAGGATTCGACGACGTTCGCAAGTCCGCAACCCGCGCGGCTAGATTCCGGAAGCGGGCGCGCGACCGCCGATGTCGCGGTGGGCATTGTCCAGCGCAGCGACACCTTTATCGGCATCGTCGGTCGCTGCCTGCTCGCGAATGCAAATCCGTCCGCGCAGAAGCGCTGGGGCGCATGCATCAACGTCATCGACCCGACGCAAAGTGTTGGTTCGTTTAACGTCTATAAAACCGAAATCGTATTTGCTGCGCCGTTCGGCTACACGTACCCGACTGCGGTGGCGAGACTCGCCGACAACAGCACCCTGGTCGCCGGTGGCTGCACGACCGGCGTACCCGCCACCGCAACCGCGAATTCATCGATCTTGCGCGGCTGTACTGCAAAGCTTTCCTGGACTGGGAACGCGCCGTTTTTCACCATCGCTCAGGACTTCACCTACTCAGCCGCCGACGCCGATACATTTGACGGCGTCGCGCTCACCGCCGCCGACGAACACCGGATGTATCGATCCGTTTTTGCTCAAGCCAGCGGCAAAGTGATTGCGGTGCGCGCAAAGCCCGGCGCATCCAACAGCTGCTGCCTCTACGAAGCGGTACGTATCACGAGTAACGGCGTCGACGAAGTAAGCCCGAATTGGGTGAAAACGCAAATTCCCGCGATTACCGCGGTCGCCAACACCGGCGTGCCGGGGCTCGCAGTCGACAACCTCGGTCGCAGCTACAGCGGAAACCACGCAACCATCAGCGGCGTGCAGGAAATCAGGCTTTCGCGTTTCGAAGGCGATCCGATCACCTGCAATTTCAATCTCGACGGCAGCACCAATGCGACCCCGGATGCGGGCACGGACGGCGTCATAGCGCTGCGCTACCTTGCGGGTTTCAAAGACCCGAACTTCACCCAGGGTGCAATCGGTGCGGGAGCATCACGCACCGATTACGCCGCCATCAACAGCTTCATCACCACCACCTGTTCGGGCACGACGCCAACCAGCTGCAACCTCGATATCGACGGCGACGGTCGAAAGCTCGCAACCACGGACGGCGTGCTGCTCATTCGGGCGATGCTCGGCATTCCGATTGTCACCAATGCCGTCGGTGCCGGGGCGGCGCGAAACACCTGGGCGTTGATCCGCCCGTTTCTCGTGAACAACTGCGGCATGACAGGGCTGCCGCCATAGGCCACTTGGCGAGCGCGATGTGTTCATTGAATTTTCAGGAGCTGCGATGAAGTGCGCTTTGTTTTTCGTGTTGTCGATGTTTTGCGGTTCGGTGTGTGCGCAAACCGTAGGCGATCCGGTGCCGATCCTTGGCAACAATGTCACCAACGCAGCGAGTGCGTCGGCAATGGGTAGCGCACTCTCGCCGCGCACCGGCAGCATGCGCACGCCCGCGCAAAACGCCGCGCGGCTGCGCGACTTGGAATGGGTGAAAGCGTGTCGCGCCGAAGCAAGGATCAACCCGCCCGGAAAGAAGCGAAGCGAACTCGTGAAAAAGTGCAACGACGAGTTCGAACAGCGTCGCCAATTCTGGAATTAGCGCGAGGCGCGTCGTCAAGTAGTTCGGCGCTTGACTGCTTCCTCTGCGTGTAAGCCGCATGCGATAAGCTCTACGAATGCTGAAACGTTTGTTGATAGCCGTTGCCGTCGTCGCGCTTTGCGTTGTCGGCTGGTTTGTGTTCCGCCATTTCAATCCCGAAGTGGCGATCGATTTCACTGAAGCCGAACTGCAAGCGAAGCTCGCGCAAAGATTCCCGGTTGAGAAATGCGCGCCGCTCAATCTCGCGTGTTTTGCGGTGCGCGAACCGAAGCTCACATTGAAGAGCGGTTCAGATCGCATCGAGGTTGCGACGACGTTCGCGCTGCGCTTTGGCGCACGCGAGTATCCGGGACGCGCGAACTTCAACACAAAAATTCGCTATGACCCACAGCTCGGCGCGTTCTTTCTCCATGACGTGCAGATCGTCGATTTCAGCACCGAGGGACGGCTCGGCGATTTCGAAACGATCGTGAAAACGCAAGGCGATCTCATCATCGGAACCTTGCTGCGCACGACGCCGGTGTTCACGCTCAAAAACGATTCACGCGAACAACAAATCGCAAAAGCGGTTGTACGCGAAGTAAAAATCGTCGACGGAAAGATGCGCGTGGTACTGCTTTCCAACTCTAAATAGAAACGCCCAATCGAATAGGGCGTTCGTTCTGTTTTAGATCGTTATCGACGATTATTCAAAAACATCGCGCGCCCAATTTAAATGGGGCGATGCGTTGAGTAGTCAAGACGCTTCCTGCGCAAAGGCTTCCATCGGCGGGCAGGAACACATGAGGTTGCGATCGCCGTAGCAAACGGTCGGACATGCGCAATGAGTGAACAGTGCGCAACACGCTGCGCGCGATACCTATCGCAGAAGTTGAGGTACCGAAGGCGTCAACTCGACCGCGACCGCACCGCGACTAGCGATGATTTCTCGCCAGATCGCGGAGAGTCTCGCAACTGATTCCGATTCGCCTTTTTCGGTTACACCGACGCCGCTCATGTGGATACGCACTCCTTTCCAAATCGAAGGATGCAACATCATTGCCTTTTCTGCCAGCGACTTTGCGCCAACAGGCGGTCCCGACGAATCGTAGAAAGACAAAGTGCGCGTGTGCTCGAGGCCGTCGGTGAGTACGACTACGGTAAGGCGCCCCGCTGCACCCTCTTTCGAAAAGGCTGAAATCGCCGTGTTCATCGCAAGCAAGATTGGACTGAAGTGCTGATCAGAACCCACCTCCGCAGTCGACGCGGCGACGGAGACGGTGGCTTCAAGGCTTCTGCGCCATGCAGTTTTCTGCGACGTCGCAAATGCCTGCACGCAGGAATCGTACTTGGCTGATGCGCCTTTCGGTTTGAGCAGCGCATCAAGCTGCAAGCCGCTCTTTCGTGCCGGGGCGTCCGGGAGCTGGACATCCGAAACGAGTTGCGGAAGCGCATCGGCACCAGCACCCCCAAAGCGCCACAGTACTAACCGGGTGCGTGGTCGCTCTACAAACTCGAGCGATGACAGAAGCGATACGAGCGTCGACCTGTTGCGCACCTGCGTACGGTCAACAAGGACGAGCACTACTTCGTGTTCGTCGGCTTTTGTCGACGAGGCACACGAGTCGCTCGCCTCCGCGAATACCGCGCAAAAAATAGACATAGTAAGCGTGAGACAAATAACAGCGGTCTTCATTTTCAGGCACCCTCGTAACTTACGTTGAAATCGGGCTCGCTCGCTCGTTCAGCGCGCATGATCGGCGCTGACGTAGTTGCCGTTGATTGGGAATTCTTCGTCTCGGGAAAAGGGGCTTCGACTTTCAATCCGCCGAGCTCCCTGCGTAACGTGTGGCGCTCGTCAAGTCCATCCAATCGCGCTTGAAACAATGCATTCAACGAACCCGCCCAACGATTGCACATCCGTTCAATGCGTTGATCTTCGCTATGCTCCCAGGCGTGAAAAGCAGCCACAGATGGAAAGCGATTTGCAATGAGAACGGCGACGTTTGCTTCGTCCGCAAGGATCGGCTGCGAGCGCGTTTGTAGAAAAACGCCCAACACGGCGAACATCGCACAGAGTGCCGTGACTGAATAGATGCCAACCGTCACCGCGTGCGTCGCATCCGTGCCAGCCGTGTAG
>JAAFJI010000330.1 GCA_013298045.1 Betaproteobacteria bacterium
GAGCCGACTTGCGCGATTTCTTTCGCGGTCGTGCAAGGCTTCGACATTTTTTTGAGCTCTTCGGTGAGCGCAGTTACCGCTTTGTCGATACCGCGCTTCAGATCCATTGGGTTCATGCCAGCGGCGACGAACTTCATGCCTTCTTGCACGATCGATTGCGCGAGCACGGTCGCCGTGGTGGTGCCGTCGCCTGCGACGTCGGAGGTTTTCGATGCAACCTCTTTCACCATTTGCGCGCCCATGTTTTCGAACTTGTCTTTGAGTTCGATTTCTTTCGCAACGCTCACACCGTCTTTGGTGATCGTCGGTGCGCCGAACGAGCGCTCCAACACAACATTGCGGCCCTTAGGACCAAGCGTCACTTTTACTGCGTTAGCGAGGATGTTGACACCGCGCACCATACCGGCACGAGCGGATTCGCCGAAGCGTACGTCTTTAGCTGCCATGATTTCTTCTCCTGATTACTTTTGAACAACAGCCATGATGTCTTCCTCGCGCATCACGAGAAGCTCATCACCGTCTACTTTGACCGTTTGGCCAGCGTACTTGCCGAACAACACGCGATCGCCGACTTTCAGGTCGGGCGCGTTTTGCTTACCGCTGTCATCGCGCTTGCCGGGGCCGACGGCGAGCACTTCACCTTGATCCGGTTTTTCAGCGGCGGTGTCCGGGATAACGATGCCGGACGCGGTTTTACGCTCTTCCTCGAGACGTTTGACGATCACGCGATCGTGAAGGGGACGAAGTTTCATGAGTTCTCCTTGAACTTAAAACATTTGGAAATCAAACAGTTGAGACATGTCACACGTCGCAACTGTGCAGATTGTTCGCGTCGTAGCGTGGCACTTATAGGAAGTGTTAGCACTCAACATCGATGAGTGCTAATTATAGGGAGCGGATGCGAACATTCAAGTAGCACAGCATATTTATTTACCTATTCGGCCTTACGCCCATATAAATAAAGCTTTTAATAAATTTATTTGTATTTCTGAAACTAAATTTATGCTTCTATAAATACCTTTTACTTGGGCATATATTCGGTTTTTTATATTTTTTCTCCTCGCCAAGTGGTGTTTGCGACGACGCTTGAGAAAATGTCGTGATGACTGTCTCAACGAATGCCGTGGTCGAACAGTGGCTGCGCATGGCGACCGCCGCCGAATCGCGTGGTGAGGCGACTGCCGCGCTCACGGCCTGGCGACGCTTACTCGCGCTGGATCCGGCGCACCCCGGCGCGCTGCTTCGCCTCGGGCAAGCGGCGCTTCGCGACGGCGCTCACGCAGCAGGCGTGGCACAGCTTCGTCAGGCGGCGGTGTCGGCGCGTGCGCGAGGCTTTGCGCCACAAACGCTTCCGATTCACCGCGCGCTGCTGCTCGCGCTTCGCGGCGGCGATCCGCGCGAGCGTTTGGCGGCGACGCGCGAGGCGCAGGCCGACTGCGGCGAGCTGCCGGGCCTGATCTGGGAAGAATGCGAGTGCCTCTACGCCCTGGGCGAAACGTATCCAAGGCTGCTGCGACTCAATCGATTGGCGGCACTTCAACCGAGCGATCCGGTGATCCTCGAAGCGCTCGGACTTGCGCTCGCTAACTATGCGCCGCTTGCTCATCAGGCGCTCAAGCCACTTCGCGACGCGATTGCCTTGGGCGCAAACTCGCGCGAGGTGCGCACCGCCCTTGCAACGATCGAAATCTTTCAGGGCGAGCTCGACGCGGCCGAGCCACGGCTACTTGCCTTGGTTGAACAAGACGACCGCGATCTCGGTACGCTCGGCAAACTCTGGGCACTGAAGCGCGCACAGTGCGGGTGGCGCGAAGCGGAGCAGTACGAAATCACGATGCTCGCCCTGATCGATCAAGGCGAGCAGAGTGCGTGGCTCACGCCGTTTATGCTGTTGGACAGTGCCATTGCCCCGCAGGCGCTGCGCGACTACGCCAAGCGCTCAGCATCGCGAGTGCGTGGCGCCGCGCCCGTGACTCGCAGGCAAGCGGTAGCGTCGTCGCAACCGCCGCGACTGCGCATCGGCTATCTCTCTGGCGATTTGCACACCCATGCTGTCGCCTGTCATTTGGTGGGTTTGATTGAGGCGCATGACCACGCGCGGGTTGAAACATTCGCCTACAGCTGCGGCGCACGCGTCGATCGCGATCCGTACCGCCTGCGCCTGCAACGCGCATTCGAACACTGGCGCGACTTAAACGAAATCAACGACGCTGCAGCGGCGCAAATCATCGCCGATGACGCAATCGACGTGCTCTTTGATTTAAGCGGCCCTACACACGGAAGTCGCAGCGGCATTCTTGCGCATCGACCCGCGTCGCGAGTGATTCACTACCTGGGCTATCCGGGCACCATCGCGACCGGGGCTGTGGACTACTTGCTCGCCGACGAAACCGTTATTCCGCGAGCGCACGACAGTCACTACGTCGAGAAGGTTCTGCGGATGCCGCAGTGCTATCAGGTCAACGATCCACGACGCGAACGACCGCCGCCCCCACCGCGCGCGGAGGTTGGCTTGCCGCAGGACGCAATCGTGCTCTGTAACTTCAATCGCCCGGCGAAATGGACCGCACCGTTCATGCGAATTTGGTGCCGCGCGTTGCAGCAAGCGCCGCATGCCGTGCTCTGGCTCGCGACGCCCGACCATGCCGCAAGCCGAGAGGCTGTTGGTGTACTAGCCGCCGAATTCGGTGTCGCCGAACGCATCCTCTGGGCTCCGAAGCGCCCGATGACCGAGCATCTCGCGCGGCACGGTTGCGCCGATCTTGCGCTAGACCAGCTGCCCTATGCGTCGCACGCAACCGGTGCCAACGCGCTCTGGATGGGTGTGCCGCTCTTGACCTGTGTCGGCGATATGTTTCAGGGGCGCGTTGGGGCGAGTCTTGCAAAGGCCGCGGGACTGGACGACTTCGTCA
>JAAFJI010000331.1 GCA_013298045.1 Betaproteobacteria bacterium
CGCGAGCAAATGCTGGTTCGACTCAGTCGCTGGCAGCCAAAGTGATCGCAATGAGCGTCGCGCCGTTCGCGCTACCGCACTAGGGCGTTTCGGAAATCACGGTTCTCAGCGTCTCGAAAATCTGGTCGATCTGCGATTTTTCGATAATGAACGGTGGCGATAGCGCGATGATGTCGCCGGTGGTGCGCACGAGCAGACCACGTTTGTAGCACTCCAAAAACACCTCGAACGCGCGCAACACCGGCGCGCCCTCGCGAGGTTGCAATTCAACCGCACCGATCAAACCCGTATTGCGGATATCGATCACATGCTTCGTGCCTTTAAGCGAATGAATACCGTCTTCCCAGTATTTGGCGAGGCTTGCCGCGCGCTCGAAAAGACCGTCTTCCTGGTAAAGCCGAAGCGTTGCATTGCCTGCGGCACAGGCAAGTGGGTGCCCGGAGTAGGTGTAGCCGTGCGTCAGCTCGATCATGTGCTCGGGACCGGTCATGAACGCGTCGTAAATCGCAGGTGTTGTGATCACCGCGCCCATTGGCACCGTACCACTGGTGATACCTTTGGCGCAGGTAATCATGTCGGGCTCAACGCCGTAATGTTGCGCCGCAAATTCAGATCCGGTGCGACCAAAGCCAGTAATCACTTCATCGAAAATCAGCAAAATGCCATGTTTGGTGCACAGCTCGCGCAGCCGCTGCAGATAGTTTTTCGGCGGGATGAGTACGCCTGTAGACCCGGCTATCGGCTCGACGATCACCGCCGCGATGTTCGACGCGTCGTGCAACGCGACCAGTTTCTCAAGCTCGTCGGCTAGATGCATGCCGTGCTCAGGCTGACCGCGGGAAAACGCGTTGTCTTTGAGCAGATGGGTGCTCGGCAAATGATCCACGCCAGCCAGCAACGAGCCAAACAGTTTTCGATTGCCGACAATGCCGCCGACTGAGATACCGCCGAAATTGACACCGTGATAGCCGCGCTCGCGCCCGATCAGTCGGGTGCGGGTTCCCTGCCCTTTCACGCGGTGGTAGGCGATCGCCATTTTGAGCGCCGTGTCGACCGATTCTGAACCGGAGTTGGTGAAAAACACATGCCCCATATTCTTCGGCGCAACTTCGATGACACGATTGGCCAGTTCGAAGGCAAGCGGATGCCCCATATTGAACGGCGTACCGAAGTCCATGGTCGCGGCTTGTTTTTGGATGGCCTCGACGATCGGCTTTCGGCCGTGTCCGGCGTTGCAGCACCATAGCCCGGCGATGCCGTCTAGCACCTTGCGACCGTCGTGGGTGGTGTAGTACATGCCTTCGGCTGCGACCAACAGTCGCGGCGCCGCCTTGAACTGTCGATTGGCGGTGAACGGCATCCAGTGCGCTTTCATCGATTCCGCAGTAATCTCGGCGTGTAAGTGTTTGGCTTCGGAAATGGCGTTCATCATGGCCTCCGGCGTGGGGAAATCAAAGCAAGTAGCCTAACCGAAAACGGTCGTCTTTACTCATTCCGTTTCGGTATGAGGCCGGTGCATCGGTCCGCTAGAAAAGCGCCCGCTGGGCGTAGTGGGGCGAGCGCAACCGGGCAAGATCAAGCGCTTGGCGACGGGTATCGACGACGCGATCGGTTCCGATTTCGCGCAAAAACCCGATCCGATCGAGTACGGAGCGAGGTTGCGCCGAGAGCCCAAAGATCACAAGCTCGCGCTTCTCTGCGATCAGTCGGTTGCCGAACATGCGCAGCTGTTCTGCGACGTTGGTGTCGAGATAAATCACCTCGAGCATGTCGAGCACAACCACTTTTGCCGCAGTAGGCACGTTGAGCGCGGCCTCGATCTTGTCGGATACGCCAAAAAACAATGCCCCGCGCAAGCGAAGCGCTGCCACCGATGGCGGCAGCTGCAGCGACGGCGCATCAGCGTCTTTGGCCAGGTCGTTTACGGCTTGCACACTGGCCGCTTCGGTCAAGCGCTTTATGAGCAGGATCGCCGTCAGGATCATTCCAATTTCCACCGCGATCGTGATGTTGAATAGCACGGTAAGCGTGAACGTTGTAAGAAGGGTTGCGTTGCGCAGCGGCGTATACCGTGCCAGATCGGCGAACGCGCGCCAGTCGCCCATTGCATAGCCAACCCAGAGCAAAATCGCCGCGAGCGCGGGCAGTGGAACGTGCTTCGCGAGCGGAGCACCCACAAGCAGAAAAAGCAAGACGACGCCAGCATGAATGATGGCCGCGACCGGCGTTTGCGCGCCGTTGGCAAGATTGGCGCTGGTGCGTGCCATCGCGCTGGTTGCGGCCAGCCCACCGAAAAGCGGAGTGATTATGTTGGCGAGCCCCTGACCCACGAGCTCCTGGTTCGGGTCCGAGCGATCGTTGGCCTGTTTATCGGCGACCACCGCGCAAAGCAGCGACTCGATCGCCGCCAATAGCGCGATTGCGACGGCAGGGGCAATGAGCCCGCCGATCTGAGTCCAGTCGATCACCGGCCATTGCGGCGTCGGGATTGATGCGACGACTTCGCCAAACCGCGAACCGATGGTCGCCGTTTCCAGTTTGAGCAGGTGTGCGGCAACGCTTGCTGCAATCAAAACCACGAGCGAGCCTGGCACGACGCGCGCCAGGCCGCGCGGCCACAACGCAAGCAGCACGAGGCAGGACAACGTCATCAGGATCGACGGCGTATGCGCCATGTGGATGTGTTGCCAAAGCGCTTTTGCGATGCCGAAGAATTCGCCGGGCATGTGCGAAATGGAGAGTCCGAGCGCGTCCTTGAGTTGCGATACGACGATCAGCACCGCAATGCCGTTGGTAAATCCAACGATGACCGAGTTCGGGATATAGCGAATGAGCGAGCCGAGTTTGAGTAGACCCAGTGCAATGAGCATGGCACCGGCCATAAGCGTGCAAATGACCAGATTCGCCCAG
>JAAFJI010000332.1 GCA_013298045.1 Betaproteobacteria bacterium
TGCGCCCGAAACCACCGCGTCTTTGATCGCGACGAGTTCGTCGGCGACGAGACTTGACTCGCTGTTCTGCGCCACCGAGGCAAGCGCATTGGGCAGCGTGACCCCGCCTTCGATCAGGCCCGCGAGTTGCCGAACGGCAAGCGCCCGATCACTCGCACGTATGCGGCCGCGTCCGCGCGCGGCGGCGCGAGCCGCCTCAGACGGATCGGCCGAAATCGCGACGACGGTGAGTCCTTGCGCGGCGAGCGCTTTGAGCGCTGCCCGCTCGTCTCGCGCCGACAGCAGGGCGGATTCGCGCCGCCCCTCGGGCGTGATTGCGTCGTAGCGAAACTGCATATTCTTGGCCTCAGTGGCCGACGACCCGCAACACTTCGGTGAGCGAGGTGCTGCCGTCATTTAAGGTTGCGGCGGCACTCGCTGCCATCGGGGCATAGCCCGCTTCGGTTGCGAGCGTTTCGAGCGCCAAATCGCTCTGTCGCTCGTGAATGGCGACACCCATCGCCGCGTCGACCGGAAGCCATCGATAGAGGCCGAATCGACCGCGATAGCCCTGATCGCCACACCGATCGCAGCCGCGCGACGTGTAGAGCGCTGCCACGCCTTCAATGCCATGGGTTTTCATCAGCGCCGCCTCGGCACCGCTTGGCGTGGCCCCAACGCGGCAATTCGCACACAACCGCCGCACCAGTCGCTGCGCAATCACTCCGCGCAAACACGAGGATAAAAGATACGGTTCAACGCCCATATCAATAAGACGTGTGACCGCAGAACCGGCTGAGTTGGTATGAAGCGAGGCAAGCACCAAATGTCCAGTCAATGAGGCTTGAATCGCGATTTCTGCCGTCTCTTTGTCACGAATCTCACCAACGATGATGACGTCTGGATCGTGCCGCAAAATCGAGCGCAGCGCGCGGGCAAAAGTGAGCTCAATACGCGGATTCACCTGGGTTTGCGCCACTCGATCAAGCGCGTATTCAATCGGGTCTTCAACGCTCACCACGTTGAGCTTCGCGCGATCTAGCTCCGAAACGGCGGTGTACAGCGTGGTCGTTTTGCCGGAACCTGTGGGCCCGGTCACGAGCACCAAGCCATTGGGCAGCCGCACCGCAGCGCGAAGCGCCGCCTGGACGTCGGCATTCATACCGAGCGCGACAAAGTCTAGCGCCGCAGCGGTCGTATCGAGCAGCCGCAACACGCAGCGCTCACCATGCTGCGTGGGCAGCGTCGCCACCCGCACGTCCACCTTGCGCCCGGCGATCAGCACCTGTAAGCGTCCGTCTTGCGGCAAGCGGCGCTCGGCAATATCGAGGCTCGCCATCACCTTGCAGCGCGCAATCAAGGCGGCGTGCATGGCGACGTCGAGTTCACTGACATCGCGCAGCACGCCGTCGATGCGAAAGCGAATCCGCGCGCCGCGTTCGGTGGCATCGATATGAATATCCGATGCGCCACCGGCCAGCGCCTCGCGCAAGAGATCGGCGAGCATTCGAACTGCCGGGGCGTCCGATGCGCTCGCCTGCGCGAGCAGGTCTTCCATATCTAGCGTGTCGCGCAGGCTGCCGGTTTGATCCGATGATCCATCGCTTGCTGCGACCGACGATCGGGCCGCGCCGCTGTAGGCCGCGCGCAAGCGAAGTACAAAATCGTCGGCCGAAACCGAGTTTGGACGAAGCGGTTTCCCCAAACGCTCGCGCGCGGCGGCGAGCGTTGCGAGACTCATGTGCGGCGCGGTTGCAACGCTAAGCGTCGCTCCGTCGTCGGCGATGACAACAACGCCGTACTCTTGCGCAAGCTCGTAGGGAAGGCGCGGCGACTCGCTCATCGACAGCCCGCAGCCTTACTTCGGCGCGTTCGGCGTGGCGGGTGCCGAGGGTGCCGAAGGAGTCGGCAGCACGCCAGCCTCGCCAAGCGGCATGCGCGGATTCGACATGTTAGGCAGCATCACTCTCGGCTCGGCCTCGATGGCCTGTTGCTCGATGCCGAGCGCGCGGTAGCGATCGTTCGAGAGATTTTGCGTGCGCTGGGCGTCGCGCAGCACCGTCGGACGCAGGAAAATCATCAGATTCGTTTTCGTACGCTTGCGGCTGTCGTAGCGAAAGAAATTGCCGATGAACGGTGCATCACCCAACAGCGGCACCTTATCCTCGCCGTTGGTGAAACCCTCTTGCAACAATCCGCCTAGCACGACGATTTGCCCGTCGTCGGCGAGCACACTACTCTCAAGCACCCGCTTGTTGACGCTGCCAAGCCCTTGCGAAACGGCGGCAGACTCAATGATGTTCGACACCTCCTGGTAGAGCTGCAAGCGAATCGCGCCACCCTCGGTGATAAGCGGTTTTACTTTGAGCGTGAGACCCACGTCACGGCGCTCAACGGTGTTAAACGGCGTTACAGAGTTGCTGCCGCTGCCGGTCGTCGCGTACTGGCCGGTCAGAAATGGAACGTTTTGGCCGCCGGAAAAACGTGCCTCTTCGTTGTCGAGCGCGAGCAAGGTCGGCATCGACAGCACATTAACCGAGGTGTCCTTTTGCATCGCCCGTGCGAGCAAGCCGAGATTGAAGAATTCGTTCTTTCCAAATTTCACCGTACCACGCGCAAGCCCGACGTTGAGCCCCTGCCCGGCCGTTGTCGGGTCAGCCGACAAACCCAGAATGTTTTGCCCTGCGCCCCCAAAATTCGTGCCGCCGAAACCCTGGGTGCTTGATTTTCCGAGCGCGTCGAGCACCTGCCACTGAATTCCGAATTCGGCCGCCTTATCGGCCTGCACCTCGACGATCAGCGCCTCAATGAACACCTGAGCGCGGCGCACATCGAGCTGCTCAATTACGGCGCGAAGATTGTTGTAGATCGCGGTCGGCGCGGCGATCACCAGAGAATTGCTCGCGGCATCCGCATACA
>JAAFJI010000333.1 GCA_013298045.1 Betaproteobacteria bacterium
TTCGTCTTCATCGTGAGAATCAGGCATTCCTGCGGCACCGCGAGGAATTCGGGTTCGAACTGGCAAACGTAGACCGTCGGCCATTCGACGAGCGACGTTACTTCGTCGAGTAAATCGGCATAGGTAGAAATGTCACCTAATGAAGCATTCAACTCACGAGCCTTCGCGTGCAGTTGCTCGTGAATCATCGTATGGCGATTGCGAAACACCGGTTCGACTTTGCCGTACTCACGAAGCAATCCTTCATACCTATTCGCGGAATCGATTTCGATGTTGTTTGCGCCTTGGAAACGGTGTCCGTGCGTAATTCGATCCGCTTGGAGGCCAAGCGCATTTGCGACGACGACATCGTCACCGTGAATCACAACCAGTCCGTGCGCCGGACGTACAAAATTGACGTCAGTCACACCGTCGGCAAGCTGATAGCTCATTACCTTTGGGATCGGCAATTTCGCAAGCGTTTGATCAATCGCGTTCTGTGCGCCAGCGCTCAACGATGCACCGGACTGCATGCCGACTAGGTATACATAGTCCGCTTTGCCATCGTTCTCAATACGAAGCAAGTCGCGACCCTCTGGGAAGACTGCGACCGGTTCCTTCGACGCTTGCGCGGGTAGCTCAAGACCATCGCGCCCGAGCGCAGTCAATTTTTTCGTAAGCGCAATTGACTTCGCACCACTCGCATCTTTCGCAACCGCGAGTGGCATCAACTTTTCTTTAATCGCTTTCGCAGGCGCCGCCGCGAGCACCGCGTCGATCCGCGCGGCGAGGCGACGAGGCGTGGCGAAATGCTGCGTTGACGCGCCGTCAGCAAGCAGCCCATCGGCGCGTAAGCTATTTTCTATGCCGGCGGCAAACGCTTCACCCAGTTTTTTAAGCGCTTTCGGCGGCAACTCTTCAGTGAAGAGTTCGATCAACAGAGGTTTCGTGCTCATGCTGCAACCTCCTTTTTAGGAAGTTGTGCAAGTAAAGGTTCACGCGTCGCGCCTTTGAGCATTGGAAAACCAAGTCGTTCGCGCGAGTCGTAGTAGCTCTGCGCGACGCTGCGTGAAATGTTGCGAATACGCCCGATATACGCCGCGCGTTCAGTCACTGAAATCGCGCCGCGCGCATCAAGCAAATTGAACACGTTGCCGGCTTTGAGCACCATCTCATACGCGGGCAGCGCGAGCTTCGCCTCCATCAAACGTTTTGCTTCGGCTTCGAACGTGTTGAACATTGTGAGCAACACGCTCGCATCGCTCGCTTCGAAGCTGTAGGTCGCTTGTTCGACTTCGTTTTGATGCCAGACGTCGCGATAAGTAATGATGTTCTCAACGCCATCGACGACGGACTTGGAATAAACAAGGTCGTACACGTTTTCGACGCCTTGCAAATACATGCACAACCGTTCCAAACCGTAGGTAATCTCGCCAGTGATCGGCTTGCAATTCAATCCACCGACTTGCTGAAAGTAGGTGAACTGCGTGATCTCCATGCCGTTCATCCACACTTCCCAGCCCAGACCCCAAGCCCCGAGCGTTGGGTTTTCCCAATCGTCTTCGACGAAGCGCACATCGTTTTGTTTGAGATCGAAGCCGAGTGCGGTGAGCGAGCCCAAATACAAATCGAGAATATTCGGCGGCGAAGGCTTCAGCACCACTTGATACTGATGATGCTGATGCAAGCGGTTTGGATTCTCGCCATAGCGCCCATCCTTCGGGCGACGCGACGGTTGCACGTACGCAGCGCGCCAAGGCTCGGGGCCGAGCGCGCGCAGGAAGGTCGCGGTGTGCGATGTGCCCGCGCCGACTTCGAGATCGATCGGTTGCAGGAGCGCACAACCTTGCGCGTTCCAATAAGTTTGTAAGCGAAGAATCGCTTCTTGAAAGGTGATCATTTTTATAAGGACGAATGACGGAGGACGAATGACGAAAGATTCGTCAAACGAATATCACTCTTACTGCGCTATTTTCTCGATTTTATGCGGGTTTCGGCGCAGCAGCGTCGCTGCGGCCGCGACGCGCTCGCTGTGCCGCGCCGATTCCAAGCCCTGCGAGGCACACAATCAAGATAGGCAGATCGCCCCAAACCATGTACGGCGTGTAGCCTTTTGCGCTTTGAACTGTGGCTTCGAGAATACCGGGCTGGAACGAATCGATGCGCTGTGTCACGCGACCCTTCGCATCGATCACCGCCGTGATACCCGTGTTGTTCGCGCGCACCATTGGGCGCGCTTGCTCAAGCGCGCGCATTTGCGCGAGCTGCAAATGCTGTTCGGCGGCGGCACTTTTGCCGAACCAGGCGTCGTTTGAAATGTTCACGAGCAAGGTCGCATCGGGCAAGGCGCGATGCACGTCGCGCGCGAAGGCATCCTCGTAGCAAATCGAAATCCCGATCGTTTGCCCATTCAATTTCATGAGCGGCTGATCGGCGTCGCCCGGTGCGAAATTGCTCATCGGAATTTGAAAATTGCGATAAAACCAACCGAGCACGCCCTGCAGCGGCATGTATTCACCGAACGGCACGAGATGCACTTTGCGATATTGCTGCGGCGGCTCAATACCGAGCGAAATCGCGGCGTTGTAGTAGCGATCCTTATCCTCGATCGGCACGCCGATGAGGAGGTTTGCGTTTTTCTCTTTCGCAATGGCTTGTAGGCGTTCGATGTACTCAATCGGAACGCGGTGCAGGAGCGTTGGGATCGCGGTTTCGGGCAGGACAATGAGTTCGCCCTTGGCGTCGCGGATGAGTTTTTCGTAGAGGGTAAGCGTGGCTTCGAAGCGCTTCGGATCCCATTTCAAGGATTGTTCGATGTTGCCTTGGAGGAGGGAGATTCGCGTCGCGTTGCCGACCGGTTCGCTCCATCTGATTCCGCTCGCGAGCCAAACGGCA
>JAAFJI010000334.1 GCA_013298045.1 Betaproteobacteria bacterium
GCGGCGGATTCGCGGCAATCGTCGAATTGGGCGCAGGCTCGCTATTTAGCTGCGTGTACGACAGCAGCGTTTTCGCCTCGCGATTGTGAGGCGCAGGAAAGGAGCACGCCGCGAGTTCGATGTTGCAATAGCTGTAGCAAGGCGCGGGCTGGTTTTGATCCGACGCGTTGTCCGGCGTTCCTGGAGGCCAGCGACCATTTTGCGGGCAACGCCGCATCGCCCAGGGCTCCATCGCTTTCGTCCAATCGCGCTCGGGGTAGTAGTAGAACCACCAGGCGCGCCAGTAGCGATTTGTGCTGTCGTACATGTTGTCGCCACTTGAGCCAGCCCAATGCCAGCCGGTGAGCGCCTTCGCGAAGCCCTTCACCGTGTCTTCGTTGTACGTCGGAATCGGTTTGTTTTGCCCATCGCGCTGCACCGAGCCGTCTTGATTGAGCATCACCGTGCCCACCGAGAATAGCTGCAGCAATTCGCGTGCGTAGTTTTCGTTGGGCACTTCCTGCGTGCTGCCGAGCATGTCGAGATAGATACCCATCGCGGGATGCAAGGTCATCTCTTTCAGAATATTGCGGAAGCTGCCGACATTGCCGGTCGGTAATGCAAACACGTTGCGGCTGATCATGTCCCAGTAGTCGGCGAGCCCGACGCCGGCATCGAGCACGGTGTTGTTGGCGATCGAGACGACCAAGGTTTGCCACAGCGCGTTGGTCACACGCTGGCGCAACTGATCCTCGCCTTCCATGGCAAATTTGTAGAAGACCGGCGTGTTCGCCGCGTACGCGCAGCCCCAGGATTTGTTCTGACCGTTGCAGCGCCAATCGAACGCTGCGGTTTTGTTTTGATCGATGATGCGCTGGGCGTACGCCGCGTAATCGAGCGTGGGCTCCGAGGGGAACGACGCCGTTTTTCCAAACTGCTCGGTAAGCCAGGCCTGCGCCATCGCGCCGGGTGCACCGCCACCCAGTGCGGCGACGCGGTTGATCTCAGCGAGCGTCACTCCGTACGTGCCCTGTTGCAGCAAGCGCGCAGCATGTCGCTGCGCGGTCGCGGTCACGGTCGGCAACGGACAGCCTGCTGCGATGTGGTTGCTCACCGCCGTTCCGGTTTTGCGAGCGGCATTCGCGTTGAGCGTTAATCCATTGGTCAGCGCATCACCGCGAAAGCCGGCGATGTAGCGCGCGGCCATGGTCGCATCTTCGGGACTGAACACCCCATCGCCGTCGAGATCGAATTGCCCGAGCAGGACGCCGGTGTTGCCTTCGCCGACAAAGCGCATAGTGTCGGTCGACAGTTTGTCGTAGAGCGCGGGGCCGCGCAGCCCGATGGCGTAGCGCGTAAGCAACGCGCCGTCGAGCGCGAGTGTTGGCGTTCGCACAGTGGTTGCGCCGACGACGTCGCGCGAGACATCGAAGTTGCAGTTGCTCGCTTGCGCAAACGCGTTGTGCGAAACCGCGAGGGCTAACCCAGCAAGCGTTGCGCCGATCCATCGAGATTGCATTGAAATCGCTCCACGTTGTCGCGGCGTCGCGTTATGAAAAGCTGCCGCGTCGATTCGAATCGCCATAAAACCCACCCTTGACGATATGCGCGATGTGTCTTGTTGTTGCGCGCTTCCTATTCCCCACGCAGCGAGCATATCAGCAAATTCGTAAATTTATGCCATCGTCATGGAAAGATTTCTGTAAGCGAAGTAGTTGATTTTGTTCAGCTTTTGTTCAAGCACTGCAGCGCCTCGTGAACGAAATGTTCAATTGAAAGTAATAGCTCACGCGCTTTTTGCCAACTTAAATTGGGTGGACACGGCATTTTCACTGTTTATCCATAAACAGTAAAAATTCGATTAATCTTTTTTTTATATGGCGTTTAACGATAGAGTTAATTGAGCACATCTCACGCGAGCGTGTTGATCGCCGATACGCTTGAATGAAGTGCTTTTTTATGTGCCGCGCGAACGTTTCTGCCGCGCACACATCGCGATTTACTTCACCACAAACACACTTACCGACCGAGCAGGCACGAAGAACGTGCCGGACTTCGTATCGAACTTCGATTCGTTGGCAACGGCACGATCCGTAGCGTTCGCGCTTGCTTGAATCGGATGCAGCGCGAACGACGTGTCGATAAATCGCGCGTCGCTCACGCGCTGCGCAATTTTGTCGACGTTGATCACGTAAACAATTTTTTTGAAATTCGCGCCTTCGTAATTTGCGCCGTCGAGTTCGGCGGCGATCACGGTCGGCACTTGCGATGCGCCGACGTTGAAGAATTTGAGTCGCTGCTTGACTTCTTCCGCTGAGCGCAAACGGAACAACGTTGAACTCGCACGAATCGCGAGCAGATCACGCATCGCTTGCGCCGTCCACTCGATTTCATTTTGCGTCGGCTTGATGTTTTCGTTCAAAAGGCGCGGCGCAATGATCGGCCACTTCTCGCCGTTGTCGTCTTTGCGCGGCAAGCCGCTCGCGAAGCCGTTATCGCGATACGTCCAATCGATGCGGTTGAACCAATCGCCCGAGTCGTAACTATTGCGATCCATCGATTTGCTTCGCAGGATGTCGATGCCTGCGTGGAAGTAGGCAGCACCTTGTGCGAGCGCGGTCAACGCGATGCCGAGCACTTGCACACGTGCGCGCTCCTCACGCGTGGCGGCGAGTGGCATTTTGTAGACGTTGAAATCGAAGAGCGTTTCGTTATCGTGATTCTCCACGTAGTTCACGACCTCTGACGGTTGCGACACGTAACCCGCAGGCTGACCGTTGTAGTTGACTTGTTCGAGGCGCTTCACGCTACCGTCGAACGTTGTCATCGCGTAATCGCGAATCGAACCTGCGAG
>JAAFJI010000335.1 GCA_013298045.1 Betaproteobacteria bacterium
TCGTTGCTTCTAGCCCGGGTATCGCCTTCATAAGCAGATGTGCCGAGCCTGCTGGCGAGCCCCCGAAGATGACGTGATCGAGTCGATAAACCGTCGTGTCCCAGGTGAGCGGCCACGTCCCGGCGCTCAACACGAGACCGGTGAGTGAGAACGATTGCACTGCGAGAAGCAGCACAAAGAGCCACCCGTACCAGGTGACGAACGATTCAGTGTTTGCGACTGGTCGAACCGATCGTGCGCGACGCGCACGCCAGCATTCACCGATCGCGTAGCAAAAACACCCAATGCCTGGCAAGGCGATGATCGAGAGCAACAGATGAAAGCTTGGCTCGAACGGAAGCACTTTTCCAGATTGCTGCGCGAGCAACGCCGCCGCCGCGCCGAGTGAGGCTAGCGCGATCATGAAACGCGACAATCGCTGCGGCACGCGCCCAGCGATTTGCAGTACGAGCCACGGCAGACCCAGCTCCCAGCCGAGCAGATAGGCGCTCCAGCCGAGTCCGAGGTAGCTTTGCATGTGCGAAATGAACGGGCTAGATCCGAGCTGAGCGAACGCGGCGAATTCCATCGCAATCGCACCAAGCGCCATAAAAACGGCCCACGACTTGAGCGAGCGCAGCGACGAGCCTGCCAGTGAGATCATGGCAAGCGCCCGGAGGTGAATTGAAGCGTGGAAACAATCATGCGACAAATTGGATAAACAGCTTCTTACCGTTAAGCCCGGTAAAACTTGTAAGATTGATTATTTCTAAGCAATAGAGATAATTAAAAAAACGTCTCAACACTTTATATTTAACAGGGCAATACGTTAAAAAGCTATCGCTCGAATTCGACCACCTGAAGTTTTTTGCCTGCGGCGTACCCGAATGGCGTCTTCAGGTTCGCATCGTTCAACGTAGAGGTTTTGGGCCCTGCGTTGTCAAAGTCGTCAGATGGCGCCGAAGCGGATCACCCCATCGACACCGACAGCGCGAGTGAGCCGACCGATGTGCCACCCATGATTGACGTGCGCGACCGCCTCGGCAATCGCGAAGAACAATTGATGGTTGTCAAGCTGACGGCGAAAAAGCACCGGGATGAGCTCCGCGGCCGATTTCTCTCCGTCGGCGACGGCCGCGTAGAGATCGTTCATGCGCGCTTCATGGTGCGTCTCAAGCGCTTCGACGCGGGCTTTAATGCCGCGAAACGGCATGCCGTGCGATGGCAAAACGAGGGTGTCGCCCTCACAATACTTAAACGCTTGCAACGAGTTGACGTATTCCGCAACCGGATCCGAGAGGGCTGTCACCGGCCAGACGTTCACGTTGGTAGAAATCTTCGGCAACAGCATGTCGCCGGAAATGAGAAGTCGCGCCTCCTCACAATAGAAACTCAGGTGTTCAGGCGTGTGACCGTGTCCGACAATGGCGGTCCACAGCTTGCCGCCGATTTCCAATGTGTCGCCCGGGAAGATGCGCTGACATGTGGTCGGTCGCGTGGGCACACCGCCACTGTAGGTGTTGCCACGGTTGGCGGTAATCTCGATTTGTTCTTCGGTCAGACCGTGCGAGCGAAAGAATGTCGCCAGGGCGCTGCGCTGATGCGCGCCCGTGCCGCCAGCGACCGCGTGGGCGGTGACGAGTTCGAGCAGACTCATCTCGGGAATCAGCGGCCCCTCGTTCGTTGCAAAACGCTCGGCGAGCCACTGTGCGTTGCCCAGATGATCGGGGTGATAGTGCGTGCAGATGATGCGCCTCAATGGTCGACCGCCCATGGTGCCGACGAAGTGTTGCTCCCAGATGTCGCGCGTGGCTTGCACGCCAAATCCGGTATCGACCAGCGCCCAGCCGTCGCCTTCTTCGATCAACCACAGATTGATGTGATCGAGCGCGAACGGCAATGGCATGCGAATCCAGAAAATCCCGAGCGAGACTTCTGTGGCCGCTCCGGCCGCGGGCGCGATTTCGTAGGGGAATACAAGTTCGGTGCTCATTCATGCGATGCTATCGGAACCCGAGTGGACTGCGATTTCGGGGTGCTACGGTGCGCAAGGCGCGTCGCACCTCGCCCGGAAACGAGCCACACAACCGGGTGTAAATTGCCCTTCGCGCTATCCTTGCGGCTCCAATCCCCCGATGTCGCTGCGGTCGGCTTACTCGCCGCGATTCGTCTGCAACATACCGCGCGCTTTTGCGCGCCGCCATGCGACCACGCCTTTCATTCCATGACTCTCGCCCCCACTCCTGCCTATACCCGCGCCGACCCTGTTGGTCACTACATCAACGGTGTGCATATCGTGCCAAACGGTGCTCGAACGCAAGCCATCTACAACCCAGCGACCGGCGGTGTCTCGCGCACGCTCGTGCTCGCCGAAGTGGCGCAGGTCGAGCAAGCGGTCGCATCGGCCAAAGCGGCCGCGGCGAGCTGGGGTGATACGCCGCCGATCCGACGGGCGCGCATTATGTTCAAGTTTCTCGAGTTAATGAACGCCGAGCGCGACACCATTGCTGCGATGATCACCGCCGAGCACGGCAAAGTGTTCACCGACGCACAGGGCGAGGTCACGCGCGGGATCGACATCATCGAATTCGCTTGTGGAATTCCGCAACTCTTGAAAGGCGATTACACCGATCAAGTCTCGACCGGTATCGATAACTGGACGATGCGGCAACCGCTCGGCGTTGTCGCCGGAATCACACCGTTTAATTTCCCCTGCATGGTGCCCTGCTGGATGTTCCCGGTGGCGATTGCCTGCGGCAATGCGTTCATATTGAAACCAAGCGAGCGCGACCCGTCACCTTCAATTTTTATGGCGGAATTGCTG
>JAAFJI010000336.1 GCA_013298045.1 Betaproteobacteria bacterium
GCAAGAGCACGTCCGCAAGTTTCGCAGTTTCGGTCGTCGCGTACGCCTCCTGCACGATCACACATTCAGCGTTAGCAAACGCTTCGGCGACGCTCGCAAGATTGGGCATCGATTGCGCAGGGTTCGTGCAGGCGATCCAAAGCAGTTTGATTTCACCGCGCTTCACTGCGTCGAACATCTCAACAGCGGTTTTTCCGGGCAATGCTGGAATACGCCCTGGCGGAACGTCCCAGAACTTTTCAATCTCTGCGCGATGTTCGGCGTTCACGATATCGCGATGCCCCGGCAACAGATTCGCGAGCCCACCGGTTTCGCGACCACCCATCGCGTTCGGCTGCCCGGTGAGCGAAAACGGGCCAGCTCCCCGCTTACCAATCTGTTGAGTCGCAAGATGCAGATTGATGAGCGCCGCGTTTTTATCGGTGCCGCTTGTCGATTGATTAAGCCCTTGGCAATACAGTGAAAGTGTTGCTTTCGACGCGCGCCACCACTGCGCGAGTTGCACGATCGATTCCTCGCGCACGCCACAGATGCGCGCCGCCCACGCTGGCGTGCATTCGCGCACGCTGGTGCGCAGCTCTGCAAAACCTTCGGTATGTGTAGCTATGTAGTCGCTCGCAGTCGCATCCTCCCAGATTAACCAATGCATGATCGCGTTGAAAAGCGCGACGTCGGTGCCCGGAAGTATCGGCAGATGCAAGTCCGCTGCACGCGCGGTCTCCGTTCGACGTGGATCAATGCATACAACTTTGAGCGACGAATTTTTCGCTTTCGCGTCTTCGAGGCGGCGATACAAAATCGGGTGTGCCCAAGCTGTGTTGCTACCGGCAATGACGATGAGTTCCGCGTGATTCAAATCGTCGTAACACGCGGGCGGTGCGTCGGCACCCAGGGTCGCTTTATAGCCCGTCACGGCGGAGGACATGCAAAGCCGCGAGTTGGTGTCGACATTATTCGTGCCGATCAAACCCTTCGCGAGTTTGTTGAACGCGTAATAGTCCTCGGTGAGCAGCTGTCCCGAGATGTAGAAGCCGACGCTATCTGCGCCGTGCGCTTCAATCGTCGTTGCGAATTTTTCGACGAGATAGTCGAGCGTTTCGTCCCAGCTCGCGCGAGTTCGTCGCTCGTCGCGTGTTCGACGTATTTCTGGATGTACTGCACGTCCGTAGGGTGTAGTCGTGAGATGAAGCGTGCTGCCTTTGGTACAAAGACGACCGAAGTTCGCGGGATGGTCGGGATCGCCGCGCACGGCGGTGATGCGTTCGCCGTTCGTCGTTGCGATCACGCCGCAGCCAACGCCGCAGTACGGGCAAGTGGTTTTTACTTCGGGCACGGGTTCAAACTAACGGTAGGAGCGCGCTTGCGCGCGAATGGTCGAGTTTGAGTGGGGTACGCAATTGAAAATCAACGTGAGGATTTTCGCGCGCAAGCACGCTCCTACCTCGCGATTTCTATAGCTGCACGAACACATCGCCCGCTTCCACTTTCGCTGGAAAGCGTTTTGCACAACCCACGTCGGGCGCGACCGCTTCTCCGCTTTTAAGCTCAATCGTCCAGTTGTGCAAAGGACACGCGACGCGTTCGCCGAACACGATGCCTTGCGACAGCGGTCCGCCTTTGTGTGGACATTTGTCGAGCAATGCAAAAACAACGTCTTTGTCGTTGCGAAACACGGCAACGTTGCCACCATCGGCTTCATCGCGTTCGACGACGCGAGCGCCAAGTACCGGCAGTTCGTCAAGCTTGCAAACGAAGCGCCATGTCATGTGAGTTTCAATCTTCATCCGTTCGTCCTGAGCTTGTCGAAGGATCGTGGTCATTCTGCAGGCACCGCATCTGCAATCGACGCAGAGGAAGCCAAAGGTTTGATCGGAATAAATTGCCGCGTATCGACGCGCGCCTTGTCGAATTCAAACCATGGATCGGGTTCGCCGTCGAGCGCGAATTGCAAACGCTCCCACAGCGCTTTACGGTTTTCAGCATCGTCGATCACTTTTTTCCTCACGTAGTCGAGCCCGACGCGCGAAACGTAATGCACCGTGCGCTCAAGATACCAGCCTTCTTCACGATAGAGTTGCATGAAGGCGCCCGTGTATTCGAGCACTTCGTCCGAGGTCTTCACTTTTACGAAGAACTGCGCCACCTCGGTTTTGATACCGCCATTGCCCGCGACGTAGAGCTCCCACCCAGAATCGACGCCAATCACACCCACATCTTTAATGCCTGCCTCTGCGCAGTTGCGCGGACAACCGCTCACCGCAAATTTGACTTTATGAGGCGCGTACATTCGCCACATTGCGCGCTCCAGATCCTTGCCCATCTGCGTGGAGTCCTGAGTACCGAAGCGACACCATTCGGAGCCCACGCAAGTTTTCACGGTGCGCAACGCTTTCGCGTACGCATGCCCCGAGGCCATACCGATGTCTTTCCACACGCTCGGCAAATCTTCTTTCTTTACGCCGAGCAAATCGATACGCTGACCGCCCGTGACTTTCACCGTGGGAATTTTGTATTTGTCCACCGCGTTTGCGATGCGGCGCAACTCATCCGCCGTCGTCTCGCCTCCCCACATGCGCGGGATCACACTGAACGTGCCGTCCTTTTGAATGTTGGCATGCGCGCGTTCGTTGATGAAGCGCGATTGCGGATCGTCC
>JAAFJI010000337.1 GCA_013298045.1 Betaproteobacteria bacterium
TGGTGCTCGAATACGTCGACGGTGATCGGATTGATCGCTATTTCGACGCGAAGCAACTCTCGATTTCCGCTCGTATTCGCGCGTTCTTGCCGGTGTGCGACGCGGTTGCCCATGCCCATACGCAACTCGTCGTTCATCGCGACCTGAAACCGTCCAACATTTTGGTCGCTGCCGACGGAGTCGTGAAACTGCTTGACTTTGGCATTGCGAAGCTCTTGGCCGATCAGGATGACGGTGCAGCAACCGAGCTCACTCAGGTGGTCGGAAGCGCATTCACCCCCGCATTTGCCGCGCCGGAGCAGCTTCTGGGCGAGCCGGTATCGACCCAAACCGATGTCTACGCGCTCGGCGCGATTCTCTATCGATTGCTCTCTGGCATTGAGCCGCACGCAACCAATACCGAGCGTCGTACCCAGCCCACCGAGCGCACCCGCATGCATGAGTTGCCAGCGATGAGCGCGGCGCTCGCGACGCGGGCGCGGCAGACCCAGAACGACGCGCCGCAACCAGTCGCGCAAATCGCGGAGCGGCGTGGCGTTGTGGTCGAGCGGATGCTGATGCAGCTCAAGGGCGATCTCGACACCGTGGTCGGCAAAGCGGTGAAGATTGAGCCGATCGAGCGCTACCGATCGGTCAATGCGCTGCGCGACGATCTCGCGCGAATACTTGCAAGCGAGCCTATTGCCGCTCGCCCCAGTCATCTTGGCTATCGGGTCAAAAAATTTGTATTTCGACATAAAGTCGGAGTCGCTGCATCTGCCACGATTATTGCGGCGTTGATTGCGGGTGTTGGTGGGACGCTTTGGCAAGCAGACATTGCCAACGAACGCACCCAAATTGCTGAACAGAACGCGGCGCGCGCGCATCACTTCGAGCAGCTCGCGCGCGCCGAGGCGCAACGCGCACTCGACGGAGAGGCCGATGCGAAAGCCCAAGCTCGACGCGCGCTGGAGGCGGAGAACGATGCGCGCGACGCTGCAAGCGCTGCCACGCGGAGCGCAACCAAGGCGCGCGAGCAAACCGGCATTGCCGAGCGCTATCGTCGTCAGGCGCAGACCGAGGCAGACGGTGCAAAGCGCGAGCTCGCCCGCGCCGAGCGGGTGAGCGGATTTCTGGCGTCTATTTTTCGCGAATCCGATCCGATTGCACGAGCCGATAGCGCGTCGCGCTCGACGCCGCAGCTTCTTTTCGATGCGGTGCGCCAGGTTGGCGACGAGCTCGCCGACGATCCCCTTGCGCAAACGCAGATGCTGCAAGTCTTGGCCGAAGCTCAGTTGAATCTCTCGGCGCTCAACGACGCAAAGCACACCCTGGGACTCGCGCAGGCAAACCTGGGCAAATCGGCGCTCGCCGCTGCACATGGACTGCGCGCCGAGACGCTTTCGCTTTTGGGCGCGCTCGCCCTGCGCGAGGCCCGCAAAGATGATGCCGACGCGCTGTTTCGCGACGCGCTTGCCGACGCGAGCAGGCTCGGTGCGCAGAGCTTGCCGGTCGCGCGAGTGCACGTGCGCCGGGCGGCGACGCTTCTGCTTTTGACCCGCTTCAAAGACGCACTCGCAGCAACGTCGCAGGCGCACGACGTATTCGTTCGGGTGCTCGGTGCCGAGCATTCGGAGACCCTCTCAGCGCTCACTATGCTTGCCGCCGTACACGAGCAGCTTCGCAACGACGCCGAGGCGAAATCGAGCGCCGACACGGCAATCGCGCTCATCGAAAAACGATACGGCCTCGACCATGCGCGGCTTGTTCGACCGCTACTTACCGCCGGGGAGATCGCACGCCGGGGGCGGCAATTCGGGTCAGCACGCGCCCATTTCGATCGGGCAATTGCAATTGCCCGATCACGCCTTGGCGAGCGAAGCGAAATGCTTTCGACTGCGTATTCGAGCATCGCTGCCGTTCATCGCGACGCGGGGGACCCTGATCGCGCAATCGAGGCGCTGCAGCGTGCGGAGGTGGCGCTTCCCGAAGGCGATGTTGCGCAGCGGGCGCAGATTCTGTCGCGCCGGGGCGGGCTCTACAGCGAGCGATTCGAGGTTGAGCGCGCGATTTCGGATTTACGGGAGGCGCTGCGCCTGCGAAAGCTCTCCGGCGGTGCGCAGTCGGGGGTCACCTGGTTCACCCAGGCGCAGCTTGCCGAGGCCATTGGCGGACGCAAAAATGCACAAAGCGAGATCGAATCGGAGCGGCTTCTCGAAGAGGCGGCCACGGCACTGCGTGCGCTGATCGGCCCCGACGCGTACCAGAACGCGCTAATTGCAACGCGACGCGGCTCCAACGCAGAGAGCTATGCGCGGTGGGACGCCGCTGCCGCGCATTTTGCGGAGGCGGTGCGTCTGAGCGAGCGCGCTTATGGGCGCGGCAAGCACTTCGGTCAGCTCGCCTGGGGGCTGGGTCAGGCAAAGGCACTCGCTCGCATTGCCGGGCGTAGCGCCGAAGCCGCTCAGATCGCCGATGGGCTAATTTCGGTTTGGCGGGGCAACCCGGCGGCCGGACGTGAATTCGTCAACCTGGTGCTATTCCGCTGCGAGCTTCACGCGCGTGAAGGCGAACATGCGAAAGCGCGTGCGCTTGCACAGGCGGAGCTGTCGCGCAAAGACCTCGATGCGAGTGAAGATCAGCGAGTCGCGCTACAAAGTTTTCACGAG
>JAAFJI010000338.1 GCA_013298045.1 Betaproteobacteria bacterium
TGAACTTGGCGTCGCCACAGAATACAGAAACGTTTGACGGCGGCTGCGCCTGCGGCGCGGCTCGCTACCGGATCCACGCGAGACCGATGTTCGTGCACTGCTGTCACTGCACACGATGCCAACGCGAAACCGGCGGTCCATTTGCGCATCATGCGATGGTGCCGTGGCATGAGATGTCATTGGAGCAAGGCGAAGTCGAATACGTCAAAGTACCCGCCGACAGCGGCACCGAGCATTACGTAATTCGATGCGCAGCGTGCAAAACGGCGATGTGGAACGAGTGGGGCTCGAAAAACGCAATCACCCGCTACGTGCGCGTTGGCACATTCGACCAACCCACTCGTCTGCCGCCGCTCGCACACATCTACTCGCGCTCGAAGCAGCCCTGGATCACGCTAGATTCGGCCACGCCGAGATTCGATGAGTATTACGACGCGAAGAAGACCTGGCCGCCAGAAAGTTTGCAGCGATACGACGCGGCGAAGCGAAAAAAAGCGAGTCAGAAAACCTCGTAAACCACGATCGCTCGATTCACCGAAGATCGTCAATAACGCTATGGTCGATTGCCCTGATTTTTATGCTTCTCACGAGATTTCGCAATTTTATTGAAAATCAACGAAATCAAGGTTTTAGTCAGTTTTACTCTGGCGAAAGGCGGAAAATCTGTTTGATGAACATCGCTGAAATCAGCGCTGCGGCAAAGCCAACTGTTTTTATAAGTATGGAGATCTGATTTTTGATCCCTGCCTTTTTGATCCCTGAGTGGCGCGCCCAACAGGAGTCGAACCTGTGACCTTTGGCTTCGGAAACCAACACTCTATCCAGCTGAGCTATGGGCGCGTGCCGCAGAATTATAGGTTGCGCTGGGCGAACGATTTTGCGACGCTCTCCAGTCGATATAATCATGAGTTGATTTGAACGTCTCACGGCATGCGCGGGTTAGCCGCGCTGGACGACGACACCACTGTATTTTTTGAGTTCCGACATGAGCAATGACCACGGCAATCTGATTAAAACCCCAAAGCAGCTCATCATTGTGTCGACCCTTGCGCTCGTCGTGCCGGTTGGCATCGCGATTCTCGGCGCACAACTGGTTACGGGCAACAAACGGGTCGACCCGGCGGAGGCAAAGCGCTCGGTCGAGGCGCGCATCAAACCGGTTGGCGAGCTGGTTAAAAACGAGGGCACGCCACCGCCCGCAGCACCGGTTGCCGTGGCGGCTGCGGCACCCGCCAAAGCCAAGAGCGGCGAAGAGGTCTATCAAACTGCGTGCACCGCCTGCCATGGCGCGGGCATCGCTGGCGCTCCGAAAACCGGCGACAAGACCGCCTGGGCTCCGCGCGTCGCACAGGGCGTGGCAACGCTGTATGAACATGCAATTAAGGGCTTCAAGGCGATGCCTGCAAAGGGCGGGCAAACCGCGCTCTCGGACGCTGAGGTCAAGGCTGCGGTTGACTATCAAGTTGCGAAAGTAAAGTAAGTGACCGCTTCTATGTTTCGGAAAACGCGCCGCCTGGCGCGTTTTTTCTTTCTGCGACCGTGCTCACTCTGGCTGAGGCACTAAGCAATGGCGACCTACGTCGTAGGCGATGTGCAGGGCTGCGACGATGAGTTGGGCGAGTTGCTCGCGCTCATCGGTTTTAACCCCGACGCAGACCGGGTGTTGTTCGTCGGCGATCTGGTCAATCGAGGTCCAAAGTCGGCGGACGTCTTGCGACGTGTGAAGGCGCTCGCCGAGCGCGGGGCGGCCGAGAGCGTGCTCGGCAATCACGATTTTTTTCTAATCATGGCGCACGAGGGCTTTTCGTCGCTGCATGCAGGCGACACACTGCAACAGGTGCTCGACGAGCCCGACGCGGAATGCTTGGTAGCCTGGTTGCGTGCGCGCCCGTTGTTAATTGAGCACGGTGAAAATGTCATTGTCCACGCTGGCTTGTTGCCTGCGTGGTCGGTCTCGGATGCGCGGGTGTACGCGCGCGAAATCGAGCGAGAGCTGCGCGGCACGACTTACCGTGACTTTCTGCGCAATCTGTTCGGCAATGAGCCGAGCGCGTGGCATTCCGAGTTAACGGGTCTTGCACGTTCAAGAGTAATCGTCAATGCCCTAGCAAGACTTCGTTTCTGCTCTGTTTTTTCTCAAATTGAGTTTAAAGAGAAACGCGATTTCTCCTTTTTTCCACAGGGCTATCTGCCATGGTGCCGTATCCCAGCGCGGCGCTCGGCGGATCGGCATCTGATCGCTGGGCATTGGTCGAGCGAGGGGCTGCGGCTCGCGCCCAACGTGAGCCTCATTGATTCGGGCTGTCTCTGGGGCGGTGCGCTCACCGCGCTGCGACTTGAAGATCGAGCGGTTTTTCAGGTGCCGAGCCGCCAACCGCAGTCGCAGCTTGCGGATTAACCACGGCGCGAATCAACGTCTCTGCCTCGGCGGCGACATCGCGTCGGGTGCGACCCTTGCAATCGATCGCACGCAGGAAACGGATCTCGGCGGTAATCGGTGCGGCACGGTGGATTTGTTTGAGCGATTGCAACAACGTGGTGTCGCCGATGTAGCTCGCCGCGAGCGTTCGGTCAGCCCCACAGAAGTATCGAATAGCGACCACCCACACCTCGCCCTCGGCGGCGACGACCGGTTCG
>JAAFJI010000339.1 GCA_013298045.1 Betaproteobacteria bacterium
GTCAGCGGCACGACGGTTTCATTGGTTGGCATCGGCACCTGTAATCTCACCGCAGACCAAGCTGCTGCGGGTAACTATGCGGCTGCAACCCAAGTTACCGGCAGCATCGCAATCGGTGCGATCGCTTCGGTGATCTCTCCGATTAGCGCGCCGAGCAGCGCAATGGTCGGCGCAAGCGTTATTGTGAGCGCTACCGGCGCGCCATCCGGCGCGCCGATCGTCTTCTCAACGACTACGCCATCGGTGTGTAGCGTCAGTGGCAGCGTCGTGACGATCTTCGCACCCGGCAGCTGCATGGTGATCGCCAATCAAGCGGCAGCGGGCAACTACGCGGCAGCGACCTCGGTTTCAGTCACCATCTCGGCTGAGTCGGTGGCGAAGGTTCCGACACTCGGTCTTGCTGGTCTGCTCGCTTTGAGCTGTCTGCTTGCAGTCGCCGGACTCGCAACGCGTCAGCGTCGCGCCTAGCGCGCCCTCGGAAGCGAACGCCCGAGAAAAACGCGACCCTCAGGTCGCGTTTTCCGTTTCCATTTGGGTGCACACGAACGTTTAGCGCGGTGGCGCGAGCAGCACAGCTCGAAGCAAGCAGACGACTCCGCGTGCTCATACGGCAACGAAAGTCTGGCGCTTAACCGAAGTCTCGGCATCGAGATATGACGGCATTTGCTGCGTGCGATAGGTTTGTACTGCCGCTGGCTCGCATCGCCGAACGTCTTGCCGCACGCAGATACTACCGTCAATAGTGAATCTTGCCGTCGCGCCCGATGACCGTGAGCTCGACAAACTGCAAAGCGTTGTGATCGGAGGACCCAAAATCGACCCGAAAACCGTCGTAGTCCACGTTTCGCATGCTCTCTAGCGCTTTGATGAGCGCTTCGCGACCGCCATCGCCGCCTCGGCGCAGCGCATCGACCATCACCTTCGCAGCAAAAAAGCCCTCAAGGCTTGTGTATGAGGGCTCTTCGCCCTTCGCCTTGAGCAAACGCTGATATTCCTGCACCCATGGGTAGCGCTGCGCCCAGGGCGACGGCATTACCTGGGAGATGATGACGCCGCTGCCTTTGCCTTCGAGCGCTTTGACCAGCGACTTGGTGCCGACGAACGAGACGTTCGCGTAGCGCGTCATCATTCCCTTCGCCTTCGTTTGCTTGATGAATTCGGCGCACGAACCGTAGGTGCTTACCATGATGATCGCCTCGGGCTTTCGCGCGGCCATGGTTTCAACGGCTTTCGCAACATCGCTGCTGTTGCGCTCGACAGTGGCCGTCGCGAACACGTCCATATTCCGCGCCTTCAGTGCGCGTGTCACACCGGCGAGCCCGGCCTGACCGTAGGAATCGTTTTGATGAAACACGGCGATCGTTTTGACGCCCTCGGCGAGGAGCTGCTTCACCAGAAGTTCTGTTTCGTCGAAGTAACTCGAGCGCACATTGAACACGTAGCGATTGAACGGCTCGCGCAAACCTTGAGCACCGGTGAAGGCACCGTAGAAAGGAATTCTCGCCTCGGTTGCGATCTTGATCGAGGGCAGCGATGTCGGCGTTCCAACATAGCCAAACAACGCCAACACATCGCCATCATTGACAAATTTCTGGGTGTTTGCAGCAGCGCGGTCGCCCTCGTAGCCGTCGTCCAGTGTGCGCAACACAATCTTCTTGCCGCGCACGCCACCCTGAGCGTTGACGGCGTCAAAAAAGAGCTGCGCGCCAAGGCGCATCTCGCGTCCAAGCTCCGAAGCCGGACCGGTCAGCGCGACCGATTGAGCCAAAACGATTTCCTGTGCGAGCGCCGAGTACGACGTCGCCAAACCTGCAATCAACCCAGCGCTCGAAGCGAGCGCACGAATCACACGAACCAATGACATTTTTTATCCTCCGTAGCCACTTTCCACGCCGCGACTTGCATCACTCGCCTCGATGACGAATCACATCAGCAGCAAAATGCTTTCTTGCCACAAATAAAGGGCGTTCTTCTAATTAAGAATGAATCATCCACTAAAGCAAAAATTGGCTCGAGCCAGATATTTTTATTGGCATAGCGCTGTTGCGCTGTGCCAAACTGTGAGCCTGGAACACTGTGCGCAATCTTTGTGCCTAGACAATCACGGAGCCGGACGCCCTGAGAAGGCACGGATGGCTTGCGGCTGCGAAGAGCCGCGTGGGTCAGTAGCGCACTTTGCCGTCGCGTCCGAGCACGGTGAGCTCGACATACTTCGATGCGTTGTGCGATTCGGGTCCAAACGATGCGCTGAATCCGCCCAAATCGAAGCTGCGCATGGCCTCCAGCGACTTCACCAACGCTTCGCGCGACGCATGGCCGCCGCGAATCAGCGCTTCGGTCATGATTTTCGCGGCCACGTAGCCTTCAAGGCTCGTGTAGGATGGCTCGGCTTTTACCGCCTCAATCGCCGCGAGATACTCCTTCACGATCGCGTACTTTTTGGCCGTAGGGGGTGGCATCACTTGCGAAATCATCACGCCATCGGCGTCTGCTCCGAGCGCCTTGGCGAGCGCTCGGGTGCCCACAAACGACACATTGACAAATTGCGACTGTAGATTGCGACGCTTCGCTTGCTTGATGAATTCCGCGCAGGACGTATACGCGCTGATCATCACGATGACTTCCGGCTTCGAA
>JAAFJI010000034.1 GCA_013298045.1 Betaproteobacteria bacterium
CAGCGAGCGTGCAGAGCACGAGTTGTGCGACGAGGATTAGAGTCACGAGCAAGGTCGTGTTCAGAAAGTAGCGAGCAAACGGCGCAGCCTTCCAAGCATTCGCGAAATTCTCAAGCGTCAATGGTGCCGTGAGCGCAAATTTCGCGGAGAACTCGGATGGATGAAACGCCGTCCACACTGCGTAAATGAGTGGCAAGATCCAAATCAAGGCAAGCAACCAAGCGCCGACGTGATCGAGGCTTCGCACCCATATCGGCACACGATAGGTTGGTGCTTCCGCGTGCATTAGTAATGCGCCTTTCGATCCATAAGAAAGAATTGCGCAAGCGCGACGCTTGCGAGAACGCCGAGGAGTACGACGGTAATCGCTGCTGCATAGCCCGTGTCCCAATAGCGAAAGCCGACTTCGTAGAGGTGAAACAAGAGCAAACTCGTTGCGTTGTCGGGCCCGCCGCGTGTCATCACAACGACGTGATCGACCATTCGAAACGCATTGATGACTGCGTTCACCAATACAAAAATTGTGGTTGGCATCAGAAGCGGCCAAAGCACACGACGAAAGAAAAACCAGCGACCCGCGCCTTCGATTGCAGCGGCTTCGCGCAAGCTCGGATTGATCCCTTGCAAGGCCGCGAGATAAAAAATCATGAAGAAGCCAGCTTCTTTCCAGATCGCCACCATCGTGATCGCGCCGAGTGCGGTTGATTTATCGCCGAGCCAATTGTGCGATGGCAAGCCAAACACGCCGCCAATTTGTTCGAGCAAACCGTAAGTCGGTGTGTAGAAGAAAAGCCAGATGTTGGCGACCGCAATCATCGGCAACACGGTCGGCGTGAAGTACGCCATGCGCAAAAAAGCTTGCCCCGAAAGCCGCGCGTTGACCCATAGTGCCATCGCAAGCGCGAGTCCTACCGACAGCGGAATCGTCGCCAGCGCAAACCAAAGATTGTTGCGAAACGCTTGCCAGAAAATCGGATCTTCGACCATGATCCGATAGTTTTCTAGACCAACGAACGAGGGCGGTTTGCTGCCCTTCGGCGTCGACATGAAACTATCGATGAAGGTCGCGACGGCCGGGTAATGCGTGAACGCAACGAGCAACGCCAATGCCGGCAGCAGCATGAGATACGCGTGGGCTTGGCGTTGGTGGTTCATTGGTTTTGCGTCATCCCGGCGAAGGCCGGGATCCATCGTTCGCTAGCTCGATAGCAATGTCATTTAAACCCACGCAACAATCGCTCCGCTTCGCGCTGCGCATCTTTCATCGCCTGCTCTGCGGTCTTGCTGCCTGTAATCGCTGCCTGCAATCCATCGTTGAATGCTTTCGCGACACGTTGATTGTCGTGCGTCGAAAGCTCCGCAACAGCAAACTGCAGCTGATCGCGCGCAACGGTCGCGGGTGGAAATTCGCTTGCATATTTCTTGAGCGCCGGTGTGTCGAAAGCTGCGGGCGAGACCGCAACGTAGCCTGTATCGATACCCCACTGCGCGGCGCGTTCGGGCTGTGTGAGCCACTTCGCGAACCTGAATGCCGCTTCCTGCTGCGCCAGTGTTGCTTTTTTGAAGATGAAGAAATTGCCGCCGCCGGTTGGCGAGCCGCGCTTCTTGCCTGCGGGCAACATTGCAACGCCAAACTCGAACTTCGCGTTGTTGCGAATGTTGGAAAGATTGCCGGTCGTCGTCCAAATCATCGCGGATTTCTTCTCCATGAAATCCTTTGGTGTCGTGCCCCATTCGACGATACCGGGCGGATGCACGCCATGCTTCTTCGAGAGATCGACCCAGAATTGCAGCGCCTCGATCACTTTCGGATCGTCGAACTTCGTTTGCGTCCCGGCTTCGTTCGCAAGGATCACCTCGTTCTGCGTCGCGAGCCCTTGAAAGAGCCAATACGGAAATCCGCTCGACGGAATTTGAATGCCGTATTGCGTAACCTTGCCGCTCGCATCTTTCTTCGTGAGCTTTTGCGCCATCGACACCATCTCTGCCCAAGTCGCAGGCGGCTTGTTCGGATCAAGGCCGGCTTCTTTGAACGCTTCTTTGTTCCAGTAGAGAACGACGGTAGAGCGCTGGAACGGCACACCCCAGGTTTTACCGCCGACTTGGCTGTTCAACATGAACGCTTTGTAGAAACCGTTCAACCATTTCTTGTCATCGTCGGTCCTCACGAAATTGTCGATAGGCACGATCGCATCGTCATCGATCAAGGTGAACGTATCGGTTGAGAGCAGCACCGAGGCGGCGGGCGGTGTGCCCGCTTTATTCGCAGTGAGCGCCTTCACAATCGTGTCTTGATAGCTGCCCGCGTAAATCGGCGAGACTTTGATCGTCGGATTTTCTTTGTTGAAATCGGCCGCGAACTGATCGATGAACTTAGTGATTGGACCGCCGACGGCGACCGGGAAATAAAAAGGGACTTCGGTGGTTTGCGCGAATGCGCTCGATGCAATGAGCGATGCGCTCGCAACGGCGGTTGCGAGTTTGGCAAATGTGTGATTGAGTCGTTTCACTGTGTTTCTTCCTCCAGAAAATCTAAACGATGACGCGACGACCGTTCGCATCGAACCAATGATTCGCGCTCACCGGCCAATCGATGAAAACAGGCGTGTTGGCGTCCCAGCGTGCCTGTCCAAGCACGCGCGCATGCAGCGATGCATCGCCGATGTTGCAGCGAAGAATACTATCGGCACCGAGGTATTCGACCGAGACGACGCTTGCTTCAAGCGCGCCCGGCGCGCCACCGCGCTCACGCGAAATCGAAATGTCTTCGGGTCGCACACCCAGCGTCGCAGCGTTCGCAGGTTTCGCCGCGAACGCGGCACTCGCCGCAAGCGCGGGATTATTCACATCGAGCAAACTCATCGACGGCGTGCCGATGAATTTCGCCGCGAACGTCGTTTGCGGTTGCGCATACATATCGCGTGGCGTCGTAGCTTGTTCGATGCGACCCTGATTCATCAGGATCACTTGATCGGCCATGCTCATCGCCTCCGTTTGATCGTGCGTCACGTAGACGACGGTGAGCTTCAACCTCTGTTGCAGGTCGCGCAACTCGGCGCGCATTTCCTGGCGCAGCTTCGCGTCGAGATTCGACAGAGGTTCGTCCATCAGGCACACGGTTTTTTGCGCAATGATCGCACGCGCGAGTGCGACGCGTTGCTGCTGACCGCCGGAGAGCTGCGAAGGTTTGCGCGCACTGAGTTGCTCCAAACCGACAATGACGAGCACCTTGGCAAGTCGCTCCTCCTGTTCGGCGCGCGGCGTTTTGCGCACTTGTAGTCCAAACAGGATGTTGTCGGCGACCGTGAGGTGCGGAAACAGCGCGTAGTTCTGAAACACCATCGCCACGTCGCGCAGAACGGGCGGAGCCGTCGTCACATCGCGATCATTGATGAAGATCGCGCCCTCACTCGGCGAATCGAGCCCCGCGATCAAACGCAGCGTCGTCGACTTGCCACAACCCGAAGGCCCGAGCAACACCGCAAACGTTCCCGGCTCAACGCGCAAGTCGCACGGATGCAGCGCCGTCACGTCGCCCCAGCGCCGACTGACGCCTTTAAATTCAATCGCACTCACTGCGTGCCGTCCCCTTGATATTCCTTGTGCTTTTCGTTTTTAGCGGAAAAATGCCACATGCGCGTGGGCGCGCGCCGGAAGCGCATGTGAGCTCGCAATCGCTAGGCTTCTCGGGCGTACATAAAGACGGATTTATGCCTGAGAAAATAGGATTTATAGGTGAATTATAAGTAATATGGGAAGCTGCATTAAAACTCACGAAAAACAGCATGAATGAGGCGAGTATCGCAAAAGTTATATGGAAAACTCTGCGTTGCTGGATCGAGGCTCGTATGGATGTCATCGCAAGAACCCGCCAGGTCTCCCCACTGCGACTCGCCGGCGTGAGCCTTCGACGCGCATCCCGGTATCAGCGTTTTCGTAGCGCTTTAAACGCCGAGAACTCCCACTCGCGCATCGCAAGCACCAGCGTGTAGCCCTCGCGCTGAGACGCAGGCAAGCGTTGATCGGCGAGATGCTGCTGCGCGAATTCGTGACCGAGGCGTTGCAGTTTTTCCTGAATGTTGATCGCCGCTTCTTTGCCGATACTGCCGTGCACGAGCATGAGCGTTTCATCCTGTGCAGCAAAACTGCCCGCGTAGTAATCGGGCAACACGTGTTTGCGAAAGAACTGCATGATCGGTCCCTCGGGTCGCCAGCGAAACGTCTTCGCGAGCTTCATGCGATAGCGATTGAGTGGTTTCAATTCGAGTAGCCCCAAACGATCGAGCTGCGTAAGCGCTTTGATGCATTCGGGTTCGGTGATTTTGTACGCCGCAACGATTTGCTCGAACGTCCACTGACTCAAACAACAAATGCCAACGAGGAGGGTGAGTTTGTTGTCGACGAGCGCTTTCTCTTGCTCGTGCGTCAGCTCTTGCACGAGCACCTGCGCATCCGCCACTGCACGTGCGAGATCGGCGAAATCGAGTTTGAGCGCGCGACAAATTTCGTCGATGCGCGAGAGCGTCATCTCGCGGTGCGAAAACATTCGCTTCACGGAGGACTCACTCATGTCGATTTTTTTTGCGAGCTCTGCGTACGTCACGTTATTCGTTTTGAGTTCGCGTTTTAGTGCGTCGATCAAATCGGTGGTGCTGGCCATGGTATCGCATTGTGGTACTCGGTTGATCCTGGGATGATACATCGTACATGGAATTAGCACTATCGCTTCGCTTTTCCTATCGTTCGCTCATGTCACGTTTTGTCCATGAAGGAGCGATTGCATGAATACAGAATCTCGTTTGACCGGCGGACTTGGGAAAACCTTGGTTTGCGTTGCAAGTCTCGTGTTACCTGGGGGCTGTAACTTCTGCGGGGGCTCGGTCGAGCGCACGAAACAATCGCAAGCGATGTCAAACGTTTCGCTCACGTCGCAAGCGTTGTACACGTCGAGCGTGGTGAGTCACGCGGCGCGCGCGGAGCTAAGATCATGGTTCTAGCTTCGTGGTTCGTCGGCGCAACCGCACTCGTCGCAGAGCGTGTACGTCCTGCAACTTCGCTCCCGCGCGTGCACGGATGGGCGTGGCGATCGAAACTCTTTGTTGGTATCGAGATTGTCACTGTGCTCGCTGTTGTTCTCGCGTGGTGGCTGATCGATCCCGCGCGGCTCGTTGAAGCGCTATTCGATCTATCGAACAAGTCACTGTCGTTGCAGGTTGCGGCGAATTTCCTCGTGAGCACTTTCGTTTTCTATTGGTGGCATCGCCTTCGTCACGAGAGCGATTTTTGGTGGCTCGCGACGCATCAATTTCATCACTCGCCGTCGCGCATCGAAACGATCACCGCGTTCTACAAACATCCGACGGAAGTGGCGCTCGATACGGTACTAAACCTGAGTTTGAGTTTTCTTTTGCTCGGTGTGAGTATCGAAGCCTTCGTCGCGCATACGGCTTGCATCGCGAGCTCGCAGTTCTTCGTGCACATGAATGTCGCGACACCGCGCTGGGTCGGCTATTTCATCCAACGCCCCGAGATGCATCGCATCCATCACGAATACGGCGTACACAAAAACAACTACGCCGATTTGCCGCTCTGGGACATGCTCTTCGGCACTTATCGCAATCCTGCAACAGTTGCGATTGATTGCGGTTTCGATCGCGACCGCGAGCAGCGTATCGTTGATATGCTTTCGTTCAAAGACGCTCATAAAGACTAACTAGGGAATCAGATGTCATCCGAAAGCCAATTCGGCCTACTCAAAGCCAAACGCTTCGCGCCCTTTTTCTGGACGCAGTTTTTGGGTGCAATGAACGACAACGTGTTCAAGAACGGCATGATCATTTTCATGACGTTCGGCGGACTCACGATGGCGGGCATGAAAACCGATTTGCTCGTGAATGCGGCGGGTGCCGTGTTCATCTTGCCGTTCGTGTTGTTCTCGGCGTTCGCAGGGCAGCTCGCCGATAAGTATGAGAAGACGCGAGTGATACGCGGCGTGAAGATCATGGAAATCGCAGTGATGGCGCTCGCAGCGGTCGGCTTCATCACGGCGAATCTCGCGATTCTGTTCGCGTGCCTATTTTTGATGGGCCTGCATTCAACGCTCTTCGGCCCAGTGAAATACGGCATCTTGCCGCAAGCGCTGAAGCCGGAAGAACTGATCGGCGGTAACGGACTAGTTGAATCGGGCACGTTCATCGCGATTTTGCTCGGCACCATCGCGGGCGGCATCATCGTTGCGTTGCAACCGGGTGGGCCGACCTACGTAGCCATCGCAACTGTTGTACTCGCAGTGATTGGTTATGTGATTTCGCGCTCGGTACCGCAAGCAGAGCCGACCGATCCCAATCTCAAACTCAACTTCAATCCGTTCACCGAAACGGCTGCGAACATCAAACTCGGCATGTCGAACATCGTGGTCTGGCGTTCGATGCTTGGCATTTCGTGGCTTTGGTTTTATGGCGCGATGCTGCTCAATCAATTCGCGCCGCTTGCGAAGGATGTGCTCGGCGGCAATGCACAAGTGGCGACCCTTTTGCTCGCGGTGTTCGCCATCGGTGTCGCGGTGGGCTCGCTGCTCTGTGAACGCCTTTCGGGTCACAAAGTGGAAATCGGATTGGTACCGCTTGGCTCGATCGGCATGACCGTGTTCGCGCTTGACTTGTATTTCGCGCTGAAAGCGATGCCGCCGCTACCGGCGACGATTACGAGCGACATCGCAACACACGTCGGCGCGATGGCCTTCATCAAGGATTCTGCGCATTGGCGAATCCTCTTCGATCTCTTCATGCTCTCGGTCAGCGGCGGCCTGTTCAGCGTACCGCTCTACGCTTTGATTCAAGAGCGCGCGGAACCAACGCATCGTTCGCGCATCATCGCAGCAAACAACATCGTGAATGCGATTTTCATGGTCGTATCGGCGTTGCTCGCAATCGCGCTGATCAAGTTTTTCAACTTCGGCGTGAAAGAACTCATCCTCACGATTGCGATTTTGAATGGCATCGTCGCGCTCTACATCTACATCTTGACGCCCGAATTCTTGTTGCGCTTCGTGTGCTGGATCATCGTCTCGTTCTCGTATCGATTGAAATCCAAAGAGCTCGAAAACATTCCAGACAAAGGCCCGGTGATCATCGTTGCGAATCATGTGAGCTACGTTGACGCACTGGTGATTTCCGCCGCTGTGCGTCGCCCGTTGCAATTCGTGATGGATCACAACATCTTCAAAACGCCGGGACTCGGCTGGATCTTCCGCCAAATGAAAGCGATTCCGATTGCGGGCGCAAAGGAAGACCCCGCAAAAATGGAAGAGGCCTTCGCTCGCGTGCGCAAAGCGCTAGCTGACGGAGATGCGGTCGCCGTCTTCCCCGAAGGCAAACTCACGGCAACGGGCGAGATGAATCCGTTCCGCCCCGGCGTTGAGCGCATTGTGAGCGAAACCAATGCACCGGTCGTGCCGATTGCGCTGCGCGGACTCTGGGGCAGTTTCTTCAGTCGCGCAAAAGACGGCAAAGCGTTTCGCAAACATCGCGGCTTCTTCAACAAGGTTGAAGTGGAAGCAGGTGCGCTTGTGCCTGCGCCCGCGGTTAGCGCGAAATCGTTAGAGGAAACGGTGCTTGCGATGCGGGGAGAGTGGAAGTAGTCGTTCGTTCGTGGCGAGAAAAGGACTAGTTGAAACTACAGGCGATATCTTTGTTGCTGAAACAATGAACCCGGTGCAATGAATTCCCGCGAACACCTACTCAATCGCTTAGATCGCATCGCTAACGTATTGCGTCGTGATACCGATGCACTTGCGCTGTTGGCGCTCGGTTCGGTCGGCAAAGAGCGCGAGCGCATCGACGAATACTCCGACCTCGATTTCTTCGTGATCGTTCGCGATGGCGCGAAGCGCCGTTTCATTGACGATTTGTGGTGGCTGCATGACGCGCAGCCCTTAGTTTGGAATTTCCAAAACACGGCCGATGGTCACAAGGCTTTGATGTTCGATGGTATTTTTTGCGAGTTTGCTGTGTTTGAGCGTGGAGAGCTTGCGAACATTCCGTACACGCCCGGTCAATTTATTTGGCGACGCGATGAGATTGAAGAGAGTTTGGCGCGTCCGCGCCAAGCGCTTCCGCAAACGCGCGAGCGCGAGTGGCTGGTCGGCGAAGCCTTATCGAATTTGTTGATCGGGCTAGGTCGCTATGCGCGCGGCGAAAAGCTCGCGGCGATGCGCATGGTTCAGGTGTACGCGTTGGATCGATTGTTAGAAATCAAAGAGCAATCGGTGTCGGCAACAACGTCGCCGCGCGATCCGTTCAACGTAGATCGGCGTGTTGAGCGGCGGCTCGCAAGCGCGACGCCCGCGCTTGACGTGCTCGCAGGCGGCTATGCGCACACGCCCGACGCGGCCGCTTTGCTCTTGGAGGAACTCGAATCGTTGGCTCCGCTCCCGCTGGAGATTGTTGCTCGCGTACGCGAGCTAATCGAGATTTGTAGGCGATCCAACGACCGCGCATGACCGGCGCGTTAATCAGCGCAGTCGCTATGTGCGCACCTCTACATCTCCGACGCCAACGTTCGCTTAGCCGGAACCCGCGCCAATCACCGCATCTCGCCGCTCCGAGTAATACTTACAACGATGTCCACCGGAGATGCGATGATAGCGCCCGTGCTACCATTCGAGAGTGAGAAAGATTGTCGTCGACACAAACGTTTTGGTTTCGGCACTGCACAGTAACGGCGGCATGTCACGGAAGGTCGTTCGCGCTTGCCTGATCGGCGAACTGCAGCCCGTTTTCGGCGCTGCGCTACTAGCCGAATACGAAGACGTGGTGTCCCGCGATGCGCTCTGGCTCAAATCGGAGAGCACCAAAGCTGAACGCGAAACTGTGTTCGATGCGTTTTTGTCGAAGTGCGATTGGATTGAAGTATTTTTTGCGTGGCGACCGAACCTACCAGATGAGTCGGATAACCATTTGATCGAGCTCGCGTTAGCGGCGCAAGCGCAGGCGATTGTTACGAAGAATCTTCGAGATTTGAAACGCGGTGAATTGAGGTTTCCTTCGGTACAAGTGATGACGCCGAAAGAAGTGTGGGAGAAAATTCTATGTCGACACTAACGATTCGTTTACCCGACGATAAACACAATCGTCTAAAGGCGCTCGCCGAGAGCCGACAAATCAGTGTGAACCGATTGGTCGATGAGCTTGCAACAGTCGCGCTCGCCAATTTCGATGCACGCAGTCGATTCGAGACAAGAGCAGCAAAGGGTAATGTGAAGAAAGCACTGAGTATTCTTGATCGTCTGGGCTACGAGGGCGACGAGTAGTTTATGTCTGGAAACACATTAGGTCTTCTTTTCTCCGTCACCACGTTTGGCGAATCGCACGGCCCGGCGATTGGTTGTGTGATTGATGGCTGCCCTCCGGGGCTCGCGTTGTCGGTTGAGGATTTGCAGCCCGATCTCGATCGACGCAAGCCAGGTACGTCGCGTCATGTGACGCAACGCAAAGAGGACGACATTCCGGAAATTCTCTCGGGTGTGTTCGAAGGCGTGACGACCGGCACGCCGATTGCGATTTTGATTCGCAATACCGATCAACGAAGCAAGGATTACGGCAACATCGCCGAGACGTTTCGTCCGGGGCATGCGGATTACACGTATTGGATGAAATACGGTCAGCGCGACTATCGCGGCGGCGGACGCTCGTCTGCTCGACTCACCGCGCCGATTGTTGCAGCGGGCGCGGTCGCGAAGAAATGGTTGCGCGAGCGATTCGGCGTGGCTGTGCGCGGATACTGCTCGCAGATTGGTGAGGTTTTGATTCCGTTCGAGACTCACGACGATGTGAACGGTAATCCGTTCTTCGCGCCAATCAAACCCGATTCGCCGAAGCTCGCCGAACTCGAAAACTACATGGACGCGCTGCGCAAATCGGGCGATAGTTGCGGTGCAAAAATTTACGTTGAGGCGGTCGGCGCACCCGTCGGTTGGGGCGAACCGCTTTACGATCGCTTGGACGCCGACATCGCGCACGCAATGATGGGTTTGAATGCGGTGAAAGGCGTCGAAATTGGCGCGGGTTTCACAAGCGTTACGCAAAAAGGCACCGAACATTCGGACGAAATTCGTAACGGCAAATTCGCGAGTAACAACGCGGGCGGTGTACTCGGCGGTATTTCAACTGGGCAGCCGATCACCGTTTCGATTGCGATTAAGCCGACATCCAGCATGCGGCTTGATCGCGAAACTATCGACAAACAAGGCAACGCAGTCACGATCAACACGCACGGCCGTCATGACCCGTGCGTTGGCATTCGCGCGACACCGATTGCAGAAGCGCTGCTCGCGATCGTACTCATGGATCACGCGCTTCGGCATCGCGCGCAGAATTCGGACGTTAAAGTCGGAACTCCGAAGGTTTTGTAGAGCCCTAGCGGCAGCCGCCCGGAAGCGGCGCGCGGTTTGGCTCCTTCTCTCGCTCGACCGAAGCGATTTCGGCAATTTTCCCTTCTTTGTCGTAGGTTACGAAGAGGCAAAGGTCTTGAAAATGATCGGCATACGGCCAGACCTGGGTCGTTTCGCCCGGTCGCGTGGAGTAGCCGACCACGGCACCGCGCCGTCCCATAATCGTTTCCACTTCGGCGCGAGTAAACCCAGACTTGAGTTGAGTAACTCGCGCGACGTCGGTCGTCGGTGCTAGGGGCGGGACGGCGCATGCAGCCAACAACGAACAACATATTCCCACAAAGAAAATTACGTGACGCATTTGAAGCTCGAGTAGATTGATGGCGAAATTTTAGGTTGGTGGATCGACCGAGGTCAGCCGATATCTCACCGGCGAACGAACGTTACGCGCAAGTACTCGTCGATGAACCTCGCTGCGCATCAGGGCGTTCAGCACCGTCAAGCGTTTGGGCAATAACGGTGATTGAGACGCGCTACCCGTGATCGCGCTTATGCGTCACGTGTTGTGTCATCGCGCGCGGAATGCGGATGCAATTGGTTTCGACCCGGAGCATATGCAGTTCGTAGCCGTCGCGCGCCACCCTTTGGGTTAGCAGGTTTCGAGCAACGAATGGTTTCGCCCGACGCCCACCCGCGATAGTTCGACGATGCCGACTTCGATCGCTCGCTCACCGCGTAGTGTGACAACAAGGCATTTCGCGGAGTAGTGATCCGCGACGCGCCACATCGCAATCTCTTCGTCCGCGAGCGGAAATCTCGCAATGCGACCAGCGCGTCCCATCGTTTCCTCGATTTGCCTAAGGGTTTGACCGACCGCGACACCTTCCAATCGACTCGCGTCTGGCGTGGATTTCATCGGGGAATTTGCGCAACCGACACAGAGGAACGGCACGAACGCAAGAACGGCTGCTTTAGGTAGCGATGTCATGATTGAGACGGAGAAAAAGGCAGCGGTTATGTTAGCGCTCCGCTGAGAATTGACTGTTTTCGTCGCCACAAGGGTAGTCGACGGTTCCGTGCTACTCGCGGGTTCGACGCCTTGCGTTTCTTAGCGCTTACTCCATTCTCGGGATCGCGAGCAGGGTCGCTCCTACCCTGGTCACGTTCGGCGTAAACTCCTGCCTCGGAGGACATCGGCTATGAACGCCTTAGCTTTTCAGCTCTACCGTTTTTCGTTTTGGATCGCACCGCTCGTAGGCGCTTCGTTTGTCGGCGGCGTAAATCATGCGCTTACCAATCCGGGCGATGCATGGCTCATGTGGTCGGCGGTGTTTGTGACGTATGGCGTGGTGCCTTTGCTCGATGCGTTGATTGGTCAATACAAAACGACTTGGACGCCAGAGCAGCAGGCGAAATTGGCGCGAGATCCGATGCTGCGAGCGATCCCGTGGGTGTGTGCGGTCACCTGGCTCTCGATTCTTGGCTATGCGATTAGCGTGTTCACGCAGGTGCTGGCGCTGCCGACGATTCATGTGATCGGTTTTGTGGTGTCGCTTGGCGTGATCGGCGGCATTCTCGCGATCAACGTCGGTCATGAACTCGTTCATCGCAACAACAAAGCGGAACGTTTCTTAGGCGGCGTGTTGCTTTCGAGCGTTTGCTACGGCGTGTTCAAAGTCGAGCACGTGCGCGGTCATCATTTGCATGTGGCGACGAAAGCCGACCCGGCGACCGCGCGCTTGGGCGAAACGATTTACGCGTTCGTGCCGCGCGCAATTAGCGGTGTGTATTCGCATGGCTGGCGTATCGAATCGGAAAGTCTCGCGCGTGCTGGGCACAACGGTTTCGCGCGCTTTATTCGCAACGAAGTGCTGCATTGGATTTTGCTCTCCGTCGCGTTCGCTTGCGTTGCGTACGCAAGCGCTGGCGCGTTGGGCATCGCGCTCTACGCGGGCGCGAGCCTGATGGCGATCATCGAGCTAGAACTCGTCGATTACATCGAGCACTACGGTTTGCAGAGAAAGGTCGATGCGAATGGCAATGTCGAGCGCGTGTCGTATCCGCATTCGTGGGACTTCTCGGGTTGGCTTACCAATGGGTTCCTCATTAACTTGCAACGCCATGCGGATCATCATGCGCACGGCGGTCGTCCGTTCGGCGCGCTCTCCACGCGACCTGAAGCGCCGCAATTGCCAGCGAGTTATGCGGCGATGATTCTCGCGGCGCTCGTGCCACCGCTTTACCGCGCGATCATTCATCCGCGCATTGCTTCACGCGCGCAGGTGAGTGTGTAATTCGGTTGCTTTTTGTCGGCACCAACTATTTAGCGGATCGCCCTATTAAATCGGGATAAATGCTATTTTTTGATAATTTTCGAAAAGTACGCATTGTTTAATGATTGCCATATTTGAAAGGGCGATCGAGTAAGAAGTTAGAAGAACTTCAAATACTTCGTTCGCGGAATAGGCCGATGTGTTTGCGAAGCGCTCACGTCATAATTGCGTCGAATCACTCATTCGAATTTTTAGGGACATCATGCGACTCATACTTCTCGGCGCTCCGGGGGCGGGCAAAGGGACACAGGCAAAATTTATTTGCGAGAAGTTTGGTATTCCACAAATTTCAACCGGCGACATGCTGCGCGCGGCGGTGAAAGCGGGTACGCCGCTCGGACTCGCCGCGAAGAAAGTGATGGATTCCGGCGCGTTGGTTTCGGATGACATCATCATCGGTCTCGTGAAAGAGCGTCTCAAAGAACCCGATTGCAAAAACGGCTATCTGTTCGACGGATTTCCACGCACGATTCCGCAAGCCGAAGCGATGAAAGACGCGGGCGTGAATCTCGATTACGTGCTCGAAATCGCGGTGAACGACGACGTCATCGTTGATCGCATGAGCGGTCGTCGCGTGCACCTTGCGAGCGGCCGCACGTATCACGTGACGCACAACCCACCGAAGGTTGCCGGCAAAGACGACGTCACGGGCGAGGATCTCGTACAGCGCAAAGATGACGAAGAGGCGACGGTGAAATTTCGCTTGAAGGTCTATCATGACCAAACCGAAGTGCTCTTGGGCTACTACGGCGATTGGGCGAAGAGCGGCAAACCCGGCGCACCGAAATACGTGAAGGTTGAAGGCGTCGGTTCAGTCGAGGCGATCACTGCGAAAGTAATGGCGGCGCTCACATAGGCCGCGATTCTCGGTCGAGTGAATTAGGGCGTCTCGTGCGCCCTTTTTGTTTTGCCTAGATTAGTTGAAACCTTTCGATCCTACTTGCTGATCGACGCCGCTGAATTTTCCACTCACGGTCATCTTTTTCTTCGTTGTTTCTTCGGTGAGTTCAACCGAGAATTCGCCTTCGATGTTCTTGCCTGAGACCTTGGTGAAGTTCACGTAGCCTTTGTCGCCCGCGTCGCCTTTAGTGACGAATTCGCCTTCGTTTTTTGTCTTCGCATAGTCGGGGCTCATCATGCTGCGCGCGGCTTTGGTGAAACTCACGCGACACACCTCCGACGAGTTGCGCGCTGTTGTCATGCGTTCAGCTTTCTTCGGCATCGGGCACACGATCGAGAAGCTATCGGGAAAGCCCTTCGGTGTTGGATGACCGCTAAAGCCTTTGCTGGTTGCGGCGATCGTCACCGTGCCTCGACTCGTGCCCAGCGCGACGGGTATCACGTTGATGCCGTCGTTGTCCGATTCCCACGCCTTGCCGTCAACGGTGGCGGTGAAGCTTTGTTGTGCGAGGGCGTTTGTTGTGAAACCAAACGTTGCAATCGACATCGCAGCAAGCGATACGAATGATTGAAGAGAAAATTTTGTGTGGATAGAGTTCATGAAGTTCGCTGAAATTTGTGAATTGACGTTTGTAAGCAGGTACGGAGTTTATGGCGCAATCGCCATTCCGCATTGGGTAATCAAATAGTCGCGAATTGCCGTCCATGTGCCGCGTTGTGCGCCGACGCCAATTGCGCCTGAAGTCACGGAATTACCCGTCAAGCCAGCCGACGCGCGTGCTAACAGCAATCCATCGGTCGTCGGCAGCACCTTGCCGTCGCCATCAATGTCAGAGCTGCAATTGCGTGCGGGATTGGGTCGATTGTTGAGTCGATAGACCTCTGGCAATCCATTGCTCGCGCTGACGCTGCGATAGCCCATCACCACGACTTTTCCGTTGCTTTGTTGACCGAGAGCCACTGCGCCTGTCAAGGTATTCTGAAAGGTGATTGCGCTTTGTGTCCAATTGGCGTCCGCGCTGCCGTCTTCGTTGTAGCGGCGCACATAGTACGATCGATTGTTGAGGCTGCCCTCAGCTGTACCGTCGCGCAACAGCGCAAGAATTTTGCCGTCGGATTGCAGCGTTGTGCGAATGATTTCAAAGTGACCTGCTGCGGTGGGTTCCCGCAATATGCCGCTGCCAACTGGCGTTGCGGCACCACTGAAATTTGTTCCCGTTGTGAATTGCGTGCTGTTGGGTTCGCCCAGCCGCAACGCACATGGCACACGCACAGTAGAGGACGGGCTGTTGATGCAGTGCCCCGCAAAAATGAACTCGCCATTGGGCTGTACTTTCATCGCGTTAATGAAGTCGTTTCCAGCGCCAATTCCAGACAGAATTTTGGGTTTTTGCGTGCCTGACGAAAACGCGCTGTCGATTGCACCGGCGGCGCTCAATCGCGCAGCGCAGGGGTAGACGAAATTGCTGTTCTGACATTCACCTCCGAGCATGATTCGTCCGTCTGTTGCCAGTGCAATATCTTTGACGCGATCAAGCGGGCTCGCGGCGACGCCAACGAAGCGGCGCTCACCTCCGTTACCGAAAGTGTTGTCGCCGTAGCCGTTAGGCAGGAAGCGCTGCGCGCACATGACGAACCCGGTGCTACCTACGCCGCCGTTGGGACATTGCCCAGCAACGACGATTTTCCCGTCGGGCTGAAGCGCAACGGCATTGGCATAAGCATCTCGCTCCGTCCAACTTTGGATCGCCACATTGCTAAGTCCAGGAAATTGCAAATCAATGGCGAAGGTGGTGTCAACGGTGAAGTCGGTATTAAAGCGAACTGCGCAAAGCGTTGAGGTACTTGCGGTGATCCACGTGCACGGCGCAGCCAGCACGATCTTGCCGTCGGTTTGACGGGCTATGGCACCGAGCGCATCGCCTCGCACACGTGTCATGCCCGGCGGTCCGAGATACATCTGCGCGCTCGTGCCGTCGCTCGACCACACGGCAACGCAGAAGCGCGCGCCTGCGGGCAGCGTGGCGATTGATGGACAAGCGCCGCCCACGACGATGCGATCATCCGGCAACACCAGTCCATCAAGCACTCGGAAGTAGTCAAACTGCGAGGCAATCAAAACGCCCTTGCCGGGATCGGTCGACGGGTTGGAACCAAATGTAGTGTCGAGCGTGCCGATCTGCGCGACGCTCGCCGTGCTTACGCCGAACAAGGCAAGAACCACTGCGGTTAGTGAGCGAATGAGGTAGTGCACGTCGAATTGCCCTTTCGGTGAAGTCGCGATCGATAGATTCACGACCGTTTCAACGAATAGACGAAACGATCGATACCCGACCGACATGGGCTGCGCTAAAAGTTTTTGTGCTGCCGTGAACGAGCGCACCTACCAGCAAACTCAACGAACCGTGTCGGCGCAGCCCTCGCGATCGCTTCTCGCGCTCTTGATGGCGATCAGCAAAATAAACTATTCAATATAATGCCCAATAAAATAGGCGTTTTGTATAAACTAATTTTGTAGTAGACAACCATATAAAATGCGACTTATCGCATATTCAATTGGGCGATAAGCAAAACAGCTAATAGGTATATTTATGGAATCGGTCGCATCACGCCGTAGTGCGCCGTCGCTGGCACCGCGCCGCATTTTGTTTTGATCGTGATCTTATTGTTCGCCCAGTTGGTGTCGGGAAACGCGCGCTTGAAATCCACCTCCGCTGTGATTTCGCTGCATTCCAAAAACTCTTTCGGAATCGACCATGCGGGCACGTTGAGCACCTCGCCTGCGCTCGTTCCCGGTGTTTGAATTTCGCCTAATACTTTGCTCATGTTGCCGCCGGAACCGGTGGTGTCGCCGTTTGCGTTCGGGGGTGATTGCGTATTTGGAAACGGCTTGAACGCCGTGAGGCGAACCATGGGCGCTGCGCTCGATGTTTTGCTCAGATTGCGCAACTCGGTTCTGATGAAAACGCCTTGTTCGATTTTGAGCGAGTGAATCGACCAATCGATGGCTGGCGGCCGCACGCCTTTTGGAATCGTCGTGTTTTGCTGTGTTCCTAACGGTGGAACACGTTGCGGATCGATGTGCTGCACGGACTGCGCAAACGCAGTCGTTGCTGCGATCATTGTCGCGAGCGCGACGGCGTACAACGGCAACGGCGATCGAAATGAAGCGTGAAGCTGTGTCATGCGTATCTCCTTGAGTTAGTGAACTCATGGATAGACGTAGTGGCATCTAGCGCACCGACGATCGTGACAGTGGTTTGTGCGCTTTCTTTGCGGTTCGCTTCGAACCTTCAGTAGACTAAAAGCGCGACGGGGCGATCTATTCAATCTGCGCGATAAACAGGAGTTTTATCTTGAATGCGAAAAGTACGTACGAGCACACGAACTTTGAGCCCGCTTGCGCGAGCAGTGCGCCGCAGGTCGTTCGCGAAATGACCGCTGACGAAGTCTTGGGCGTGGCTGGCGGAAAGATTCATGACCAAGCAAAGTCAGTGGGTTCGATTAACTCGGGTTGAGCACCAGACAACTCGGCGCGAAGTGACGTTTCAGACGCCGTCGGCGCAACGGAGCGAGCAGTCTTGATTGCGCGACCGCGCCGATCTAGCCTGGAAATGTCACTTTGCGAAAGCCGCCTTGCGACGCCTCTCTACAGAAAAGTGATGTGGGGAGCCCGCCAAGGCTTTAGCTCCGAGCGGCGGTACGCGCGATCAACGGCGAGCGTCGCGCGTTCCACTCGCAGCCGGTCGCCAGCTGCGCGCGAATCCACGTATTGAAGCGCAGCCGAAACGTGCGGCATTTTTATACTCAACTTTTGCAGCAATGCACGGCAGGTGTCAGCGGAACGTAGCGCCGCTTCGCGGTCAAATTCAATTTCGTAGAGCGCACGTTGCAGCCACAGAATCGCGTGCGTCGGTGTTGCAGCTTCGCCGAGTTTTTCATAAATAGACAAAACTTCTGCTTGCTTTTGTGCCGCGCGTTGCGCGTCTGCCTGCATCAAGAAGTGTGCAGCTTGTAGCGAGAGAATTCTTGCCCGAAGTTCGTCTGCAATGTATCCGCTCGATGTGCTTTCAGTTGCGATCAACGTGATCAACTGATTCAGCGGCGCACGAAGCGCTTCCGACTGTTGCGCAATCATGGCGTCGGCGAGTGCGACCACGATTTCCAGGCGTCGTGCGCCGGCCATCGGCATAGTCGTAGCGATCTCGTCGGCCAGTGCAGTGAGTCGCGATTCAATTTGGGTACGGTTCGTAGCGGGTAGATAAGCCGCCGTTTTCAAAGCGCCGATCTCAGAGGAGAGGATGCGCGTCTGATCCACACCGGGGTAGGTTCTGTAGGAGTTAAACGCATCGCGAAAATGTGTCGCACATGCTTCAAACTGGCCGAGTTGACAATCGCGTTGCGCTAGGTAGACCATCACCGACGCAGCAATCGGATTGTGCTCTCCCAACAACGCAATTGCATCGCGCTGGGCTGAGCGAAGTGCCGCTTCTGCGCCATCGTCCTCGCCCATGCGAACGCGCGCTTGCTGAAGTTTGCTGCGATAAATAATTCGGTTGCGCTCACCGGCGTTCACCGTGAGGTGAAACTGCCTCTCGATCTCACGGCGCACGGAGAGCGCCTCGGCGTGCTTCCCTCGGAAAGCGAGTGAAATGGCTCGTTGGTTGAGCAAACGCATCGGCGCATGCAGTTGGCTTGGATGATATTCAGGAAAGCCACGTTCTGCGATAGCAAACAATGCATCGGCTTTGTCAAACTCGCCGTTGGTGTCGAGTACGTCACCAAATGAGATCAAGAAGCGAAGATACTGATCATGCTTCTCGCCGTAGTGCGCTTTCATTTCGTCGGCGATGCTACGGAATTGAGCAAGGGCTTCCGGGTACCGATGGTTTCGCACGTAGAGCATACCCAGATGGTATTTCGCATCTAGCAGGTACTCCGCATCGACCTTTTTTGTGGCTTCGTAGAGCTCAATCGCGCGTGTGATCTGGCGAAGCGCTGTTTGATCGCGATTCATTGCGTCGTTAGTTTCGGCATACCAGTGCAACAAAAACGCAAGCGCGGCAGGGTCATCCGCGAACTCTTTTTCCATGGTGGCTTCGGAGCCTTCTAACAACTCGTACACCGATGGCACTTTTCCTTTGTTTCGATCCGGGCTCGCCTGTTGAATGAGAAAACCGAAGTATTCAGTTACTTTGCGGGAACGGCTTGCCTCTTCGCGGGCGATTGCCGCGTTCGCGACCGCCTCGCCGCGCTGCCAGAGGCTCACGCTCAAACCCGCAACCACAGCGGCAGCGGCAACGCCGCCCAGCGCCGCGAATTTCCAATTGCGTTTCAGCCAAAGTTTGCTGCGATAGCGTCGATCTTCGGCACGAATTGAAATGGGTGTTTGCGTGAGCCAGGCATCGAGATCCGCCACCAGCGCGGCGGCCGTTGTGTAGCGTTGCTCGGGTGACTTGCGCAGCGATTTGGCGATGATGGCATCGAGATCGGCATCGATGCGATTCGCGTCCGCAGGCGGTTTGATCTGATCTCTGTTACCTAGCTCGTTAGCGTTTTTCACGGTCGTGCGTGCTGTCGCTGAGACGCGCTTTGCCTCATCGTTCACTGCCGCGTGTTGCAGCGCCGCTCTGGTTTTCGAATTTGCAAATGGATGCGAACCGGTGAGCAAATGAAACAGCATCGCCCCGAGCGAATAGGTGTCGCTTGCCGCTGCCGTCGGCTCGCCGACGATTTGCTCGGGCGCTGCGTATTCGAGCGTTAAGCCGCGACCAGTTAGTTGCGTTAAATTCGGCGCGGTTTCTGCGGTTGCGGCCTCATCGATCGCGGCTGCGATGCCGAAGTCGAGCAACTTCACATCGCCAGTGGCGGTCACCAACACGTTCGACGGTTTGATGTCGCGATGCAAAACGAGTTGACTGTGCGCATAGTCCACGGCGCAGGCGACGTCGCGCACGAGGCGCACGCGATCGGCGACGTGTGGTGCGTGTGCTTTCGCGTAATCGATGAGCGGTAAGCCGTTCACCAATTCGAGTACGAGGAACGCCTGATCGTTGTGGTTGCCACCAACGCCCGCGTCCAGGAGCCGCGCAATGTTCGGATGATTGAGTCGCGCAAGTACGCTGCGTTCGCGGGCGAAGCGCGCGGCGAGTTTCGATGCGGATAGATCGCTGCGAAGCAACTTGATCGCGGCCGCCCCTTCAAACAGACCGTCGCTGCGCTTCGCGCGCCACACTTCACCCATGCCGCCGCTGCCGATTTTTTCTTCGAGCGCCCACGCGCCAAAGCGCTCGCCCGCCAGATGAATTGTTGCGTTCACTGCGAGTGCGGCATTGAGCAATTGTGTGAACGGTGCCGCGCCGAGCGACAAGGGCAGCACACTGCTTGTCACGACCGTGGCGGTGGTTGAGTTTGACCGTGCGGTGTCGCGAAGCAGCGCTTCCAGTTCAGCGGCGACCTCCGGTTCATCGATGTGCAATCGGGCGAGCGCCGCTGTACGATCGGTCGCGTCGAGCTCGATGATTTGATCGAACAGCGCCGACACGCGCGCCCAGCGCGCGGGGGAAACGTTGAAAGGCGTGGTCACAAGATGAATAGACGAAACGCGGCGCGCACGACCGACATCATGCGCCGATTTTTTCCGAACGCTCGTTACCGAGTGCGCGCGAGAGCAGCGCCCGCGCTTTCATTAGCTCGCGGTTCACGGTGCGCTCAGTAACGCCCAGCTCCGCGCCGACTTCCGTGCAAGTGAGTCCTGAAAACACATGCATTTCGATGATCTGATAGAGCCGCAAGTCAAGCGCTTTTAACTCGTCAAGCGCGCGATCCAGATCGATCAAGCTCCCTACTTCCATCCACGATGCGGGCGACGCGTCGGCGTGGCTCATCGTGAGCAAGGTGATGCCGCCGCCACGTTTTTCTGCGTCGCGTTCGCGCACGAAGTCGATCACGATCGAGCGCAGCACTTTGCCGACGTAGGCGAAAAATTGCAATCGCGTTTCGCCTTGCAGCGCCTCGTGCTCGGCCATGCGCATAAAGCCTTCGTGAACTAGTGCGGTTGCGTTGAGGCCAGTGACTCCGCCCGCTTGCGCGAGTCGTACGCGTGCGAGGCGTTTGATGTCGGGATAGAGCTGCGAGAAAAGATCGCGCATGGCGTCGGCGTCGCCAACCGCAGCGCGCTGAACCAAGTTAGCTTCCGAATTCATGGCAGCGATTTCCCCTCGTGATGGATCGGATCGTCTTGGAACACTGAACTTGTTCTAGAAATAAAACGCGCAGTTGTCAGATCTGCACATATTGTCTACGACTTTATACACGTTCGCCCAATAAATTCGTTGTTAGGTGAGGTTTACTTGCTACTTGTTACTGTTAATAATCATGGCGAGCTTCAGTTTTTATGGGGCAATAAGACTGTTTGTTGAAAAAAATCCTGGCGATGCTGGTCAAAGCGTAAGCATGTGCTTTGCCCCTGATGTTTTAGCGCCATAGCAACCCAACGACGCCAATCACCATTAACGCTGCTCCGAGCAGTTTCTCGCCGAAACGCTCTTCGCGCAAAAGCTTCACGCCGAAGAACGCTGCGAACAGCATCGACACTTCGCGCAGCGGCGCGACCTGCGAGATCGGTGCCGTTTGCATCGCCGTGAGCACGAGGATGTAGGCGAGCGGCGAGATCGCGCTGATGACTACGATGTAGCGCCAATTCTTTTTCCACTCTGTCCGAATCTCGCGCCGCTGGGTGACGATCAGCGGCGAGAGGAATACAACTCTGAGCAGATTGCAGCAGTAATCGAGCAAGAGCGGCGCGATCAAAAGATGCTTGACCGAGTAACCATCCACCACGGTGTAGAGCGCGATGAAGCCGCCGGTGGTCATGCCCCAGCGCACACCGGCTCGCGCGCGAGGCGTGCTATCGGCAAGTGCGCGTAAACCGCCTGCCAACACGAAAATGCCGCCGACAATCGCAATGATGCCGAGCGCCGACGAAAGTGTCACCGCTTCGCCGAGAAAGAGGATCGCGACGAGGCTTGAAAGAAACGGCCCGGTACCGCGCGCGACCGGATAGACGACGCCATAGTCGCCCTGCTGGTAGCCGCGTTGCAGCGCAAGCGAATAGCCGATATGCAGACAGGCCGAGAGGGCGATGAACAGCCACTGCATCGCAGTGATGTCGAAAAAAAGCGACGGCGTTTGCCACCACCAGACGAGCATCACCGGCAAGTACAGCGCGACCATGGTCGCCACGCCCAGAAACACAAACGCCGCACCACCGCCTGCTTTCTTCGCGAGCAGGTTCCACGTAGCGTGGATCAGCGCCGCGAGAACGACGAGCGAGAACGTCGCGAAGCTCACGATCGAGCGCGACCAATCTGCTCGCTAGAGCCGCGTGTTTTCAAGTATTTCTTGTCCGATCAACACACATGGCTCGTCGATCTGCGCGAACAAAAAGCGAATGCGATAGCTTGCTTTGTAGACGTAGCCGGTGAGTTCGAGCACATCGAATCTCTGCGATGCATCCGCCGGGTTACGAATTGGCGCGAGCACGACCACCTTTTTGTTGATCGAAACCGGCTGCTGCGCATCGGGCTCGGCGTGAAAACGCAGCAGTTTCTTCGCTTGTGTCTGCGCGCTTGCCGCACAGCGATGCGTCGATGCCGACGTCTGAGCGGCAGACTGCGCCACCGCTAGCAGCGCGAAAGCGAGCGCGGCAAGTTTGTGGAAATTCATGAACATCCTTCAAATCAATTGAGCGTTGCGGCGAGCGCTTGCCTAAATCGCCGCACCAATTCCGGTTGTTCTTTGGCAAGCGAAAAATATTCGATCAATTTCTTGCGCGCCGCTTGCTCGTTCCAATTCCGATCGAGCTGGACGC
>JAAFJI010000340.1 GCA_013298045.1 Betaproteobacteria bacterium
CCGTGACACTGCCATTGAGATAGGCGCGATCGACTTGCCCGCCGAGCGCTGTAGGCAGCCCTCGCGTATGCGCATCGCCATAGTTTGCCGCAGCGTTCGCGGAGACCGAGGCTGAGAGCCCGTTGGCGGCTTCCGCCTGGGCAACCCGCTCGCGTGCCGCCTGTAGCGAAGATTGCGCGGCTGCGACTGCGGGGTCTTGTTTTGCCGCCTCGCGATAGAGCGAAAGCAGATCTGCGCCGTCGGCTGCGGAGGCCGCGAGTGTTGCGGCTATAAGCGCGGGAAGAAGTTTCAATCGCATGAGGAGGGCTTCCTGGTTGGTTTTTGTTTGTTAGTAGACGGGCACCGATGGGTCAACCTGGCTCGACCACGCGTGGATTCCACCGCGCAGATTGAGCAGCGTTGCAAACCCTTGTGCAGCCAGAAAAAGCGCTGCGTTTTGGCTGCGCGTGCCGTGGTGGCAGATGACGGCCATCTGTCGCTCGGCTTGCAACTGACGAATTTCATCGATTCGCGCGACCAGCCCCGACAGTGGAATATTGACCGAGCCCGCAATGTGCGCATGCGCATATTCCCAGGGCTCACGCACGTCGAGCAACGCCATGTCCTGCCCAGATGCAATCATCTGGTGCAGTACTGGTGCATCGATCTGGGTGACCACGAACTCGCTCAAAAAACGAACGCTGGTGCGGTCGCTGCGTGGACGAGCGGCGCTACCATCGTCTCGAACAACACCCGCTCTTCGATCGACTCACCAATACGGCGAAGAATTTTCGCGCGCATGACAGGTGCTTTGCCGACAATCGCGAAGACTTTCCCGTTCGCGGTGAGCTCCGCAAACACCTGATCCGGTACGACCTCCATCGAGCCGGTGAAGACAATCACGTCGTACGGACGCGCGCTCGGCCAGCCGTGTGCAGCGTCACCGACAGCGACGGTGGCGTTGGCGACGCCAGCTGCGCGGAGGTTTTCCGAAGCAAACGCCGCTAGCGCCGGATCGATTTCGACGCTTGTGACCTGCTTCGCCCGAGCGGCGAGAAGCGCCGTAAGATAGCCGCCGCCGCTGCCGACTTCCAGCACGCGCTCGTCGCCTTTTAGATCGAGATCTTGCAAAACGCGCGCCTCAACGCGGGGCGGCCACATCTTCGCGGTCGCAGAGACCGGCGCAAGCGGCAATTCCACGTCCATGAGCGCGTAGGGTTTTTGGGGTGCGGGAACGAAGGTTTCGCGTTTGAGCTCATGCAACAAATCGAGCACATCGGTATCGAGCACGTCCCAGGTGCGTATCTGTTGCTCGATCATATTGAAGCGTACCTGCTCGATATTCATGGCGTCGTCTCTGTGATTTTTCAGTCAAATTTGTTATTTTAGTTGGTGCGGCGATCGAAAACTCGTTGTAAATGACCGCGAGTCATTTACAAGTTTAGCGGATTTTCCAGCTTACGCAAGCACCGCGCAAATTGTCTCGCTCTGCATCGCCTACCAGACTCCGTCCAGCGTTGCGCCAGCTATTCTGCTGGCGCGTGTACCGTACCAAGGCGCTCGCGTTTCGCCGCGCGCCTCAGTTTGCGCCGAAGTTTGAACTCCTCGATCATGGCGTAGATCACCGGCACGACGATCAGCGTCAGAATGGTTGAAGAGAGCACGCCGCCAATAATTGCTCGGCCCATCGTGCCGTCGGCACCCTCTTCGAGCGCGAGCGCCATCGGCAGCATCCCAAACACCATCGCTGCCGTGGTCATGAGAATCGGGCGCAAACGGATATGCCCCGCCTCGACCAGCGCCTCGGTAATCGAGACGCCCTTTTCACGCCGCACTTGATTGGCGAAATCGACCAACAAGATGCCGTTTTTGACCACCAAGCCCATCAACATAATGAACGCAATCATCGCAAACATGTTGAAGGTGGTTCGGGTCACCGCGAGCGCGACCAATACGCCGATCAACGACAGCGGCAGCGTCATCATGATCGCAATTGGCTGCGCAAAGCTGTGAAACTGAGAGCCGAGGACGAAGTAGATGAACACCACCGCCATGACCAGCGCGAGCATCGCGTAGCCGAACGATTCGGCCATCATCTGATTGTCGCCACCAACATCGAACCGGTAGCCCGGCGGAAGAGCGAAATCCTTCATGATTTTGTTGGCATCGCTGCCAACATCCCCCTGAGAGCGACCGGAAACGCCCGCGCTCACATTGATTTGCCGCTGCAGGTTCGAGCGCTCGATGATCTTCGGATTCGCGCTTTCGTTGACCACGGCAACGCGCTCCAGCGCGATCGCCTCACCGTCCGGCGCACGCGGATTATTGAGCGGAATTTGCATCAACTGCGCTGCATTGGCCTTAAGTTCCTTCGGCAAGCGCACCGAGACATCGACCGAATTGCCTTGTGGCGAAAGCCAGGTGGTAACGGCATCGCCAGCGACCAGCGTACGCGTGATCGAACCGAGTGTGGCTGGGGTGACGCCGAATTCCGCAGCCTCCGCACGCTTGAGCGATATCGCAAGGGCTGGCACCGCCGCTTTTTCGCTCGTTTCGACTTCCACCGCGCCCGGAATCTTTGCAATTTCTGCCGCAAGCTGCTGCGAAAGACGCGATAGCACCGACACGTCCGGGCCGAGCAGCGCAATCTGA
>JAAFJI010000341.1 GCA_013298045.1 Betaproteobacteria bacterium
CAAAGAACTGGGCTATTTTCGTCGTCGCAGCGGCGCTCGTCGGCGTAGGCGTGTTCGGCTTCTACTATTTCTCGGAATCGCTATTTGTCGTGCGCCTTTTGATGGTGGTTGCAGGTTTGCTTGCCGGCGCAGGCGTCGCCTACCTGTCGCAGCCGGGGAAAGACTTCATCGGCTTCGCGCGCGAATCGATCGACGAAGGCAAAAAAGTCGCTTGGCCGACGCGAAAAGAAACCATTCAGATGACGCTGATTGTGTTTGCCTTCTCTGTGGTTCTGTCGATTTTTCTGTTCGCGGTGGATACCGTGATCGGTCTGCTCATCTCCTGGCTCACCAGTCGCGGTTAATTAACGATCTCTGAAGGCAAGGCCACCATGGAAAACGTATCAGCTGAGGCTATCGACACAGGAACGGTTGCGCCGGCACGTCCGAAGCGCTGGTACGTGGTTCACGCGTTTTCCGGATTCGAGAAGAGCGTGCAACGCGCGCTCGTTGATCGTATCGCGCGCTCCGAGTTTGCCGATCAGTTCGGTCAAGTCTTGGTGCCGGTCGAAGAAGTCATCGAGATCAAAAACGGTCAAAAGAAAACGGCCGAGCGTAAGTTTTTCCCAGGCTACATCTTGGTTGAGATGGAGATGACCGACGACTCGTGGCATTTGGTCAAGAGCACGCCGAAAGTCTCCGGGTTCATCGGTGGCACCGCGACAAGGCCTGCGCCGATTACGCCAAAGGAAGTCGAGACGATTCTCGGTCAAATCGAAACAGGTGGCGAGAAGCCGAAACCGAAGATCGTGTTCGAAGTCGGCGAAGCGGTGCGCGTGAAAGACGGTCCATTCGCGGACTTTATGGGCTCGGTCGAAGACGTGAGCTACGACAAGTCGAAACTGCACGTGTCGGTGATGATTTTCGGTCGCTCGACGCCAGTGGAGCTGGATTTTGGGCAGGTGGAGAAAGCGTAAGCAACATCACCTGTGAACGCCCCGATAAACGTGGCAAAAACAGAATTTGTACCATTGATTGAGATGGTACAAAACTAGATTCAAAGTGAGCTTTAGTAGGGCAAAGCTTTGAAGAGCGCGGAGAAAGCTCTAAACGGTGATCTTCGCAAACTCAAACGGGGAGAGTGCGGTGCCGGAAATACTGTAGCACGCATTCGCTAGCACCCAAACCAAGGAGCCATCATGGCAAAGAAAATCGTCGGCTTTATTAAGCTGCAAGTCCCGGCGGGGAAAGCCAATCCCTCGCCACCAATCGGTCCGGCGCTCGGTCAGCGCGGTCTGAACATCATGGAATTCTGCAAGTCGTTCAACGCGCAGACGCAGGGCATGGAGCCCGGCATGCCGATTCCAGTGACCATTACTGCATTCGCAGACAAGAGTTTCACTTTCATCATGGGAACGCCGCCTGCGACGTATCTCATCAAGAAGGAATCTAAAGTACAAAAAGGCTCGCCACGTCCACACACCGACAAAGTCGGCAAGTTGACGCGCGCACAGGCGGAAGCGATCGCTAAAGTGAAAATGCCTAACTTAACGGCTGCCGATATGGACGCTGCTGTTCGTACGATCGCCGGTTCTGCGCGTTCGATGGGTATCACCGTTGAGGGAGTGAAGTAATCATGGCAAAACTCTCAAAACGCGCAAAAGCCCTCGAAGGCAAAGTCGATCGCGATAAGTTCTACGGTGTCGCCGATGCGATCACGCTCGCGAAAACTTGTGCGACCGCTAAGTTCAACGAATCGATCGATGTTGCGATCAACCTCGGCATCGACGCCAAGAAATCCGATCAAACCGTTCGCGGCTCGGTCGTAATGCCTGCCGGTACCGGTAAGAGCGTTCGCGTCGCTGTGTTCGCACAAGGCGCGAAAGCGGAAGAAGCGAAAGCGGCCGGCGCGGAAGTCGTTGGCTTCGAAGATCTCGCCGAGAAAATCAAAGGCGGCTTCATGGAATTCGACGTCGTGATCGCCTCGCCCGACGCGATGCGTGTTGTCGGCACGCTCGGTCAAGTGCTCGGTCCTCGCGGCTTGATGCCAAACCCGAAGGTTGGCACCGTGACGCCTGACGTGGTTGGCGCGATCAAAAACGCAAAAGCCGGTCAAGTGCAATACCGTACGGACAAAGCCGGCATCGTGCATGCCACGATCGGCCGTGCATCGTTCGAAGTGAACGCGCTTGAGACTAACTTGCGCGCGCTCGTCGAAGCGTTGCAAAAGGCAAAGCCTGCATCGTCGAAGGGCGTTTACCTCAAGAAGGTCAGCGTTTCGAGCACGATGGGCAAAGGCGTTCGTGTGGATGCGGGCGCGTTCGGTGTGGCGCCAACCGCACAGTAAGGTGCTGTAGGTCTTGGCGCAATAAACAGATTTGGTGGGCTGCGCTCGGCAACGGGCGCGGGCCATTGAAGACCGCTGGCGAGTGTGTTGAACGGCAGTTGTGTTCAACACGCACTTAATGAGAACCCGAAGAGAAATCGAAAGGTTCTACCCAGCGCAGATGGCGGTCCCGCCGCAAAGAATTCAAGCGTGATTCGTGTTTCGAATCGCGGAGGGTTCGAAAGCGGGCAGGTTCGCTTCAACCCGCCTCGTGAACGCAAGCATGCAATCGCGAGGTTT
>JAAFJI010000342.1 GCA_013298045.1 Betaproteobacteria bacterium
TCGTGCGACCCGGGCCGATTCAAGGCGGTATGGTGCATCCGTATTTGAAACGGCGTGATGGAATTGAGCCTGTGATCTACCCCAGCAAAGAAGTGGAGCAAGTGCTAGTGCGCACGTTGGGTGTTTCGATTTTTCAAGAGCAAGTGATGCAGCTCGCGGTCATCGCCGCGGGCTTCACGCCAGGACGAGCCGATCAACTCCGCCGTGCGATGGCGGCCTGGAAACGCAAGGGCGGAATTGAGCCGTTTCGCGATGAACTGATCTCTGGCATGCTCACACGCGGCTACACGCCCGCGTATGCCGAGCAAATCTATAAACAGATGCAGGGCTTCGGCGAATACGGGTTTCCTGAATCGCACGCGGCGAGTTTCGCCTTGCTTGTGTATGCGTCATGCTGGCTGAAGTGCCATCATCCGGCGGCGTTCACCTGTGGGCTACTCAACTCGCAACCGCTGGGTTTCTATTCGCCATCGCAACTTGTTCAGGATGCGAGACGACACGACGTGGATGTGCGCGCTATTGATGTACTCGTGAGCCATGTAAATTGCACGCTTGAACCTATTGACGAAGTGGCTTCGCATCGGCTGGGAGAAGATTTTCTAGCCAATCATTCGCCAGCCGTTCGACTCGGGTTGCGTATGGTGCGCAATTTGTCCAGCGAAGCGGCTGAGCGCATTGTTGCTGCACGCGTGGAATCGCCATTTTTCAACATTGCCGATTTGAAACGTCGTGCGCAGCTGAGCACAGATGAGCTCAAGTCGCTCGCTGCGGCCGACGCTTTGCAAACGCTTTCCGGTAATCGTCGAGAAGCCTTTTGGGGGGCAATCGGCGTGGAGGACGACACATTTGTGTTCGAGGCACCAGCGGAAGCAAAACAAGCCAGTTTGTTTGCGCCCACCGAGGGTAGCGACATCGTCGAAGATTATCGAAGTACAGGATTGACGTTGCGCAGGCATCCCGTCGCGCTGCTGCGGCCTCGACTGAAAGCGAACCGTGCGATCAGTGCGGCTGAAGTACAAAGTACGGCAAGCGGTCGATTCATTCGCGCCGCAGGTATCGTGACCTGCCGACAGCATCCATCAACTGCAAAGGGCACGACCTTCGTTACGCTCGAAGACGAAACGGGCTATGTGAACGTGATCGTATGGACCGGGGTCGCGCAGCGCTATCGCAAGGAGCTCGTGCTGTCGCGCTTCATGTTCGTCAATGGGAAGATAGAGCGGCAAGGCCGCGTCGTTCATTTGATCGCCGAGCGTTTGGTCGATCAAACGCGTCTGCTCGGCGACCTCGCGACAACGTCACGAGATTTTCACTGAGCGAGGATTAAACCGACTTGGGTGCGGATACTACGATCGGCTCGAGCACCACGCGATCCACCGATTCGGTAAGTGTTGCGGTCGCGAACAGTGCGAGCACAGCACCGACCGTAACCACGGAAAGAAGCGATGCACATACAGCCGTGGCGGCCGATTCGCTGCGCGTGAGGATGTTGAAAGTGCGATTCATGGGTTGTCCAGTTCTGTTCAAAAAAAGCGTCGCGGTGTTGCGATGGGATGAACTGTAAACATCGCGCTTTTTGGTCGCTATAGTGTTGCGATGAAGCGCAGGGGAATCGCGTGAAACGCAGTTTTGCGCGGGCGAATCGGACGCATAACGACCGGCTACGGCGCGCCGGTCAGCGCCGGAAGTATGTGCTGCGTGAGCAACTGCATGGTGAGTCTGGGTGCGTTGCGCGTCTGGAAATTCGTTGTAGTAACGACAATCACTGCGTCGAGCGATGGCACGATTTGCACGGTGTTTCCGCCATTCCCATTCATCGCGGAGGTGACAATCGTGGCGTCGCCTACCTTGAACTCGTGCAACCACCAAAGATAGCCGTACTTAATGCCGTCTGGCATTTGCGCCTTCGGCGAGAGCGATTCGCGTACCCACGCTTCCGGCACGATTTGCCGGCTGTTCCAGCGCCCGCCTTGCGCGTAGAGTTGTGCGAGTGCGAGAAGGTCGCGACTGGTCAGGCTCAGTCCACCGCCGGCCTGGGGCGAGCCAAGCGGTAGGTATTGCCACTTTGCGCGATGGATACCGAGCGGCGCAAAGAGTTTGGCTTGTGCGTACCGATCAAGCGGCATTTTCACCGCGCGCTCGATCGCAACACCGAGCGTCGTGACGCCGGCTGTGCAATAGCTGAACGCGCGACCAAACGGGGAATCGATCGGCTTAGGCGTCCATGCCGGGAAACCGCGAATTGGCAGATTCCAGTAGAAACCGACCCAATCCTCAACCAGATACATGCGCTCTTCGTTGCCGCGCGACCATTGGTTCCAGTCGTCGCATTCGAGTGGACTGCTCATGGTCAACAAGTCTTCGAACGAGACACGATTCAACCTACGATCGCGTCCGACGGTTTTCGCGTACTCGGGGAACAGCGCCAGCACCGAGGCTTGCCTACCGGCGATGCGCCCTTCGTCAATGGCGATTCCAGCAAGCATGCCAGCAACGGTTTTTGTGGCAGAGCGGGTGTTGCGCGGCGCGTTCGCG
>JAAFJI010000346.1 GCA_013298045.1 Betaproteobacteria bacterium
TCGCCATGGGGGCGGTCACAGTCGCCTCGGCGCAGACCGCGCCATCGCGTGCGACCAACGTTCGAGTCATTAGCGCTGAAGGCTACGATTTGGGTCGCGGCGACAAGGCGTCGTCAATGTTTGTGCTCCATCGGGTTGACTATTGCCTGGGCGGCGGATCGCGCAGCGATTTTGGAAACTTAAAGGTTAGTTTCGATTCGAAACGAGTCAATGAAGCGGCGGCTCAAGCGTCGCGCGGAAAAGGGCTGGTTCGCGGCGAGCTGAGCACGATTCAAGAACCGCTTGATGGCAAAAACCGTCGCTGCGGGTCGTTTTCGTTTGATGTTCACGCCGACACCCTATTGTCCGCATTGCCGTTTGCCAAGGAATCCGATCCGAAGATCATTGTGAGCACGCCCGATGGGCGGACGGTGGCGACGTTTCCGGTGAGCGCTGGGCTTAACTCAAACAAAAAATAAGCCGCTGCCGGATCCGACAGAACGTCGTTAACTGCCGCGAACGCGGTCGAGCACGGTGCGCAGTTCCCAATCCTCGCCGAGCTCGCGCACCGCCGAGAGCACCCAGGTTTCTTCCTGAACGCTCACCTGAAACACACTTTTTGAATCGCTTTGACCGAGCGGGATGTAGACCATCGTCTGCTCGTCCTGCTGGTAGCTAATCAGCGGCGCTTGCTGGTGCTCTTCGTCATCGATGCACAGTCGCGCTTCCGCGAAATTGCTGAGTACTTCTACACCCGCGAAAACTTCGCGCGTATTGTCTTGAAGCCAACGAATCGCGCACAGCGTCCAAGGTTCGTTGTCGGTGCCACGCATGGCAAGTAGCGATCCCGATCTAAGCCGCGGTTGATCAAGCCGGAATTTGAGCAAAAATCCACCGTCGCTATGATTAATAACTTGGCCGCTAAGCAAGTTTTCAGGGGCATTCTTCGATCTAGCTGTTGATTCGTGCTCTTGAAGTGCAGCCCAAACCTCGATCATTCCAGTCATCGCCGTCACGAAGCCCTGCGCCGGAATGCGCGGAATCGCACGCGCGTGAGTCTGACCAAATTCGCGCAACGCGCGCTTCACGAAATCGTTGACCTCGGGAGCGGTCAACCCGGCCAGCCGCCCGGCACCCAACAGCGCTTCATAGAGATCGCTTCCCCGAGTTCGCGCCGCCGAATTCTGCAACTCCTCAATCGCATAAGCCGCGCTTTGTGCGTTGACATAGAGCGGCAACTGAGGTTTCCAGTCGCCGCCGATCCGACCAAATGGCATCGGCGGTTTGTCGTCCATCAAATCCGCTGCCGCGAGGCCCGATCCCGCGTGGGTTGGCGGCGCAAGCGAATAGCTGCAAGACTTCGATAGCAGTCCGACCAGGCGAACCGCGACCGGAAGCCGACCGGCTACCAATGAAAGCGGGTTCAACCACGCCATAAGCCAGAGCTGAAGGCACATGTTTCGCGAAAAGTCGTACTGCGCTTCTTTGCCTTCGCGGCATTGGGCGACCACATAGCCGGTAATCGAGTAGACAGTGCGCCAAAACCCCGCCGGGGTCGGCGAGAACGCGAGATTGCATCCCGCATAGATGCGCGCCAGAATGCGAAGCGCCGCATCAACTGCAACGGTTGAAGAGAGCGTCGAGCGGTAAACCGTGAGTGGTCGAATGCTTCCGGCGGCAACGCGTTGCCAGATCATCAGGGCGTGCTGGCTGTACTCGCTAAATGCGGCACGAGATTCGCTGTCAAGCGGATGCGACACGTTCCAAAACGCCGATTCGAGGGCAGACCAGTCAGGGTGTCCGAGCACCTCGGACGCGGTGGCATACCCACCGGCTTGAACCGTCGCAACGGCGCGCGCGAGAGGCAGCGCGGTAGAGGGTTGTTGCGGGGCAGTCGACACTGGATTTGAGCTTCTTTTTATTTGCTTGTTTGTTTTACTCGCAAGCTACGAATCGTAATCGTACCTTAGGAAAACCGTTGTCAGAAGGTTAATCTGGGCTAGCGCCGGTTTGAGGTATGGATACTTAGTCGATGTCTTTTTAAGCCCATACATCCCGCAATCATATGTAATTTAACATAATATAAATTCTCGACCAATTTATGTGTTCTTAAAGTGGATGTCTAAAGCGCGCGCAAACCTGAAATTGCCTCATCGACACGCGCTGCCACTTCGATTTTCATCTCACTCTTGGACCGCACCGCGCGACCCACGTCACCACAAATAACGTTTTTGAATCCAAGCTTTTCAGCCTCGGCGATCCGAACCGCGCCGCCGACCACTGGCCGGACTTCGCCGCCCAAGCCAACCTCGCCGAACATCACGGTATCGATCGGGATGGCTTTGCCGCTGAGCGACGACCAGATCGCAGCAATGATCGGCAAATCCGCAGCCGGCTCATCGACGGTCAGCCCGCCGACGACGTTGACAAAGACGTCGAACCCGCCAAGCTGCGAGCCCAAATGCCGATTCATCACCGCCAAAAGCATGGCCAGTCGCTGACTGTCGACGCCGTTACACAC
>JAAFJI010000343.1 GCA_013298045.1 Betaproteobacteria bacterium
TTGTGGTTCTCGCGACCCCCGAGATCGCGGGACTGCCTTACGTGATATCCGGGCTCGTCGCGGCAGGCGGTTTGGCTGCGGCGCTTTCGACCGCAGACGGATTGTTGCTGACCATTGCCAATGCGCTCTCGCACGATCTGTATTACAAAATGATCAATCCGAATGCGTCTACTGCGACCCGTATTGGTGTTTCAAAAGCACTACTGCTAGTTGTGGCGATATTGGCCGCTTACGTGGCTTCGCTCAAAGTCGCGGACATTTTGTTCCTCGTCTCGGCGGCGTTCTCGCTGGCGGCGGCTGGATTCTTCCCTGCGCTCGTCCTCGGCATCTTCTGGAAGCGCACGACCGGCATCGCGGCGGTGCTTGGCATGCTGGCTGGAACAATCGTCACGTTCTACTACATGGCAACAACGCAACCATGGCTGAGAGGCGTGTTCGGCGTGACCTCGCCTGTTGCCGACAACACGTGGTGGGATATTCTGCCGATCTCGGCAGGTGTCTTCGGCGTACCGCTCGGGTTCCTGATCATCATTGTGGTGAGCTTGATCACACCGGCACCAAAGCGCGAAGTGCAGGAGCTCGTCGAGCACGTCCGCTACCCCAACATCGTGGGCGACACGATGAATACGCAGGGCAAGTAAGCGCCTAACGCGTAGCGATCGCGAGCGAGTCAATCGCTCGCGGCAGAAAAAAGCCCGCGACCGCGGGCTTTTTCTTTTCTTCATCGGTACCGGTCTATTTGGGGGCCGGGTCGGTATCGATAAATGACGTACGCGCCGCGAGTTTTTTGTATAGACGCGAGAGGTTTGGGTGCACGCTCGCCCAATCGATGTCCGGAAAGCGCAAGTTCAAGTATCCGAGCGCGCATCCGGTAGCGATGTCGGCAAGCGTCAATGCGTTGCCAACGCAATAAGCGTTATCACCCAGCCCGCGCGTCATCTCGGCGAGTGCGGCGCCGATTTTTTCTCTCTGACGTACGATTTGCTTCGCGCTCGAATCATTTTGATCTGGACGCATCGATTCCAGCCGCGCGGTGAGCGCAGCGTCGAGCAGGCCATCGGCCAGCGCCTCCCAGCGTTTCACCGCGATACGTTCGCGCGAATTAACAGGAATCAAACGATGCACCGGCGAGAGCCCGTCCAGATATTCGACGATCACGCGGGAGTCGAACAGACTGCCGCCATCGTCGGTAATGAGTGCCGGCACCTTTCCGAGCGGATTTGCGGCGATCAAATCAGGGTTTGAAACCCATGGATCGCTTGTCACGACTTCTAGTTCGAGCTTTTTCTCGGCAGCAACGATTCGCACTTTGCGTGCATAAGGACTTGTGACGGAGTACAGCAGTTTCATTGCAAACAAATTACCTGTGGCTGGGCAACAAATCTAGCATGCGGCACGACGGAGGCGACGTTTAAAGCCTCTATTCACGACGAGCGGCGATAATTTGCTGGTTCCCGCAACACCTCACCTAAGAAACGTCTGTGCAATCTAGCGCAGCGCTTGTTTACTTCGAATCATGCACTCGCTCGACCCGATCACCGCTCTCTCGCCGCTCGACGGCCGTTATCAAAAGAAAATCGCCACACTCGGCGACGCGTTCAGCGAATTTGCGCTTACTCGCGAACGCGTGCGCGTTGAATTCGCATGGCTCAAGTCGCTCGCGGCGGAGAAAGGTATTGACGAGTTACCGCCGCTCTCGGCGACCGCTATTGCCTTTCTGGATGGCATCGTTGCCGGATTCTCACCGGCCGATGCGACCGCAGTGAAAGCGATCGAGGCGACCACCAACCACGACGTGAAGGCGGTGGAATACTGGATCAAAGCGCAGTTTGAAAAACTGCCTGAACTTGCCACACATGCCGAGTTCGTCCACTTCGCCTGCACGTCCGAGGACATCAACAACGTTTCGCACGCTTTGATGCTCAAGCGCGGTGTGATGGACACGTGGCTCAAGCAATTCGATGCTGTGCTTGCTGCGTTGAGCAAAGTGGCGATCGCAACGGCCGCGATGCCGATGCTCTCGCGCACGCACGGACAAGCCGCGACACCAACGACGATGGGCAAAGAAATTTCGCTCTTCGTTGATCGCCTGCGCACTGCGCGCACACGCGTCGCGAACGTACCCTTGCGTGCGAAGATGAACGGCGCGGTTGGCAACTACAACGCGCATCTTTCGGCGTACCCGAATGTCGATTGGCCCGCGCTGTCGAAGCGCACCGTGGAATCGCTCGGACTCGCCTGGCAGCCGATGAGCGCGCAGATCGAGCCACACGACTACATGGCGGAGCTCTTCGATGCCATCGCGCGCATCGATACGATCATGATCGATTTCTGTCGCGACACCTGGGGCTACATCTCGCTCGGTTTCTTCAAGCAAAAACTCAAAGCGGGCGAGATCGGATCGTCGACGATGCCGCACAAAGTCAATCCGATCGATTTTGAAAATGCCGAAGGCAACTTTGGATTGGCGAACGCGCTGTTGCGTCATCTCTCCGAGAAATTGCCGATT
>JAAFJI010000344.1 GCA_013298045.1 Betaproteobacteria bacterium
ATGTAGACCGTGCCGTTGCCAAACGCTGCAAGCGCTTCGCCTTTGGTGAGCGTGACCGCGTTGATAAGCGCGCCTTCAGCATGCACGACGCGCATGCCGCGACCGCCGCCACCGCCAGCGGCTTTGATAATGACCGGGTAGCCAATCTGGCGTGCGATTTTGGTGATTTCCTTCGGATCGTCGGGCAGTGCACCATCGACCCCTGGCACAACCGGTACTCCCGCTTTTTTCATTGCAAGCTTCGCCGATACCTTGTCGCCCATCAGGCGGATGGTTTCGGCGCGCGGCCCGATAAACACGAAACCGGAGCGCTCGACTTTTTCGCTGAAGTCCGCGTTTTCCGAAAGAAAACCGTAGCCCGGATGAATCGCCTGCGAATCGGTGACCTCCGCTGCCGCAATGATCGAGGGGACGTTGAGATAGCTTTGAGCCGAGGGTGCGGGTCCGATACAGATCGATTCGTCGGCAAGCCGCACATACTTCGCGTCGGCGTCGGCTTCGGAATAGACCACCACCGTTTTGATTCCCATTTCGCGGCAGGCTCGCTGAATGCGCAGCGCAATTTCGCCGCGATTGGCGATCAGAATCTTCTCGAACATGACCGGAGCCGGCGTTTTCGCCGTGAGGGAGAGTGCCATCGCGCCTACTCGATCACAATGAGCGCTTGACCGTACTCGACGGCCTGACCGTTGTCGGCCAGAATCGCTTTGACGACGCCGGCTTTGTCGCTCTCAATCTCGTTCATCAGCTTCATCGCCTCGATGATGCAAATCGTGTCCCCAACGGCGACCGTCGAGCCAACGTCTACGAACGGTTTCGCGCCAGGCGTGGCCGAGCGATAGAAGGTGCCAACCATTGGCGATTTGACCGGATGACCGGCCGGCTCAGCCGGCGGCACCGGGGCTGGTGTGGCAGCCGGCGTCGGAGCCGCTGCGGCACCGACCGCTGGTGCCGGTTGCGGCGGCATTGCGACTGCCGCTGGCATCGGCTGAGCGTAGTGCATCATTGGCGGCGGCGCGTTCACGGTGCGCGTGATCCGAACTCGCTCTTCGCCCTCCGTGACTTCAAGCTCGGCGATGCCGGATTCTTGAACCAATTCGATAAGAGTCTTTAGTTTGCGCAAATCCATGCGACGGGTCCTCGAAAAGTAATGCAGCGTGCTCCTGGCAATGCGCCGAAAACCGCTTTTTTCTGCTCAGGTTAGTATGAAAGACGCACAGGCGTTCAAGCCGTGCGAGCTCGCGTGTACGCCGCAATCAAGCGCGCGCTGCGTTGGTCGCGCACGGTCGCGCAGGCGAGCGCTTGAAAGTACAGGATTACCAGATTTAGCAATTGGAAATCGCGACAGATCGAGTTGAGATAGACGTAAGTTTGCCTGAAATCGCGAAATGTTGCTAGTCGGCGACAGAATTATTGTGATTTTTCTGAGTCCTGCGCTCGGTGGCTCGTGTGCTGAACCTATGTCCAGCGCCTCAACGGTCTGCCCATACAAACCGGGCTTCCGCTAAATAATGATGATTTTTCGTAAATACATCAAACGCGAAAAAAGCCCATATTTAACGGGGCATATCATCGAAAAGTATAAATATTTCGACGCTGCCGACCCATTCATCGATTTGAGAATGAAAAAGCGCGAGATTGCCAGGCGTTAGGAGATGATTGACACGATTTCGCTGTATTTGAGTTTTCCCACGCGCCGCAAGAGTACCGCTCGGTTCGGCGAGAAGACGACCGTGAACGGAAGTACGCCCTGCGGGTTGCCCATGGTTTTGAGCGATTCAAGCCAGGCGACGTCACCCAAAACAATCGGGTAATTGATCCCCAATTCCTTCACGAAGCGCTCGACCGCCGGTTTGCGATCAATCGCGACGCCCACAAATTGGAGCCCCTTGTTCGCGAACTCGGTTTGCGCTTTGACGAAGTCGGGCATCTCTTCGCGGCAAGGTCCGCACCAGGTAGCCCAGAAATTAACGACCAGCGTTTTGCCGGCCCAGCGCGAAAGCGGAACGACTGCGCCGTCGATCGACTCAAAGCTCGCCGCGAGGAGGCGATCCGGCTCGCCCCCACTCGCGCCGCCGGTACGGTTTAGCCAAGCATAGCCCGCAAGCGCTCCGCCCACGCAGGCGAGCCCCCCGGCAGCGCCGAGCAAAAGCGCGCGTCGGCGCTCGACTGGCGGCGTCGGCGAGTTCATTGGCTCACGTTCTTTCGCAGCAAGCTCCCGAGCCCAGGCTTTTCCGCATCGCTTGCCATGACGTCGCGAGACCCGGCGACCAGCTCGAAGCTGCGCCGGGTGGGCGGGTAACACACCCCAGAGAGTTCCGAGCAGCCTTGATAGGTGACCACCAACTTTGTTTTGGCACGCGCACTCTGCCCGAGCGATAACGTGACCGGCGCGTCGAATACCTTTACCGCGCCAAAATGCGGGTCTTGCTTTGACTTACCGACGACCTGAGCTGGTTGTTTGTACCTGTCGATGTCATGCGCCGGTTCGCTGTCGCGCTGAAAC
>JAAFJI010000345.1 GCA_013298045.1 Betaproteobacteria bacterium
GCCGCTCGGGAACGCTTTCGCGATCACTTCGTTGATTTGCTGAATCCGATTGGCCGGAATCGGGTGCGAGCTTTGCCACTCGGGCACGCGCGAGCCGCCACCGGCTTTCTCGAGAATTTGCATCACGCGAATCAGCGCACGCGGGTCGTAGCCGGCCTCGGCCATCAGCCGAAGCCCGAGCCGGTCGGATTCGAGCTCGTCGTCGCGCCCATATTTGAGCATTTGCATCTGACCGACCATCTGCGCGATTTGCGCGCCGCTCATTGAGCCCGCGCCAACCGCAAACGCACCGGTGAGCCCCTGAGTCAAATTCTCTTTCGCGATGTGTTCGGCGCTGTGGCGTGCGATGACATGTCCGACTTCGTGGCCCAGCACACCAGCAAGTTGTCCCTCGGTTTCAAGCCGCGACAGCAGCGCCATGGTGATGAAAATCTGTCCGCCCGGCAGTGCGAAGGCATTGACCGTGCGCGGATCGGCAAGCACGTGAAACTTAAACGGATAGCCGGATTTCGCCGCCACCGATTGTGCGACGACCTTCGCGCCAACGGCTGCGACGAGCTGGCGTGCGCGAGCGTCTTGGGTGAGCCCACCCATCTGCGCGGCCATCTGCGGTGCCGACTGCATGCCCATCGCCACCTCTTCTTTTTGCGACAAGCCGACGTACTGCTTTTCACCAGTGATCGGGTTGACCGACGAGGAGCCGAAGTACGAGAACAGCGAGAACGCAGCGACGATAAGCGCAATGATGAGCTGAATTTTTCCCACGATAACTCCTAATGCCTAGCGCCCGCGAAAGCGGCTGCGTGACGGACGATCGCGTTCGATCGCCTCATAGATCCCGCCGCAGAGCGCGCCAAAGAGCACGTGAAACCCGATCATGAACCAGCTGCGGAAGTAATAGAAATCGGGAAAGAAGCGGCTCATCGTGTAGGTGTTGATCGCGTAGAGCGCGAGCCCGAAGAGCGCGCCGCCAATCAAGCCGACCCAAAAACCCCAGCGGTGCAGGGTAAACGAAATCACAAACGCAAACACCACACCGAGCATCAAATGCACGGCCGCTCCAGCGGCTAGCGCCGTCGAATTCGGCGTCGCCTCGGCGTTGAGTGCATCGCGCCCAAGGGCAATGGTCGCGAGCAGCCGTGGTAGGCCGAACGCGTTCTCGTGCAAATATTGCAACGCGGCCATACCGGCGGCAAGGCTCACAATCGCGGCGATCAGACCCGCGATCACGGCGGCGCGTTTGTCCATCGAAACTCTCCTCACGTGACCGTACATTTTTGTTGTAAGGATTGTAAGCGCGGTTCGACGAAAGTGTTGAAAATAAAGGCTTCGGCGCAAACTGCCACACTTTCGCAAGGACTCGGCTGGCGCCAGTCAAGCGCACTTTGGAGACACGATGAAATGGCTTTTCGGTAAACCTTCGGCGATGGTCAGCGCGAGCGCGGCATTGCCCGGTCGGACGCAGGCGATGCGGGTCGCGAGTTCGCATTACGTTAACGGTCGCACGATCGCCGCGCCGTTTCCGCAAGGCGTGGAATTGATCCAGTTCGGCATGGGCTGTTTTTGGGGCGCAGAGCGTGAGTTCTGGGAACAAGACGGCGTGTACTCAACGGCCGTTGGCTACGCCGGCGGCTACACGCCGAACGCAACTTACCACGAGGTGTGCAGCGGCGACACCGGACACAGCGAGATGGTGCTGGTTGCCTACGATCCGGAAAAAATCGGTATCGATGCGCTGCTCAAAGTCTTTTGGGAAGCACACGACCCGACCCAGGGCATGCGCCAGGGCAACGACGTGGGCAGCCAATACCGCTCGGCGATTTACGCGTATTCGTCAGCACAGCGCGACGCAATCGATGCCTCGAAGGCTCGATTCCAGTCCGCGCTTAGCGCAAAGGGCTACGGCGCGATTACCACCGAGATCCGCGGCGGTCGCGAGGGGGATGCGACGCCCGAATTCTTCTACGCCGAGGACTACCACCAGCAATATCTCGCGAAAAATCCGGGGGGTTACTGCGGGCTTGCCGGCACTGGTGCAAGCTGTCCGTTGCCGACCGGCGTCGCGGCGTAGCCCGCGCGGCGCTCATCGAGGGCTCGCTTGGCGCAACCCGTGCGCCGCGCCTGGCGTGGCAACCATGCTTCAATGCATGGAGAATACGGCTTTTTCCGCTAATGCCCTATGAAATATAAAGTTTGAGACGTTTTTGTAAGTAACTGATAGTTTAGTTTTTGTCGAGTTACGCCATATTTAATCGGGCAACATGAGGCAGCGTTATCTGTGCGCGCCGTTCGAGATCGCGCGGAATCGACCTGGCAACCCGCGTCGGTGTCACGGCTTTCCGCGCTCGTGAAAACTTTGTAGCGCGACTCGCTGATCTTCACTCGCATCGAGGTCTTTGCGCGACAGCTCCGCCTGTGCAAGCGCACGCGCTTTCGCATGTTCGCCTTCACGCGCGTGAAGCTCGCAGCGAAATAGCACCAGGTTGACGAATTCACGTCCG
>JAAFJI010000036.1 GCA_013298045.1 Betaproteobacteria bacterium
GCAGCTTGCCCTTCATCCCAGGCAAGCCACCGAGCTTGCCTAAGCCCCCCATGCCACCGAGACCGCGCATGAGCTTGCCCATGCCGCCCTGCGAGAACTTCTTCATCATGGTCTGGGTTTGCTCGAATTGATTGAGGAGGCGATTGACTTCCTGCACTTGCACGCCCGCGCCGGCTGCGATGCGACGCTTGCGAGCCGCTTTGATGAGATCGGGTTTACGCCGCTCAGTGGGGGTCATCGAGTTGATGATGCCTTCCATGCGACCCACTTGCTTTTCGTCGACGCCACCGGATTTCGCGGCAGCCGCTTGCAACTCGTGCGGCAGTTTTTCGAGCAAACCCTGCATCCCGCCCATTTTTTTCATCTGCCCGATCTGTTGCTTGAAGTCTTCGAGATCGAAGCCTTTGCCGCTTTTGACCTTGGCGGCGAGCTTCTGCGCGGCTTCGACGTCAACTGCCTTTTGCGTCGCCTCCACGAGCGCGAGCACATCGCCCATGCCCAGGATGCGCGAAGCCATCCGCTCCGCGTCGAACGCTTCCAGGCCATCAAGCTTTTCGGAAACACCTGCGAATTTGATCGGAACGCCGGTGACTTCGCGCACCGAAAGCGCCGCGCCACCGCGCGAGTCGCCGTCGAGCTTGGTAAGCACGATGCCGGTCAACGTGAGACGCTCGTTGAAGGCGCGCGCTGTGTTCACCGCGTCCTGACCGAGCATCGCATCAACGACGAACAGCGTCTCAGCGGGCCTGATTGCAGCGCTAATCGACGCTGCCTCTTGCATCATCGTCTCGTCAATCGCGAGGCGTCCCGCTGTGTCGATGATCACCACATCGTAATAGCGCGGTTTCGCCCATTCGACGGCGTGTTGCGCAATGGCGATCGGGCTTTTCGCGTCAGACGTCTCCGGCGTATAGAAATCGACCTCGACTTGCGTCGAAAGCGTGCGCAATTGCTCGGTCGCCGCCGGACGATACACGTCGCAGGGCACGAGCAACACTTTCTTTTTTTGCTCGGTTTTGAGCTTTTTCGCGAGCTTGCCGGCGGTCGTTGTCTTGCCCGAGCCCTGTAAACCCGCGAGCATAACGACGGCGGGCGGCGTTACCGCGAGGTTCAAGCCCTTTGATTGCCCCGGCGCATTTGCCATCAACTGCGTCATCTCGTGATGCACGATCGAAACAAAGGCTTGCCCGGGGGTAAGCGAGGTTGAAACCTCCTGCCCGAGCGCGGCAGTCTTCACCCGCTCGACAAACGCCTTGACGACCGGCAACGCGACGTCCGCCTCGATCAAGGCCAGGCGAATTTCGCGCAGCACCTCGGCGGTGTTGCTCTCGGTGAAACGGGCTTCGCCCTTGATCGTCTTGACCAGTCGGGCGAGTCGATCGGTGAGTTGATTTGCCATGTGGCGGCGATCCTAATTGCGAATTTTTCACGTCGCCTCCGACCGCAAAGCGGTCGAAAACGCGTCGAAGCGAGGGAAGATGTCCGGGTCGTCGCGCCAGAATCGCCGAAGCGGATCTCAGGCGGGGTTACCACCCGGGGCGGACAATCGGCACTGTCCATTGAATTCTAGGCGCTGCAAGGTGCCAGACCGCTTGTGGTTGTTCCCGCCACAGCCCAAAAACGGGCTATCGTTTGCCGGAGAACGTCTTTACAATCAGGGGTTTGCACGGCATATTGTCGAAGTTACTCGAAATTTTTAGAGAAAGCGCTTAGTTTTGGCGACGTCTACCGCATCCGTATTGCTCTCAGGCCTCGGCCGCGCGCTGGTTCAGCAGGATGTGCTGCGCCAGCAGGACGCTGAGCAAACGCAACTTGCGGCCAACAATGCATCGATGACATTCGTCGAGCAGCTCGTGGCCTCGAAAAAGGTCTCAGCGGCAAAACTTGCGCAATTCGCATCGAACACATTTGGCGTGCCGCTGTTCGACCTCTCGGCGTTTGATACGACCACGATCAGCCAAGAGTGGATCGACGTCAAGATCATTACCGCGCGCCGGGCGCTGCCCTTGCACAAACGCGGCAATCGTCTCTACGTCGCCGTGTCCGACCCGACGAATTTACAGGCACTCGAAGAATTTCGCTTCAAGACCAACCTGATTGCCGAGCCGGTGATCGTCGAAGACGACAAGCTCGCCAAAGCAATCGGTCTGGTTGCCGATCGCAACGACCGCTCGCTGTCTAAGCTAATGGGCAACGAAGAGGTTGACCTCGATTTGAGCGCCGGGGATACCGCGCCCGCGTCGAACGAGGATGAAGGCGCGGATGTCGACGATGCACCAGTTGTTCGCTACATCCAAAAAATATTGCTCGACGCGATCAACGCATCGGTATCAGACATTCACTTCGAACCGTACGAGAAGTTTTTCCGCATCCGCTACCGTCTCGACGGGGTGCTGGTCGAAGTGGCGCAGCCGCCATTGGTCATCAAAGACAAAGTGGCCTCGCGTATCAAGGTCATCTCGAAGCTCGATATTTCCGAAAAACGCGTACCGCAAGACGGACGCATGAAGCTTCAGCTGACGAAAAATCGTTCGATCGATTTTCGCGTCAGCACGCTGCCGACGCTCTACGGTGAGAAGATCGTCATGCGTATTCTCGATTCGTCGAACGCGATGGTCGGCATCGATGCGCTGGGTTACGAACCGGACCAGAAACAGGTTCTGCTTGACGCAATCGCCCGGCCGTATGGCATGGTGCTAGTGACGGGGCCTACTGGCTCGGGCAAGACGATTTCGCTCTACACCTGCCTCGGCATTTTGAACAAGCCTGGCATCAATATCTCGACCGCCGAAGACCCGGCCGAAATCAACATGCCTGGCGTCAATCAGGTGAACGTCAATGACAAAGCCGGTCTCACGTTTGCAGCGGCGCTCAAGTCCTTCCTGCGGCAAGATCCCGACATCATCATGGTTGGCGAGATTCGCGATCTCGAAACCGCCGACATTTCGATCAAAGCGGCACAAACCGGACACATGGTGCTCTCTACGCTGCACACCAACGACGCGCCGACGACGCTCACGCGGCTGCTCAACATGGGCGTGGCACCGTTTAACGTCGCCTCAAGCGTGTTGTTGATCACGGCGCAGCGTCTCGCGCGGCGGTTGTGTTCGCAGTGCAAGGCACCGCTGGATTTGCCGACCGAGGCACTGCTACAAGCCGGGTTCAAGGAAGAAGAGTTAGATGGTTCTTGGGTGCCGTACAAGCCGGTTGGATGCGACACCTGCAAGGGCACGGGCTACAAGGGGCGGGTCGGCATCTACGAGGTCATGCCGGTCACCGAAGAAATTCAGCGCATCATTATGAGCAACGGAAACTCAATTGATATCGCCGACCAGGCTCAGAAGGAAGGCGTGCGCAACCTGCGTCAGTCGGGTCTATGGAAAGTCAAACAAGGTGTCACTTCGCTTGAAGAAGTCGAAGCAACGACCAACGCTTAACGAACGCGCAACCGAGTTGCGCGGTGTGAGGTAAATCAATATGGCCACAGCAGCATCCCGAGCCTCCACCGTGCGCGCAGCGCCCACGGCGGCTAAAGCGAACATCTGGATTTGGCAGGGCGTCGATCGCGCCGGCAAAAAAGTGCGTGGCGAGATGCGCGCGGCAACCGAGGTCGTTGTCAACAACGCGCTTCGTCGGCAGGGCATCAAGGTCGACAAAATCAAGAAGCAGACCTTCAGCGGCGGCGGCTCGATCAAGGAGAAAGAGATTTCCCTTTTTACTCGGCAGCTGGCCACGATGACCCGCGCTGGCGTGCCGCTTCTGCAGGCCTTTGACATTGCCGCGCGCAGCACAGGTAATCCGCGTTTTTCCCGCCTGCTACTCGAAGTCAAAGGCGACATCGAAGGCGGCAACAGCCTCGCCGTTTCGTTCAAGCGGCATCCGATGCAGTTTGACGAACTCTTTTGCAACCTGGTCGCCGCTGGCGAGCAGGCCGGTATTCTCGACGCGATTCTGGATCGATTGGCGACCTACAAAGAAAAAACGATTGCGCTTAAAGGCAAGATCAAGAGCGCAATGTTCTATCCGGCGGCGGTGATCGTGATTGCAACCGTTGTGGTCGCGGTGATCATGTGGTTCGTCATTCCGGCGTTCAAGCAGGTGTTCACCAGTTTCGGTGCTGACTTGCCGTGGCTTACCAACATGATTGTTGCAATCTCCGACTGGTTTGTGAATTTCTGGTACATCGTGCTCGGGGTGCCGCTCGTCGCAGGCTTCGTGCTCTGGTATCTGTGGAAGCGATTCCCCGGTATCAAGCACTGGATCGATCGGGTATCGCTCAAGCTTCCGGTGCTCGGTGAGGTGCTTGAAAAAGCGGCGGTCGCGCGCTGGACGCGAACGCTCGCAACCATGTTTGCAGCGGGTGTGCCGCTCGTGGATTCGCTCTCTTCAGTGGGCGGCGCGGCCGGCAATCAGGTGTTTGCCGACGCCACCAAAAAAATTCAAACCAACGTCTCGACCGGCACTGCGTTAACCGTTGCGATGGAGGACACCGGCGTGTTTCCGTCGATGGCGCTACAAATGACCCGCATCGGTGAGGAAACCGGTGCGCTCGACAACATGCTCTCGAAGGTCGCCGATTTCTACGAACGTGAAGTCGACGATGCGGTCGCCGCGCTCTCCTCGCTCATTGAGCCGATCATGATCGTTTTCCTCGGCGTGGTGATCGGGACGATCGTGGTTGCGATGTACCTGCCGATTTTCAAGCTCGGCGCAGTCGTTTAACCGGTCGTTGCGGTGAGCTTTCTTGCCTCATTAGAGCCTTGGATGCTCATCGGTGGCGCGTTCGTTTTTGGCGCGCTGATCGGCAGTTTTTTAAACGTCGTCATCTATCGCCTGCCGCTGATGATGCAGCGCGCCTGGGACGACGAGCTTTTGTTGCATCAGCACGGCGATGACCCGGACTACGAATTGCCGAAACGCGAGCGCTTCAACCTGCTCGTTCCGCGTTCGCGCTGCGGTCAATGCGGGCACGTAATCACCGCGCTCGAAAACATTCCGGTGGTGAGCTGGATTGCGCTTCGCGGTCGCTGCTCGGCCTGCAAGAGCCCTATCAGCGCGCGCTACCCGCTGGTCGAGACCGCGACGGCCGTACTCTTCGCACTCTGCGCGTGGACGTTTGGGGGAACAGCCACGTTTCTCTTTGCCCTGATTTTCGTGGCTGCGCTCGTTGTTTTAACCGGTATTGATCTCGATACTCAATTGCTCCCGGACCAAATTAACTTGCCGCTTTTGTGGTTGGGGCTGATTGCCAACATTGCGGGAAACTTTACCCGACTCCCGGACGCTGTCATCGGGGCGGCGGCGGGGTATCTCGTGCTTTGGTCGGTGTACTGGCTCTACAAGCTTGCGACCGGACGCGAGGGCATGGGCTACGGCGATTTCAAGCTCCTGGCGGCAATTGGTGCCTGGTTTGGCTGGCAAGTGCTACCCAAAGTGCTGCTGGTCTCAGCGCTCGTTGGTGCCGTGATCGGGATCTCGCAGATCGTCTTTCGCGGCAAAGACCGGCAAACCGCCATCGCGTTCGGTCCTTACCTCGCCATTGCGGGACTGCTTGCGCTGTTCGCGGGCGATTTGATGAAGCTATGAACGACGCGCCCCTCGCACCGCAGAGCGTGTATCTTGTCGGTCTCACCGGCGGCGTCGGTTCCGGCAAATCCACCGCCGCCGCGTTGTTTGCCGCGAAAGGCGTGTACGTCGTCGATGTGGACGATCTCTCTCGCGCGCTCACCGCGCGCGGCGGCAGCGCCGTGAACGCAGTCGCGGCGGCGTTTCCGGACGCAATGCGAGACGGCGAAATAGATCGCGCGGCGCTCCGCGCCCGCGTTTTTTCGAGCGCCTCGGATCGAAAAAAGCTCGAAGCAATTCTGCATCCGCTCATTCGCATCGAAACGCGCCGATCGCTGTCTAGTGCGAACGCGAGCGCCGCGCCCTACACCCTGCTGGTCGTGCCCTTGCTCTTTGAGTCGAACGCATACGCCGATCAGATCGAATGCGCGGTGGTGGTCGATGTCGCCGTCGAGACCCAAATCAACCGGGTCGTGGCCACTCGCGGGGTACCGCGTGAGATTGCTGACGGCATTGTTGCGGCGCAGATGACGCGTGCTGCGCGATTGCAGCGCGCGCAGTTCGTGCTCGATAACGGCGGGCCGGTGTCGACGCTTGCCACGCAGGTCGATGCGCTGCACACTACGCTTGTCGCCAACGCCGTGGCGGCGCGCCGTGCGAGTCAACAACCCATGGAGGCGGTCGCATGAGCGTGCACACCTTGGAGCGTCCGCCGACGCTACCGTTGTCCTTCGAGAATTCGCTCATGTTCGAGCATCCGCTCTCCGAGCGTGTTCGCACCTGGTTGCGGCTGGAAGAGCTTTTCTCGCGCACGCATGCGCATGCGGCACGTCGCGAGGCGATGGATCATCGCGCAGCGCTGATGGGTTTGTTCGATGTGATCGACACGGCGACCCGCAGCGACATAAAAACCGATTTACTCGCTGAGCTTGACCGGCAGCGTTCGATCTGGACGGCGCAACTCGACAACCCCGACGTCGCGCGTGAAGCCCTCGAAGAGTTTCTCGCCGACGTTGAAACCGTGATTCACGATCTGCACTCGCAAATCGGCAAAATTGGACAACACCTGCGCGACAGCGACTGGCTCCAAGCCGTGCGCCAGCGGGACGCGTCGCCCGGCGGTGCCTGCGTGTTCGAGCTGCCGATGCTCATGAGCTGGCTGCAAAACAGCGAGATTGAGCGTAAAGAAACGCTCAAGGCCTGGCTCGCGCCGCTGGTGCCGCTCGAAGAGGCAGTCCTTCTGATTCTGCGGCTGCTTCGCGAGTCGTCGCAGACGACCACCGAGCTTGCGCGTCAGGGCAATTTTCATCGCGCGCTGATGAACGCGCGTCCGCCGATGCTCGCGACCATCGAGGTCGAAGCCGACCAGCATCTGGTGCCGGAAGTCAGCGCAAACAAGTACACCGTGAACGTGCGCTTCCTCGAACACGGCGGTCAGTTCGTCGGCGTCGTGCGTGCGCTTCCGACGCAGCGAAGCGTGCCGTTTCGGCTCGGGCTTTGCGCGTTTTAATCGGCGCGGCGTTTCGATGAAAACCGTTGCCTGCCCGCGCTGCGAAACCGAGGTTGAGTGGAAGCCCGAAAACAAGTGGCGACCGTTTTGCTCGGAGCGCTGCAAACTGATGGACTTCGGTGCCTGGGCGAATGAGGAGTATCGCGTCGCCGGGGCGGATGCTGCCAACCCGGGCACGCAATCGGACGAGCCCTGATTTTGATCAGCGTATTCACCGGTCGCTGCAATCAATATCGATAATTCGCGATTTTCGAATAGTTTCTACACTACGTAGAAAGCGCGCGAAAGCTAGATTTAATGAGGCAACGTGCGGCCTAGCTGTATTCTGCCGAATCACGCAGCCACTTTTTCTAAATCCCGATGCGACGCGGTGCAATCAGTCCGGTTTCGCGCCCGACGCTTTAACCACCTTCGACCATTTCGCGATGTCGCCCGCGACGATTGCGCTGAACTGATCGGGCGTGTTGCCGACGACATCGAAACCGAGCGATACGATTTTTTCTCGCACCTCGGTGTTTGCGAGCACGGCGGCGATCTCGGAATGCCATCTCGCGACCACGTCTTTCGGGGTTGCCGCAGGCGCAAAGAGACCAAACCAGGCGAGCGATTCAAACCCGGCTACCGCATCTGCCATCGGCGGCGCGTCGGGCACTGCGGCAAAGCGCTTCGGCGTCGTCACCGCCAATAAACGCAGCTTTCCGGCTTTGATGTGTGGCAGCATCGGCGGCAAGTTGCCGATCATCAGCTGCGCTTGTCCGGCGATGACGTCGGTGATTGCCGGACTCGCGCCCTTGTACGGCACGTGCTGCATTTCGATGCCGGCGAGCATCTTGAGCATCTCGCCGTTTAAGTGCGCCGATGAGCCGTTGCCGCCGGAGGCAAACGAGAATTTGTTCGGCGCTTTCTTTGCAAGCGACACGAACTCCGAGACAGTCTTCACCGGAACGTCCGGATTGACGACAAACGCGTTCGGTGCCGAGGCGAGCATGGTGACCGCAGCGAAATCGCGCACCACATCGTAGGCGAGTTTCGGATAGAGCGCCTGGTTGATTGCGTGGGAGCCCGCATTGCCGACGATCACCGTGTGGCCATCGGGCGGCGATTTTGCTGCCGCCTCGGTGCCGATGACGCCGCCTGCGCCCGGGCGATTTTCTACCGTCACCGGCTGTGCCCAGCGCTCCTGCAATTTCGCTGCGATGAGCCGCGCCATGATGTCGGAACCGTCGCCGGGCGCACTCGGCACGATGATCTTCACCGGCTTGCTCGGAAAGCTTGTTTGCGCAGCTGCAGGGTGCGGCAGCATCAGACCGCTAAGCGCTGCCAGAAGGGCGAGTCGGAACCACATGATCGAGAAGGCGGGCAGAGGTTTGTCAGGCGACGAACGGAGGTAACCAGGACGCGGGGCGGAGCGCGCTACACTAAACGTATGAATGTTAATACCTTTAGTTTTCACGGGCTCCAGGTAAACCCGAAAACCAATTGGAGCTTCATTCGGGTCGAGCTTGCCGACGGCAGCGTCGGCTGGGGTGAGTGCTCGCTCAACGGCTGGGAGACCATGCAAGCCGCTTTTGTCGAGATGCTGCGTCCGCAGATCGTCGGTCGGCGCATTCACAAGGCGCGCGACGTGGGCAAACTCTGCGAGAGTTTTTTGCATACGCCGGGCGGCCTTGTTGTGCATTCGGTGAAAAGTGCGACCGAGCAAGCGCTGATCGACGCGCTCGCGCGTGCGAGCGAGCGCTCGGTCTCTGCATTTTTATCTGAATCGTTGAATGCCCCAATCAATAGAGCATCTGTCGATGTTTACGCAAATATCAATCGCGGCACCAAGCCCCGAACGCCGATCGGTTTTGCGGGATACGCAAAAAAAGCCGTATCGCTCGGCTTTCGCAGCGTAAAACTCGCACCGTTTGACGGTGTGCTGCCGTCGAACTGTGATTCGCCCGACGCAAAACCACTGATCGAGGAGGGCATCGCCCGCATCTTCGCAGTCCGTGCTGCCATTGGTGCTGACGTCGGACTAAAAGTGGATTGCCACTGGCGTTTCACGCCACCGGTTGCTCGCTTGGTGCTAGAACGATTGCGCGAGGCGCGTCTCGATTGGTTCGAATGCCCGGTGAGCGAGCGCTTCTCGATGTATCCAGAAATTCTCGCCCTGCGAAAGCGGGCCAACGCGATGGGCGTCGCGCTCGCAGGCGCGGAAATGTTCACTGGCGTCGAAGGATTTCGACCGCTGCTCGAAGCCGGGCTCTACGACACCATCATGCCGGACGTGAAATATTGTGGCGGTCTCATTGCATTGCAAGAAATCGCCCGCTTAGCCACGAAGTACGGTGTAAAGACCGTCCCTCACAACCCGAGCGGTCCGATCTGTAACCTCGCGTCGCTGCACGCCTGCGCCCTCGGCACCGGTTGCGATTTGCTCGAATATCAACTCGGCGAAAGCGATCTTTACCGGCAGGTCGTGTTTGGCGCGCATCCGTCGATGGTAGACGGCGCGTTCGTGGTGCCCACTGAACCCGGCCTTGGCGCAACCGTCGATCAGTTCACACTTGCTGAGCATCCGATGCAACCCGTGCAAGACGCGCTGCATCCGTCGCTCGGTTGACACAAGTGCGCGCACAATGACCGCGTTCGCCGATTCGCGACCGCTCTATTCGCGTATTGCAGCGCTTATGCGTCAACGCATCGAGGCCGGGGCAATTGGAGTGGGCGCGTCGCTGCCTTCGCTCGAAGCGCTAATGGTTGAGTTCGGCGCATCGCGCGTGACCGTTCGACTGGCCATGGACGCGCTCGCCGCCGACGGCTTGATCGAGCGGCGGCGCGGTGTCGGCACCCGCGTGATCGCGCGACCGCAGAGCCGGTGCGACGCGAATCTGCCGATGCAGTGGGATCGACTCATCGAACGACTTGCCGATGTGAAACGAACCCTGCTCGCGGTCGATACCGGACAGACACCTACGCTGGACGATCTCAATTTGTTGCCAGTATCGTCGCAGGCGCAGTCGAGTGCCTACGTGCGCCTGCAGGCGCTGCACCACCACGGAGTGCGTGCCTATTGCCATGTGAACTCATGGATCGAGCAGGACATCTATCGCGCGTCGATTGATCGCTTGACAGCCGAACCGGCGCTACGCGTACTGCATGAGCGATACGGCGATCGTCTCTCGCGGGTCGAACAGACGCTCACCATCGGACTCGCGGAGGTGTCCGTTGCGCGCGTGCTCGACATCGCCTTCGGTTCGCCCATTGCGTTAATTCGTCGATCGGTGTTCGACCGTGACCAGCGGTGCATTTATGCCGCCCAAGTTCACTTCCCTGCGAGTGTGGTCAAAATCGAGGCGAATGCCCGCCTGTAGGTCGAGTGCGCGCGCGGGAAATTCGAGCATCAATCGCAAAAACGATTGAGGATTTTCGCGCTAATAACCTGATCAATCAATGCCCATTTAAACATAAATAAATGGCGATTTATTTAACATGTAGATTGCTTTACTAAACCACTTTCAGCCAATATTCAACAGGGCATTGGTCGATTGAGTTGTTGAATCAATCACAATTTCGGTCGTAATGATTGCGGTGTGCCCCAGCATCGCTGTTGCGCTGCAATATTTTTCTTTGGACAGCTTTACGGCGCGCTCCACCGCCGCCCGATCCACCGAATTTCCGCTAACCCGAAAGGTGAGCTTGATGGCAGTGAAGACCTTTGGGTCCTCGCTTGCGCGCTCTGCGTCGGCGTCTACCGAAAACGATGTAATCGTCTGCCGAGATTTCTTGAGCATGAGGATCACGTCAATGGCTGTGCAGCTCGCAGCGCCAGCAAGCACTAACTCCATGGGTCGCGATCCGGTGTTGCGACCGCCGTGATCCGGCGCGCCATCGACCACGATTGCGTGTCCGCTGCCAACCTCGGCCACGAATTGAAGGTTATCGGTCCACTTGATTGTTGATTTCATTTCTACCTTAGACAAACTAGAGTTTGTAGCCCACACAAAACATGCTTCCTCGCACAAATTCCGCTTGACTTGTGCAGTGCAGCAATGCACAATTTACTCATCGCCTTGATCCTCCTCCTTTCGAGGCGACGGATGTCAATCCTTCCTCCTCCTTTGGTGAGACATCTACTTCGGCGAACCTTTTTCGGTTCGCCTTTTTCTTATCCGAAGCCAAACCGCGCTATAATCGCGGGCTCAGTCGGATTTCGGCTGATACTCATATCGCGCTTCGCGACAGATCGACTTCACGTCGATCACCGCTTGGCGTACAACATCAAACGAGTCTACACAAATGAAAACGTACTCCGCTAAAGCGGGTGACATCGTCCAGGACTGGATCCTGGTCGACGCCACCGACCAAGTGCTCGGCCGTCTGGCAAGCCAAATCGCGCTCCGTCTGCGCGGCAAACACAAAGCGACCTTCACGCCGCATATGGCGACCGGCGATTTCGTCGTTGTAACCAACGTGGACAAGCTCCGCGTGACCGGCAACAAGGCGCAGCAAAAAACTTACTTCCGCCATTCCGGTTTCCCTGGCGGCATCTACGAAACGACGTTCGACAAGATGCACGCGAAGTACCCCGATCGCGTATTGAAGCACGCCGTAAAAGGCATGCTGCCGAAGGGTCCTTTGGGCTACGCGCTTCTCAAGCAAATGAAGTGCTACACGGGTGATGCGCATCCTCACGCTGCGCAACAACCTAAAGCCGTCAAACTCTAAACGACCCACCAGGAATTCCAATCATGATCGGTAAATTCAACTACGGCACGGGTCGTCGCAAATCGGCGGTTGCTCGTGTCTTCATCAAATCCGGCAAAGGCGCGTTCGTTGTGAACGGCAAGCCGGTGGATCAATTTTTCTCGCGCGAAACTGGCCGCATGATCGTGCGCCAGCCTCTTGAACTCACCAACAATCTGGAGAGCTTCGACATCATGGTCAGCGTGATGGGCGGCGGCGAATCGGGTCAAGCCGGCGCAGTGCGTCACGGCATCACCCGCGCTCTGATCGATTACGACGGCGAATTGAAACCAACGCTCAAGAAAGCCGGTCTCGTGACTCGCGATGCGCGCGAAGTCGAGCGTAAGAAAGTCGGTCTCCGTAAGGCGCGTCGTCGCAAACAGTTCTCCAAACGATAAAACTCGTTGCGCGGGCGCGCTGCGTCGTTGGCGATCCGCTCGTGTACCCAAGTACACGTCGCAGATCGCCGCCTCGCATCGCATCCCGCTCACGTCGTTTTATGGCGAGCATTTCAAAGGCTGCAAATCTGCAGCCTTTGTGCTTTTTGAAGTAACCTCTCTGTCGTCAATGAGCTACAGGATCGGAAGCAATGAGCACCGAGAAGCAAGTCAAAATCGGGATCGTCGGCGGCACGGGCTACACCGGGGTCGAGCTCCTGCGCATGCTCTCGCAGCACGCACATGCGAAGCTCACGATGATCACCTCGCGCAAAGAAGCGGGCACCCGGCTTGACGCGATGTTCCCCTCGCTGCGCGGGCGTTGCGATTTGTCTTTCTCGGATACCGCGACGGCGGACCTCACACAGTGTGATGTCGTTTTCTATGCGACGCCGCACGGTGTGGCAATGGCCGATGCGCCGAAACTCGTCGCAGCAGGTGTGAAGATCATCGATCTCGCCGCAGACTTCCGTTTCCGAGATCACACGATCTTCGAACGCGTCTACAAGATGCCGCACGCCTGCCCCGATCTCAATAGAGAGGCAGCGTACGGTTTAGTAGAGCTTAATCGCGAGGCGCTCAAGAAAGCAAGAATCGTAGGCAATCCGGGCTGCTATCCAACTACGATGCAAATTGGCTTTCAACCGCTTATTTCATCGGGCGTTGTTGATGCGAGCCATTTGATCGCCGACTGCGCCTCGGGTATATCCGGCGCAGGCAAGAAAGCCGAGACCGATTACCTGTTCGCCGAAGCCGGCGACTCGATGAAGGCGTACAACGTCAACGGTCATCGCCACCAATTCGAAACTGCGGCACGCTTGCAAGAAATGACGAGCGACAAAGTCGGCTTGATCTTTGCACCGCATCTGTCGCCGATGATTCGCGGCATGCATTCGACGCTCTACGCGCGCTTGAACGCGAAGGGCCTGGCGATGACCAACGATCAACTGCAAGCGCTTTTTGTTGATGCCTACAAAGGCGAGCAATTCATCGATGTGATGCCCTGGGGCGCGTATCCCGAAACGCGTTTCACACGCGGCAGCAATGTGCTGCGCCTCGCGCTACATCGTCCGGCCGATGGCGACACACTGATGGTGCTCGTGGTGCAAGACAATTTGGTCAAGGGCGCGGCCGGTGCTGCCGTGCAATGCATGAATGTAATGTTTGGGCTGCCTGAGTCCGCGGGGCTGAGCGCCGTTGCGCTTTCGCCCTGAGCAACGCGACTGACTAGAACCCGATCATGGCACTCATTCGCTCCGAACGCTTGATGTCGAATCTGCGACGCCGCTTCGGTGTCGCAGCGCCCAAGCTCTCGGTCAGAACGCATTGGTCGTGGCGTGTCAAGGCGACCATCAGCACGATACTACTCGCCGTGTTCGGTTGGCTCTACTACACCGGGTTCGATGCCGGTCGTCTGTTTGCCGGTTTTAATGTTGGCAAGGTCGAACAGGAGCGCGCAAAGATGGTCGCGGAGATCGAGACGCTGCGCCTCGAAAACGAGCGATTCAAGAAAGAGCGCATCGACCTGACCAACGCCGCGCAGATGGCGCAGGGCGCGAAAGACGTGCTCTCGAAGCAGCTCAAAGACCTGCAAGAAGAAAACACGCGGCTCAAAGAAGAAACATCTTTTTTTGAAAAACTGCTCGGCAAAAACGTCGCTGGAAAAAATGGTCTCGCGATTCAGCGTTTGCAAGCCGAGCGCGAAACCGGCGACGTCTATCGCTTCCGCGCGCTCGTTGTTCAGGGTACTGCGGAAAATCAATTCAAAGGACGCATGCAGCTCACCGCGCAGCTCATCGGTCCGAATGATCGGCGCATCACGATCAACCTGCCGGAGGAACAAGCCGAACTGCAGCCCGCGCTCGCGCTTGATTTCAAAGCCTACCAACGGGTCGAAGGCACCTTCAAAGTCCCGCCCAACGCACAGCTCAAAACCTTAAGTGCACGCGTCACCCCCGCCGGCAGCAAAGAAGCGAAGGCGCAGCAGTCGTTGCAGCTTTAGGCCTAACGATTGACGACGGCGCCTGACGATGCTATAGTCATGACGCCGGGGGAAGTAAATCTAGCGTCCGTCGCGTCTGGTTAATCGCACGCATGCGACATTCTGTAAACCGCGTGACGGTCGCGATGTTCAAAGGAAAAACCATGTTGTTGTCTACCCCCCCCCCGCATTTTCGGCGTTTGTAAAAGCTTCGCTTATTTTTGCGGTCTTAGCGTTTGTCAATGTTGCGGCGAGTGCGTCACAACCGCAGAAAACGGCATCAGTTCATCGCGCGGTCGAACCTATTAAAGACGCTCAAGGTAGAGTCGAGGTCATCGTCGATTTTGATTTCGACCCAGACACCGATCCCGAGTTCGATGAAACCATTTCGGATGAGGAGGAAGGACAATGGAAAGCTCACCGCCCGCGATCCATCAAATTGCTTAATCAATTTGAGAGAAAGTACGGTCTTACGCGCAGCGGTATGACGAGTTGGACCGCGACCTCGATGACCGGGTTCGTTACGGAAGCTCAGATTGAGAAGATTGCGAAGGACAAACGCGTAACGCTCATCACAGAAAATCGACGGATAGAGACGAGCGCATTCTTCTCCACTTCCGATCAAATCACTACCGGAGAGTCGCGCTCGTGGGGCCGGCGTCTAACCAACAACGACACAGTGCTCAACGCTGGGGCTTCGCTTCGACGCGTCTATGTCATCGATAGCGGCGTCGCAGCTCATGACGATTTGAACATATCGGGTCGTACCAACGTTGCTTGCGGTTTGTTAACGCCACATTGCGAATATTACGAACCACTTTTGCCGCAGACGCCTCAATACCCGTTCGCCTACCCCGATGTCGGCTGTTATCCGCACGCGACGCACGTTGCGGGAATCATCGGGGCGCGTAGTGGAAACGGAAAGACAAGTGTCGGCGTTTACGCAGGTGTACGACTCATTTCCGTAAACGTTACGTGGGTCGTTAACGGCGCAAACAACAATATCTGTACTGACTCGGGACCGACTGTCGCCACCGTAGGATATGCGCTAGAGTGGATAAAGAAGTCAGCGTTGATCACGGTAGCAAACGGCGACTCGCGTGTACCCATCGTGAACATGTCGATAAACCCAGCCGGGTTCGGTTTCGCGAGCAACGGCACACCCGAGACAAACCGCGGGAAGTTGATGAGTTTGGTGACCCCCGCGACTGGTGTACTTACGAACTCCGGGAACTGGTACAGCAAGAACTTAACGACGGTGAACTATCCTGGCGCTTTCTTTGTCCAATCAGCTGGAAACCGATCTGCGGGCGACCCCGGAAACCCGACTGGAGCAGGTTTAGACGTTTGCACCGCGAGAGAAGCTGGAGGCGAGGCGCTTGCCTATCAGACGGCGTTCAACGCAAACAGCACATCCGCGTCGGACGGTGTGGTGGTGGTCGGCGCGATTCGCGCCGATGGTTTCCCGGCTGATGTCTTACCTTCGGCGCTTCGATCCTTCTCAGCAACAACGCCAGCCGGCCTCACGTTTCCCATCACCTCGTCAAACTACGGACGATGCGTTGATCTTTGGGCGCCCGGCAACGCGATTTATTCGACATGGTGCAAGCATTTCGACACAAATGGACAGAACTGTGCATTGAATATGACGTATTCCGGAAACGGGACTACGGGCACGCAGGGTTGGGGCATCATCTCGGGCACCTCGATGGCTGCGCCACATGTCGCTGGAGCCGCAGCCTACCTTGCGGATAACTTGGGTTTGACATCGCCCGCTGCGATCGAAACCGCCGTGCGCGCACGCCTGTATCCTACGGGAGCGAATGATCGAAGCAGCGCACCGGTTAAGTTTGTTCAAATCCCGTAGCTTACGGGGTCGACTAACGGTGGGCGGTCTGATGCCCGACCCACCGAGTGAGGCAATCGTTTGCAGGAGTGGAAAAGATGCTTTCAGAGAAGACTCTTGTCGGTACCGCTTTGGTACTTTGCAAGTTGTGTTGTTCGTTTGAACTCAGCGCGCAGCAACCACTAACGAATTTTTACCCGTTCCCAGGACCGGTAGCGGCAACGTGGCGAGCCACGCAAACCGAACGCAAAGGCATTTTGCGCAACGTTCCTGGATTTCCGATCTTGCCGATGAACCCTACCGATCCGCTCGGTTACCCCTACTACGGCGTGCTTGACGGAGACCCACGACTTGACTATACGTCGCTTGTCGCAGAAGCGACGGGTACGTGTACGGCAATAGATCTACCAAACGTTATTCGTGCAGGATTGGTTGCGCCGCGCGAGACACTCGCCGGCGGGCGAATCGGGTGCTACGCGCCGTCGCCCGGACGCAGTTGGATGTTCTCAGACACGTTTTCCTTCGGTGCACCCGTCCGGAAAAAAGCCTGGGACGGTGGCGAGTTCGACGCGTCGCCGATGGTTCATCGCCGCAATGGCGAGCCCTGGTTGACGGTTTACTGGGGGTATCGAATGGGGGTTGTCGAATCGCAGTTCGACTGGAACGAGCAACGCTTACGTACGCTGCCCGAATTCGAAGGGTGGCCGAATTATGCCGATTCGAACTATGAGGTGGCGCTAAAGACTTTACCGCCGCCAGTGTCAGAGGGCGTCGTAACGGAGTACGTGAATACCAACGATTTTCCGACGTCGCCGGGCGGTGTTTTTTTCTATGCGGCGACCGATGCCGAGCGTCAGACGCTCGAATTCGGATCGAGCGGCGTATGGCAGAGGACCGGGAAGAGCTTCTTTCATGGCGGCTTCGTTCAGGTGTGCCGTTTTTACGGCAGCGTTTCGCCTGGACCGAATAGCTATTTCTACACCGCGAGCGATCTGGAGTGTAATTTGCTCAAATCGGTGCAAATCAAGCCCCGTCCGCTCGATCGACAACAGTTGAACTATGACGGCATTGCGTTTTACGCGAACGCGCCAATTCAATCAGGCGGCACCGCTACGTGTCCAGCTCAATCGATACCACTCTTTCGCGCGTACAACGCCGCTTACGCCTCGCAGGGTAAGCGTAACTACGACTCCAACCACAGATATTCGATTGATCGCGCAGATATTGCGCAAGTAGTGGCGCTTGGCTGGATCGACGAGGGTATCGTGATGTGCGTTCCCTTGCGTAAGCCCTGCTTGCCTTTGGGCAGCGTTTGCGAGGGTGGCTAGGCTCTGAAAAGACAAGTGCGCGCCCGCTAAAATTGTGGATTCGCTTGCGCTCGCGTGAGCACCATGTGAATTGCGAATTGGAGACCACAATGTTCGGACGCAAAAAACCGCATGTACCGCAAAAACAGATCGATAGTTTGATCGGTGCGGCGACGCTTGTGCAGGGCGATATCAATTTTTCGGGCGGGCTGCGTGTCGATGGGCATGTGCGCGGTCATATCCATAGCAATCAAGACGCGGCGGCGACGCTGGTGGTCAGCGAGAAGGCGGTGGTCGATGGCGAAATTCGGGTGTCGCATGTGGTGGTCGATGGCACGGTGAACGGCCCGATCTACGCCTCCGAGTATCTCGAGCTGCTTCCGAACGCGAAGGTGGTTGGCGACGTGAACTACAAAACGCTTGAAATGCAGGTGGGCGCAACTGTGGACGGTCGCTTGCTGCACATGCATTCGGAGTCAGCCGAGGTGGTCGAGATCAAGCGTCTGAGCGGCTCGACCGTGACCGGCTAGCCGTTGGCGACGAATGCCGAGGTCGAAGGCTGCGCCGTGTCCGCTTTACCCACGTCCGTAGCGCGGTTGAATCTGCGCCCGCGCGCCCCCATAATTCGTCTAATCCTGTGTTCGCGAGCCACGCTAAAGGTGTGCGTCGGCGAACGAACGTAACGCTTTGCGTGAGACCGCTATGAATGCAATGACCGAACTGCCGACCCCGATCAACTTCACGGACGCTGCCGCCACCAAGGTGCGCGACCTGATTATCGATGAGCAAAACCCGAACCTGAAGCTGCGCGTGTTCGTCACCGGCGGCGGCTGTTCCGGCTTTCAGTATGGCTTCACCTTTGACGAAGACGTCAATGAAGACGACACGATCATGGAGAAAAACGAAGTGAAGCTTCTGATCGATGCGATGAGCTACCAGTACCTGGTCGGCGCAGAGATCGACTACACCGACGGTCTTGAAGGCGCACAGTTCGTCATCAAAAACCCGAATGCGACCTCAACCTGCGGCTGCGGAAATTCCTTCAGCGCGTAGTCGCGACGGCGCGGCTCGCGTCGTCCGCGCGCGAAATCCTAGCGGCACCTGCGGGTGCCGTTTTTGTTTATATAAATTTCGATCTTTGCCGCATAAAAACGAGAATTGCGTCAATATTTGTTTAGAAGCAAGTACGACGTAAATCGCGAATAGAGATTTTTCTCAGCCGGCAGCGCAAGAAAAAGCTATTTGCCACTTCTGGAACCATTCATTTCGCAGCAAAAACCCACGGCGCGGCGTTCGTCGGGGTGTGACCGAGTCCGTTCGCGCCGGCGAGGCTTTCGTAGTACGCAGCGATGCGCGCGAGATCGGCGCCGACGTCATCGCTCGGAATGAACACTTCGCTCACCACCACGCGCTTGCCGGCGAAATCGAACGCACCGAGCACGATTGGCACGCCAGCCGCCTTGGCGACGAAATAGAAGCTTGATCGCATGTGATCGGTGTGCTTTCGGGTGCCCTCCGGCGCAAGCACGAAGCGCAGCCGCGCCTCGCTTGCAAAACGCGTGGCCATTTGCTCGACGAAGCCATGACTGCCGGTGCGCTTGACCGGAAACCCGCCGACGGCGCGGAAAAACGCGCCCCACGGCCAGTTGAACAAGCTTTCTTTGCCGGCGAAGCGCAGCGCGTCGCGCTTCACATGCAAACCGACGGCCCATTTCGTTGCCAAACCGACCACAAAATCCCAATTGCTGGTGTGCGGGTACATGATGATCACGCAACGCTCGGGCAGTGGATCGAGCACCTCCAGCCGCCAGCCGAAGCGCCTGAGTCCCCAAGCGCAGAGGCGCGAGAGCATGCCGTAACCGCCCATCAAACGACGCGACGCACGCTCGTCCATAAGTCCTGTCCTCCTTGATCGATCTGTCGCGCTAGCCCGCTCGGGTGTCGGTTTGATTGCGATAATCGCTATCGATGTTATCCGTACCGCTTTCCGTTTCCATTGATGCAATCGATTCGCTGCTGCCGCAGACGCAATGCCAGCGCTGCGGCTACGCCGATTGTCGCGACTATGCGAGCGCGCTCGCGGCGGGCGAGGCGGAAATTAACCGTTGCCCGCCCGGTGCCGAGGCGACGCGTGTATCGCTCGCTGCGCTGCTCGGCCGCGACCCGAGCTCAATGCCTGCGCTCGCCGACGACGTCGATGCCTACGCCGCCGAACATGTCGCGCTGATTGATGAGGCGGCGTGCATCGGTTGCGCGAAGTGCCTGCCCGCGTGTCCGACCGATGCGATTGTCGGCGCGGCGAAGCGCATGCATACCGTGATCGAGGAGGATTGCACCGGATGCGAGCTTTGCATCATCGCCTGTCCGGTGGATTGCATCTCGCTTGTGCCGCACGCCGGTTTCGCAAGCCGCGCTCATTTGACACTCGCTTCGCGGGAAGCGCAGGCTGGCGCGCTGCGACGTGCGTACACATCGCACAAAGCGCGCTACGCGGTTCGTAGCGAAGAGGGGCTTTCGGCGATGATTACGACCGGCACGCTAAGTGCAAAAAATCAAATCAATGCCCCAGATAAAAAGGTATTGATGGCGGAAATACTTGCAAAAGCGAAGGCAAGAATTACCTCATGAACTCAGAAAAAAGGCGGCTTATCTTTGCAAAGCTGGCTCGCGAAAATCCAGCACCAAAGACCGAGCTCGACTACGGCAATCCGTTTCAGCTCGTGATTGCTGTGCTGCTCTCGGCGCAGACCACGGACAAAGCGGTGAACCTTGCGACGCGGCGATTTTTCCCGGTCGTACAAACGCCGCAGCAGCTGGTCGATCTCGGCGTGGCTGCGCTCGAAGCGCATATCAAGACAATTGGGCTCTTCAGGAACAAAGCAAAAAACGCAGTCGCGGCGGCACAGCAATTGATCGAGCGCCACGGTGGCGAGGTGCCGCACGATCGCGCGGCACTGGAAGCCTTGCCGGGCGTCGGGAGAAAAACTGCGAACGTCGTCCTAAACGAAGCCTTTGGCGAAGCCACCTTTGCTGTCGACACTCACGTGTTTCGGGTCGCCAATCGCATGAAGCTCGCGCCGGGTAAGAACGTAGACGAGGTGGAGCGAAAGCTCATGAAGTTCACGCCCCCCGAATTTCTGAAAAGCGCGCACCACTGGCTCATTCTTCACGGACGCTATACCTGCGTCGCGCGTACGCCGAAGTGCGCACAGTGTGTGGTGTTCGACGAATGCGAGTACGCACCGCGCCGTAAGCTTCGCGACGCAGCTTCTTGCGGGTAGGCGCGAGCTTGCTCGCGAAGAGCCGGGTCTGATCCTCGGACACGACGTATCTGGGAAAATCGCACGCACGTCCGCTACTACTGCCTTCAGAATCAAGTCACATGTACAACCCCAGCCGCGATCAGGCGCGCCAGTTTTTCATCGACACCTGGAAAAAATTTCAGGCGCATGAGTCGTTGACGCCGCTCGAGCGCAAGGCCGCGGAAATCATCGCGCTTCATCCCGAATATCACCGCGTGCTCGAACGTCCGGAATCGTTCATCACGACCGACTGGCGACCGGAGTCCGGGGATATCAATCCGTTTTTACATTTTGGATTTCATCTCGCCATTCAGGAGCAACTCGATATCGATCAGCCGACCGGCATCGTCGATATTCATGCGCAGCTCGCCGCCAAGCACGATGGTGATACACACACTGCGAAACACGAAATCCTCGAATGCCTCGGCGAAGTGCTCTGGCAATCGCAGCGCACCGGACAGGCCCTCGACGGCGCGCTCTATTTGCAGTTGCTGCGGCAGCGGGCGACACCGTAGTCACGAATCACTGGGACACGTAGCGCGTCGCGCGCCGAGCGTTGATCGCATCGCTAAAAGACCGTCCCGTCGCTCACGATATTGAGCGGCGGCAAGCCGTTGCGTCTCTCCGCCGCGAGCTTGCGCCCCGTCGCCCAAGTGCCTCCTTCGAGAACCGAGGCCAATGGCATTTGCTCCGCCGATAAGCCAAGCTTCATGCGTACGAGCGGCGCAAGCTCGTCGATTAACGCCACTGTCAACGCGCGCCATTCCACAATCGCCTGATCGCCCGCAGTGAGCGATTGCGACAAGAGCGAGGCGTCGCGCGGCACGATCACGTTGGTATCCAGAAACAAGCCGCCGTTGCGATATTCGGGAAGCCCGGTGAGCGCATCTAGGTTCGTCACACTCACACCCGCGCGTTGAAACGGTTCGAGCAAAGAGTACGTGAGCCATTGTGAGAGTTTATGGAACGGCATCCAGCCATCGATTAACTCGCAATGCCAGCAATCGCCGAGCGCCTGACCATTGATCGTATTTGCCGAAGGCCAAATATCGATCATGCCGTTTAGCACTGATTGCAGTAGGTCATCGGCAACGATCTCGCGAACCGTTCCTTGCTTCGTCGCGAAATCAAATAGCCCCCCAACCCGCATTACGCTTTCAAACTGCGGCTTCGACGAAACAACTTCACCCAGTTTTCGAATCAACGCCGCGCGTCCTTCGACACCGACGAGCGGATTGTCGGCGCTAACGTGAAACGCAACGACGAGAGCGTTCGCATTGAAGTTCTGCAATCCCGCTGAATCTGCTTGAAACGGTTTCGGTTCAATACTTGAAAACGCG
>JAAFJI010000035.1 GCA_013298045.1 Betaproteobacteria bacterium
TCGCGGCGGGTCTCGCCTGCGAAGGCATGAAGCCGGTGGTCGCGATTTACTCGACCTTCTTGCAACGTGCTTACGATCAGCTCGTGCACGATGTCGTGCTGCAAAACCTTCCGGTGGTGTTTGCCATCGATCGCGCGGGTTTGGTCGGTGCCGATGGGCCAACCCATGCGGGATCGTTTGACGTGGCGTACCTGCGCTGTTTGCCGAACATGACGATCATGAGCGCGACCTCCGCCGCCGAGACGCGCGCGATGCTCTCGTTTGCGCTCGAAATGAAATCGCCAGTCGCGGTGCGTTATCCGCGCGGTGCCGCGCACGGCGAACCCGATGCTGCGATTGCACCGATTCAACTCGGTAAAGGCGAGGTCGTACGCGACGCCACAAAGAGCGGAGCGGCTGTCGGCAAACGCGTTGCGATCCTTGCCTGGGGTTCGATGTTGCATCCGTCGCTCGTCGTCGCGGAAAAGCTCAATGCAACTGTTGCGAACATGCGTTTCGCAAAACCGCTCGACCAAGCGCTCATCCGCGAACTTGCAGCGACGCACGATGTGCTGGTGACGATCGAAGAGGCAAGCGTGCAGGGAAGCGCGGGAAGCGCAGTCGCCGAATTTCTCGCGGCGAGTCAAATCACCAACGCGCTTGTGCAAATCGGGCTGCCCGATACCCTCGTCGATCAGGGCGATCCCGCTGTCATGATCGCGTCGGTCGGACTCGACGCGGCTGGCATCGAGCGCACCATTTCTCAAGCGCTGACACCGGCAAACGCGAGTACTTGACATGGACCTCGTGTTCATCAAAGGGCTCAAATGCCAAACTACGCTCGGGGTGTACGCGTGGGAGCGGGTTGCGCTGCGTCCGGTGTTGATCGATCTGGACATTGGTGCCGATCAGGAAAGCGCGTTTACGCACGACAACGCGGTCGGGCTGATGAACTACGACAGTATTTCGCGACGGCTGGCTGAACTGCTGCCGACGCTTTCGTACAAAACCGTGGAAAGGCTCGCCGCGCACGTCGCCGACGTGGTGCTTGGCGAGTTTCATGCGCCCTATGTGCGCGTGACCATCGGCAAGCCTGGCGCGGTGCCGAATGCCGCAATGGTGGGCGTGGTGATTGAGCGCCGACGCGACTGATTGCGCGTCGAATTCAATACGAAGTTTCGGCTCCCTCGCTTAGGCGTTCCGACGCGGTGCGTCCATTGCTGCGCGGGACGCCGAATCGAGTCAGACCGGGTAAGTTGCTAGCAGCACTCTCGATTTATGCCCAATAAAATATGACCTTGGCGAAATTTCAATGTGATACCGAGATTATGTCTTTCATCTATGGATGATATTTTTCATGCGGCGAAACCCGAGTTAGTCACAGATTAATGCTTCTTGCGCGCGTTTCGCTGCCGCGCATAGAGCCCCATCGCGACCACTGTCGCTGCACCGAGTAACCCCGCGTAGACGTGTGAATCGGTGAGCTTGTCGAAGAAGTCTTTGTCCACCGGGTCGGTGACAAACATCTCGCCCGCAAGAAACCCGAGCAGCGCTGCGCCGAGTGTGATGATGATCGGAAAGCGATCCATTACTTTCATAAGCAGCGTCGAACCGAACACGATTAGCGGAATGCTGACTGCGAGCCCGATGATGAGCAGAGTGTTGTTGTCCTTCGCCGCCGCCGCGACGGCAATCACGTTGTCTAAGCTCATGACCAAATCGGCGATCAGGATGGTGCGAATGGCGGCACCAAGCCCGTCCTTCGCATCGCCCTCGGAATCGCTGTCATCGTCGCCTTCGGCCATCAGCTGCACGCCGATATAGACCAGAAGAAACGCGCCGACGATTTTCAAGTACGGAAGTTGCAGGAGCTGAACCGCGATCAAGGTCAGGATGATGCGCATGACGATTGCGGCGGCTGAGCCCCAGAAAACCGCTTTTTGCCGTTGTCCGTCGGGCAGCTTGCGCGCTGCCATTGCGATCACGACGGCGTTGTCGCCAGAGAGCACGATATTGGCCAAAATGATTGAGCCCAGCGCCGCCCACCACGCGCCGGAAAATGCTGCGAGTTCCAAGGTTATGTCCTAGTTTTGAGAGGTCGGCGTCGATTGTACGAAGCGCCGCTGTCGATCACTTTTCGGTGTCGGTGAGCCCTTTGACGAAGCTTTTCTGCATCGCAATGATGACCAGAACCGGGGGGACGAGCGCGAGAATCGTAGTCGACATCACGATGTGCCAGTCGGTGGGCTCGGCACCGGTACCAATCATTTTTTTGATCGCCACGACAATCACGTCGAGCGAGTTCGAAGTCGTAATCAACAGCGGCCAGAGGTATTGATTCCAGCCGTAGATGAAGAGGATGACGAACATGGCGGCGATATTGGTGCGCGACAACGGTACAACCACATCCTTGAAAAACCGCAGTGGACCGGCTCCGTCGATTTTTGCCGCTTCGACCAGCTCGTCCGGAATCGTGAGAAAAAACTGTCGAAACAACAAGGTCGCGGTGGCCGAGGCAATGAGCGGCAAGGTGAGCCCCGCGTAAGAATTAAGCAGGTTTAAATCGGTGACGACCTGATAGGTGGGCACGATGCGCACCTCGACCGGCAGCATCAGCGTGATGAAGATCATCCAGAAAAAAAGCATGCGCCCCGGAAACTTAAAGAACACGACCGCATAGGCGGAAATCAGGCTCACCGCGATCTTGCCGAAGGTAACGATGAGCGCCACGATCAGCGAATTGAATAAAAGCGTCGAGGCTGGCGGAGACAGGTAAGTGCCAGCTGCGCCCTTCGACCAGGCTTCGCTGTAGTTAGCCCAGATTTCGCCGCTTGGGTAGAGTCGCATTGGGGTCTGTGCGATCTCCTGCGGCGTAAGCGTTGAAGCGACGAACGTGACCCACAGCGGAAACGCCGTGATGAACACACCGATCAACAGGACGAGATGCGGCAGCCACTGCGTGCGTGCGCCGAGCGCTTGAGCATTCATCAGTAATGCACCTTTTTCTCGACGTAGCGAAATTGAATGGCGGTGAGCACGATGACGATGGCCATGAGAATGACCGATTGTGCCGCCGATGAACCCAGATTGAGCGCGACAACGCCGTCGTAGTACACCTTGTAGACGAGCACTTCGGTGGCTTTTGCGGGACCGCCGCTGGTGACCGCGTCGATGATGCCGAAGGTGTCGAAAAAAGCGTACACAATGTTCACCACTAGCAGGAAAAACGTGGTGGGCGAGAGCAGCGGAAAAATGATCGTGCGGAATTTGCGCCATTCACCCGCGCCATCGATGGAGGCCGCTTCGAGTAGCGCCTTCGGAATCGACTGCAGCCCGGCCAGGAAAAATAGAAAGTTGTAGCTAATCTGCTTCCAGGCGGCCGCCATGATGACGAGAGCCATTGCGTCGCTGCCGTCGAGTTTTGGGTTCCAGTCGATGCCAAGTTTCTTAAGTGCGTAGGCGACCACACCGACCGACGGGGAAAACATGAACAGCCAGAGCACACCCGCCACAGCCGGTGCGATCGCGTAAGGCAGAACGAGAATTGTGCGATAGAAGGTTGCACCACGCGTCACCCGCTCCGCCATGAGCGCGAAAATGAGCGCAGGTACTAGGGCGCTAAAAGCCACCGCCGCAGAAAAAATCAAGGTGCGCCACAGCGTCGCGCGGTAGTCGGGGTCGCCGAGTACCTCGCGGAAATTCTCGAGCCCAACAAAGGTGACCGACTGACCGAACGCGTCTTGCTGCAAAAGCGAGGTGTAGACGGCTTGACCGGCGGGCCAAAAGAAAAACACCAGCGTGACCGCGAGCTGTGGTGCCAACAAAAAATACGGCAGCCAGCGGTTGTTGAAAATGACGCGTCGTTGCATTCCAGTGAATCTACAACAAATTCAGCGTGACGCGGCTCATTTTTCTGTCATTTTTAAGGCTCGACGATGCTCTGAACGCACCACCGTCGCCGCCGTCGCCACGGCGCAGCGCTCGACGTCATTTCGAGCCGCGCTCGTCTGGATTCTTGTATGCAGTCTTACACTCATCGTTTGACGACTCTGCCGCGTGATTGCCATGAACGATCGAACTCTTATCAAAAATGCGCGTGTTTTCGACAGCCTGCGTGGTGTGCTGACCGAGCGTGCGACGATTGTCGTCGAGGCGGGCGTGATCGTCGGCGTCGAAATGACCGCCGTGCCCGAGGTCGATGCGACGGTGATCGATGTTGGCGGTCGCGTCGTGCTGCCGGGGCTCATCGATTGCCATGTTCATGTCAACGCCGTGCACCACGACGTGTGGCAGCTCTCGATGCAGCCACCGTCACTCATCACTGCTCAGGCGAAGCATGTGCTCGAAGGCATGCTCATGCGCGGCTTCACCACGGTGCGCGATGCGGCGGGTGCGGACTACGGCATCCAGCTTGCGGTCGAGCGCGGCTATCTGCGCGGTCCGCGACTCTTCATCGCCGGTGCGCCGCTCACCCAAACCGGCGGTCACGCAGACATTCGCCCGCGCGGCGTGAAGGAATTCATTTGCACCTGCGCCGGGATTGGCCTCTTTCCCGCACTCGCCGACGGCGTGCCGGAAGTGCGCCGTGCGGTGCGAGAACAGCTGCGAAACGGTTCGAATCAAATCAAGATCATGGCCGGTGGCGGTGTGGCATCACCGACCGACCCCATCGACGGCACCCAGTATTCGCTCGACGAAATCACCGCCGCGTGCGAGGAGGCGCGCGCCGCCAACACCTATGTCATGGCGCATGCGTATTCGCCGCAGTCGATCACCCGAGCGGTGCAGTGTGGCGTGCGCACGATTGAGCATGGCAATTTGCTCGACGAGGCAACCGCGAAGGTGATGAAGGAAGAGGGCGCTTACCTGGTGCCGACCCTCGCGACGTACTTCGTGCTCGGCGACGAAGGCGTGCGTTTGGGCTGGAGCGCTGAGATGCTTAAAAAACTCGACCGGGTCAAGGACGCCGGGCAGCTTGCGGTTGCAATTGCCAAAGCGCACGGCATTCCGATTGCGTTCGGCACCGATCTACTGGGTGCGATGCATCCTCATCAGCCCATTGAATGGCGACTGCGCGCGCCGGTGCAAACGCCGGTTGAGATTCTGCAAAGCGCGACCAGCGTCGCGGCCAGGGTTTTGCAGCAGGAGGGAAAGCTCGGCGTGATTGCAACCGGTGCGCACGCGGATCTGCTGGTCGTTGAGGACGATCCGACCCAGGACGCGACGCTTCTGTGCGATCCCGCGACCCAGATTTCAGCGATCATGAAAGCGGGGCAATGGGAGAAGCGATTGCAAGCAGCGTAGTCTCTCACTGCCCAATGAAATATGGGATATATGGGCTATTTACTATACAAAAATAAAGCCACAAAATGACAGTTTATTTATGTTTTAAACGGCTTAGCAAGGTAGAGCTGGTTTTTCAATCCGATGCCGCCGAGTGCTCAATTGAGGCGCGGCAATGACCCAGCGAACGAAGACACAGGTCGCCATTGTCGGTGCCGGGCCAGCGGGACTGCTCTTGTCGCACCTGCTGCATTTGAACGGAATTGAGAGCGTGATTGTGGAGGCCAAGTCGCGTGAGTACTGCGAAGCTCGCGTGCGTGCGGGCGTGCTCGAACACGGGACTGTGGATTGCCTGACACAGGCGGGCGTCGGCGAGCGCCTTCATCGCGAAGGGCTGCGCCACAGCGGCTTCGAGATGCACTTTCGCGGTCAGCGCCATCGCGTCGCGCTAGATGAGCTGACCGGCGGCAAGGCGATCGTAGTCTACGGTCAACAAGAAGTGGTGAAGGATTTGATCGCGCGCCGACTTGCAGATGGTGGCGATATCCGCTTCGACGCCGATCGTGTCGCGGTTCAAGGCATCGAATCCGATTCGCCGCGACTGTGCTTCGATCACGGCGGCATCACGCAGGAAATCGCCTGCGATTACGTGATTGGCTGCGATGGCTTCCACGGTATCTGTCGCGCTCAAATCCCGGCAAACCAGATCAAAACGTATGACCGCATCTACCCGTTTGCGTGGCTTGGAATCCTGGCCGAAGCGCCGCCCGCGCAGCATGAGCTGATCTACGCGCACCACGAGCGTGGCTTTGCGCTGTTTTCGATGCGCTCGCCGAAAGTGACGCGGCTTTACGTGCAGTGCGACCCGAACGACAGCGCAGACAACTGGTCGGATGATCGGATTTGGGGCGAGCTCACGCTGCGTCTTGCCACCGATGACGGCTGGCGGCCGAACGTCGGGTCGATCATCCAGAAGAGCATCACTCCGATGCGAAGTTTTGTCGCCGCGCCGATGCGCTATCGACGTCTGTTTCTCGCGGGTGACGCCGCGCACATCGTGCCGCCTACGGGTGCAAAGGGCATGAATCTCGCGGTATCGGACGTGATCGTGCTTTCGCGCGCGCTAGAGATGTTCTACAAACAGGCGAGCACGCACGGGCTGGATCGGTACAGTGAAATCGCGCTGCGCCGCGTCTGGAAAGGCGAGCGCTTTTCGTGGCACATGACCTCGATGCTGCACAACTTTCCCGAGCATGATCCGTTTCACGAGCAAATGCAGCTCGCGGAGCTCGACTATTACACCGGCTCTGTCGCCGGACGCACGACGCTCGCGGAGAACTATGTGGGGCTACCGATTGAGGTGATTTGACTGGTTTTGCACGCGACTTTCGCTGCACGTCTCAGCGATGTGCGTCCACGTCACGTCACGCTTTTTCGCGGGCTCGGTACGATGACCGGTTGCATCGCAAGGTTCATTTTGCATCGGCGTGAAACAATTCGTAGATGCAGTTCCCAACATTTTCATTCGCGGCTACGCGGCTACAGTTTCTTCTGGCAACCGCGTTTTGGGTCGCTTTCCTGCCCAACCTAGAGACACTTGAGCGCTTCGTCGACGCACCCTCTGCGGGCGAGGGTCTACAAAAATTGGCTTTCGTCGCAGGTGGCGGGTTGCTCGTCGTGCTCGTCACGTTCAGCGCTTTGTTGCTGCTCGGGCTCGTGTTCTGGGGGCGCAGCGTCAAACTCCTCTGCGCGATTGTGCTGATATCGGCGTCGGTACTCGGTTATTTCAGCTTCTTTCTCGGCACCCAATTCGACAAGACGATGTTTCTCAACATTGTCCAGACGCATGCAAGCGAAGCCTTTGAGCTCGTCAGTCTGCGCACCGCGCTCTGGGTGTTCTTCGTAGGTGTGTTGCCCGCGCTTCTGTTGTGGCGTGTACCGCTTCGACCCACGCGCGGGTGGTTGCGTCCGTGGCTGCTACCGACTGCGGCTTGGGCGACGCTGCTGTTTGCGGTGATCGCACTGGTGCTGCTTCAATACTCGCGCTACGCAACTGCTGCGCGTAACCGCGCCATAACATTTCACACAGTTGCACCAACCAATTTTGTCGCCGCCGCTGTGAGTCACGCCTATAGTCTGCAGGCCGAGAAGGTAGTTCGCGCACCGCGAGGCGAGGATGCAAAACAGGCATACCTATTGCACAAGCCGCGTCTGGTTGTGTTCGTGCTCGGCGAGACGGCGCGGGCGAAAAACGTTGGGCTCAATGGCTACGAGCGCGACACCAAGCCGCGGATGCGTGCGCTCGATCCGCTCTATTTCCCCGACACCCAGAGCTGTGGCACGGCCACCGCAATCTCGCTGCCATGCATCTTCTCGGGTTTTCCGCGCGAGCAGTTTTCGCTTTCGAAGGCGCGCGCGAACGAAACGCTGATCGACGTGGTCGCGCGTGCCGGTGTGCGCGCCATCTGGCGAGACAACGATGCGGGTTGCAAAGGTGTTTGCGACCGCATTGACTACGTTGATCTCACCAATAGCGACAATCCGCGCTGGTGTAGCGAGAAAGGCGAATGTTTCGACGAAATTCTGCTTGAGGGACTGGAGAAGAAGTTACGCAGCGAATCGCGCGACACGCTGCTCGTGCTACACGTGAAAGGCAGCCACGGCCCGGCCTACTACAAACGCTATCCCAAGGCATTCGAGAAGTTCACTCCGACATGCAAGACAAATGATCTATCGGCCTGCGACCGGCAAGCGCTCATCAATACTTATGACAACACGATCGTCTACACCGATCATGTACTCGGTGAAGTCGTTGAGCTGCTCAAGACGCTCTCGGATCAGTTTGCGACGATGATGCTCTACGCCTCGGATCACGGCGAATCGCTTGGCGAGGGCGGGCTCTACCTGCACGGCATGCCCTATGCCGTCGCACCAAAAGAACAAACGCAGGTGCCGATGCTCGCCTGGCTGTCGCCGCAATACGTTGCGATGGAGCGCTGGGACGCGACCTGTTTACGGGCACAAACAAAGCTGCCGCGCAGTCACGACAACATCTATTCAACGATTCTGGGTCTGCTCGAAATCCAAACCCGGGAGTATCGAAAGGGGCTCGATCTGTTCGATGCCTGCGATACGCAGGAGAGCCCGCCCAATCCAACGACGACCCGCCGCGTACCGTGACAAGGTCGCGATTGGTGCCAGCGCTCGCCGCGCAGATAATTGCAGTATGGAACTCGCCGTCTATCTGAAATCGTTTCTCGGGCTGCTCGCAATCGTCGATCCTTTGATTGCGGTACCTCTCTTCCTCGCGCTCACGCCAAACGCCTCGTCGCGCGATCGCAATCGAATCGCCCGAATCGCCGCGATCTCGGTATTTTTCATACTCGCCGGCGGCATGTTATTCGGCGGCCCGGTGCTGGAATTTTTTGGGATTTCGCTACCCTCTTTCAAAGTCGCGGGCGCGGTGCTCCTGTTGATGAGCGCGATATCGAGTTTCAATGCCGAGACCGGACGCACGCGGCAGACGCCGGAAGAACAGGAAGAGGCTGCGCACAAACATGCGGTCGCGGTCGTTCCCCTGGCAACCCCGCTGCTTGCGGGACCCGGTGCGATCTCGATGGTGATCGTGTTCGGTCAATCGCACGCCGGCATTCAGAGCTTTGGCAAGCTCGCGCATTTGGGCATCATGGCTTGCGTGATCCTTATCGTCGCGCTGCTCACCTGGCTCGCCCTGCGCGCAGCGCAGCGCGTTGCCAAATTCATGGGGTTAACGGGAATGAACATCCTGACGCGGGTCGGGGGCTTGATCACCGCTGCGCTCGCCATTGAAATTCTGGCGTCCGGATTGAACGGCTTGTTCCCCGGACTCAAGACCTAGGAGAAGCCCACTACGTCGCGTTGCTGAGGCGCTGTAGCGGTCAGCGGGTCTGCGCGGCAGCGTCAGGAGTAATTGCAAAGCGGTGCGGAGCACACTACTCGGCATAATCAACAGATAAGAAAAACGCTTGCAGCAACGCGCCGATTCGCCGCTTTAAGTATAAATAAAAGTCAATTACTATTTGCTATCAAGAATCATTAAAAACTGAGCGATTAGTAGATTTTATGGGGCGATTCGCGAAAAAGATGATCGCTTGAATTAGTGTCCGCCAGCTCGCGCGATCAACCGATCTATTTCCTTCTGAACGAAGCCGGCTTCGAGTCGTGCGCCGACGTTAAATGGCGGGCGCGGAATCGGCGCATCAAATTCGGTGCTGAGCGTTTCGAAGACGTCGATGGGATCGACGCCGCGCAGCGCACAGTAGTGCCGGAACCAGCGGTTTCCAATCGAAACATGACCGATTTCATCGCGCAGGATGATGTCGAGGATTTCCGCAGCGCGCGCATCGCCTGCCTGGGCGAGTTTGTCGCGCATCGCAGGCGACACGTCGAGCCCGCGCGCCTCGAGTGTTCGCGGCACGAGCGCGAGCCGCGCGAGCAAATCGTCCTTGGTTTTAAGCGCCATCTCCCAGAGCCCATTGTGTGCAGGAAAATCGCCGTAGTCGTAACCGAGTGTTTGCAAATGCGCTCTGAGCAAGCTGAAGTGCAGCGCTTCTTCCGACGCAACGACTGCCCAGTCTTGCAAAAACTCAAGCGGCGTATTTTCGAAGCGCCAGATGATGTCTAGCGCCAAGTTGATCGCGTTGAATTCAATATGCGCGATTGCGTGAATCAGGGTTGCGCGACCGACAAGCGTCGCCGGGGATCGATGAGCGAGCTCGCGCGGTGAAACAAGGTTGGGACGCGCCGGTCGCCCCGGACTGCACTCGTCGCCGACTTGCGACGGTGGCAGGATTGAAGTGGGAGATTTATTGAGGCAAATCGCGAGGGTTCGCGCCAAGCGCACTTTTGCGTCCGGTTCCGTTTCTAAGAACGCATGCTTTGCGCTCGCGCGCAGCGCCGTTGCTTGGTCAGTGAAGCTTTGCATCGAAAATTTGGGTAGGTCGGTGCGTCGAATCGGCGACATCGCTGGACAAACTCGCCACTTCGCGCAGGCGGAGCGGGGCTACCAATCGACGCGGTGAGGCACACAAACGAACGCCACCAGCGTATTGCGAGTTTGCTATGCTTCCTCCGATTGTACGGTCGCGCCTTAACGATGTGCCGATCGCGAAGCGCGGGGCCCGTGTCGCCCTCTCCATGACTGCGACCCAGGGCGTCGAATGCACAATGATTGATCGTCAACTCTTGCTCTACGGCGCTTCGCCGGACGACAAGGACAACGATTCTGCCAAGATCGCTACGCTGCTCGACGTGCTCAACGCGCCGGTGGCTTACTGCGACGTCGAGCATCGCTATCGCTACGTGAACGAGGCGCTTTGCTCGCGCTTCCGGCTCGCGCGCAACATGATCCTCGGGCTCACTTACGCCGAGATAGACGGGCGCAACGCATTCGAGGCGCAACTGCCAACACTGCGCCGGGTGCTAGCCGGGTATCAGTTGAGTGAAGCTCGCCGCGTCGAGGGCGCAAGAACGGGCACGGCGTGGTGGCAGATAGAACACTATCCGAACCGCAACCGCGCCGGTGAAGTGGTCGGCTACTACACGTTTTTGGAAGACATCACCGCCGCCAAAGAGCTCGAGCGCGCGGTCGGCGAACGCGGCGAGCAAGTGCGGCGACTGGTCGAATCGATTGTCATGCCGATGGCGCGTTGGGATCGCGACGGCAAACTCGTATTCTGTAACTCACCGTACGAGATTTGGGTCGGTCGACCGCGCTCGGAGGTCCTCGGAAAAACCGTCACCGAGATTTTCGGCGCAGCGGCATGGGCGGTCGCGAAGAGCTCGTTCGAGCGCGCCTTTGCCGGTGTTTCTGTCTCGTATGAACGGCTGGTCTACGGGAAAGCGCCAGAGCCGCGCTGGCATCGCGTTCACGTGTTTCCGGACGAGGTGAGCAACGCGTCGGCCGAGACAGTGTTCACCATTGCCTTCGATATTGACGATGACATTCGCCTTAGGCAGCAGCTTGCGGCCAACGAGGCACGTTTGCGCAGTGTGCTCGAATCGATTGATCTGCCGATCGCACGGGTCAATCCGCAGCGCGAAATCACATACTGCAATAAACCCTTCGCTGCTTACGCCAATCGCGAGCGCGACGAGATCATCGGTCGAACGGTTGGCGAGGTATTCGGCAGTAGCGCTTTCGCGATTGCTGAGTCACACTACGAACGGGCGTTCGCCAACGAAACGGTAACCTTCGACCACGTAGCGACACACGAGGATCCGCCGCGCTGGGTGAGAACACGCATCGTGGCCGATCGCGATGCGACCGGCGTGGCGCGTGGCGTGCTGGTTACCGTGTACGACATCGACGCCGACGTTCGCGCGCGAAAACGTCTTGAAGCGTCGGCCGCCCGTCTCGACCGGTTCACCGACAACATCCCGTTTCCGTTGACGTTTGTTGATCGTGCAGGGGCATATCGATTTGCCAACCGCGAGTTTCTTGCACGTCACAAACTGCGCCCGGAACAGGTGATTGGACAACACGTTGCGCAATCGCGCGGCGACGCAGTCTGGGAAGGTTTCAAACCATTTATTCAGAGCGCGCTTTCGGGACAAACCACTATCAACGAACGATTGGTGAGGCTGCCAGAGAATCGATCGCGCTGGACGCGTACGGTCTATTCGCCCAGTCGCGACGAAAATGGCGCGGTCGAAGGCGTCTACGTCACCAGTTTTGATGTGCACGAATTGAAGACCGTCCAGGAAGAAATCGCGAGCGTTCACGAACAGCTGCGCGCACATCTGGAGAATTCCCCGGTGGTCGTTGTGGCATACAACGGGCAGGGCGAAATTGTGCAGTGGTCGCCGCGCGCGCAGGCGCTGCTCGGCTACAGCAGCGCAGAGATGCTCGGTCGGCGATTTACTCGCGACTTTGTCCACCCAGACGACCGCGACGAGATTGATACGGTCATCAAGCGAATGCTCAAGTCCGGCTCGTCCACCATCGTCAACACCAATCGCTATCGACACCGTAACGGACACTACCTTTGGATGGAGTGGTACAGCACCGTCCGTTGGGATGCAAATGGACGCATGCAGTCGGTGTTCTCGCTTGGTATCGACGCCCAGGCGCGAATGGAGGCTAGATTACGACTGCAAAGCTTTGCCAACCGTATTCCTAACCCGATCGGTTATCTCGATGTGACAGGGCAGTACAAATTTCTCAACGCAACCTTTCTTGCTTGGCGCGGACTTCCTGCGAGCGAGCTGATCGGGCGCACACCGCGTGAGATGCTAAGCGGCGAGTTGGGCGAAATGGTGCAATCGATGGCCGACGCAGCGCTGCGAGGGCAAGAGGTCAGTGCCGAGAGAATCACAAAGCTTTCCGATGGCTCTGAGCGCTGGATCAAGTCAGTTTTTACACCCGACTTTGATGATGCTGGGCGCATCGTCGGCTGCTACAACGTTTCGTTTGATGTTCACGAAACGAAGCTTCTTCAGCAATCGCTTCAAAACGCAGCTGATCGCGATCCGCTCACTGGCGCGCTGACGCGCCGCGCGTTTTTCTCAGCGCTCGATCAGCGGCTGCAATCGAGCGAGGCCTCTGTGGTCAGCCTGTTTTTTGCAGATCTCGATGGGTTCAAGCAAGTCAACGATCGGTTTGGGCACGCCGCTGGCGACCAGGTTTTGATTGAAGCCGTGCGGTGCATGAGCCAATGCGCGGCTGCCGACGATCTCGTCGCTCGCCTCGGAGGCGACGAGATCGTCGTCGTGACCCGGGCTTCGAGTGCCGTCGCCGCGCGCGCGTTCGCTGAAGCCGCTATCGCGGCAATTTCAGCAATCTCCATCGAGGGCGCACCTCGGCTCACGCTCTCGGCAAGCATCGGCGTGGCGATGACCTCGTGTGGTGCGGGTGGCGTTTCTAGTGATGAACTGGTGAGTCGGGCTGATCGCGCGATGTATGAGGCCAAACGAGACGGCGGCGGTCGGCTACGATTCGCAAACCAGCTTTCTACTTGATCCGGGCGACGCACAGCGCACGCTCTGTTCGGCGAGTCTTTTTATGCATCTCCACATCTTAGGCATCTGCGGCACGTTTATGGGCGGTGTGGCCGCGCTCGCACGCGAGGCGGGTCACCGGGTCACCGGCTGCGACGCCAATGTTTACCCGCCGATGTCGGAGCAGTTGGCGGCGCTGGGGATCGATCTCATTTCGGGGTATTCGCCGGATCAACTCGCGCTTGAACCCGATGTATTCGTGATCGGTAACGTCGTTTCGCGCGGTAACCCGCTGATGGAGGCGATCCTCGATCATGGGGCACGCTACATGTCGGGCCCGCAATGGCTGGCGGAGAACGTATTGCGCGGCCGGCATGTGCTTGCGGTGGCTGGCACGCACGGCAAAACCACGACCACCTCGATGTTGAGTTTTATTCTCGATCGCTGCGGTGTTGGGAGCGGCTTCTTAATCGGCGGCGTGGCCAAAGATCACGGTATTTCGGCGCGTCTTCACGGCAAGGACGGCCGTGCCTCGACCCATTTTGTTGTTGAAGCGGACGAATACGACACCGCGTTTTTCGACAAACGCAGCAAGTTCGTGCACTACGGCCCGCGCACCGCGATATTGAATAACCTCGAATACGATCACGCCGACATCTTCCCGGATTTGGCGGCCATTGAGCGGCAGTTTCACCACCTGGTGCGCACCGTCCCTTCCACCGGTCGAATCATCCACAACGGCACCAGTGCGGCGCTCGGCAACGTGCTTGCGATGGGCTGCTGGTCAAGTCGTGAGGCGTTCGGTGTCGAAGCCGGTTGGCATTTCACCGCTGACGCAAACCTTGACTTTGCCGGAGAACGCTTTGGCAAGCTCAAACTCTCTATGCCAGGTGAACACAATCGGATGAATGCGATGGCAGCGATTGCAGCAGCGCGTCATGTGGGTGTCGCACCGGCCGCGGCGCTGACCGCGCTTGCCGATTTCTCGGGGGTGAGGCGACGTCTTGAATTGCGCGGTGTCGTAAGCGGCGTGCACGTCTATGATGATTTCGCGCATCATCCGACGGCAATCGAGGCATCGATCGCCGCACTCAAACAAGCGATACCCGCGGGCAATCGTGTCATCGCTGTGTTCGAGCCACGTTCCAATACGATGAAGCAGGGCGCGATGCGGGCTGCGCTCCCGGCGAGCCTTGCCGCAGCCGACTTGTGCTTTGCGTATTCCGGTGGCGTGAACTGGGATGTGGCGGATGCCTTGCGCCCTCTCGGCAGCAAGGCGCACGAGTCAAAAAGCGTCGAGGCACTGGTCTCCGAACTTGTTCGCATTGCGCGTCCGGGCGACCATTTGCTGGTCATGAGCAATGGTGGATTTGGCGGTATTCACGCGAAATTGTTGACCGCTCTTGGGGGCCTGAGCATCGCCCTTTGAGGCGGATTTGCGTCGCTATCCGCCCGACCGTCGCGAATCGAGCGCCGGTCGCCTAAAATTGAAGTTCTCGTCCCGTCGGAACTCGTGTGTCCTCTCCCAATTGCCTTTTTATTGCGCCGTACAGCATGTCTGGCAGCACCGCGATTTTCTCAAGCGCGCGCCTTGCCGTGGTCGAGCGCAACGCCGAGACATCGGGTTCGCACGCCGAATCGATCATTTAGGCAATGGCTGTCACCCTAGACGACCGCTTGGTTATCGCGATTTCGTCGCGTGCGCTGTTCGATTTGTCGGAGAGTCACGCGATTTACGAATCCGGCGGTGTAGAGGCCTATCAGGCGCATCAGGTCGAGCGCGAGTCGATCATTCTCAAACCGGGCGTGGCCTTTGATCTGGCGCGCAAACTGCTCAAACTCAATGTCTCCGGTCGCCCCTATGTGGAGGTCGTGCTGCTTTCGCGCAATAGTGCCGATACCGGGCTTCGCGTGTTCAACTCGATCCAGCACTATGGGCTTGCCATCACTCGCGCCGTGTTCACCAGTGGCAGCGATACCTCACGCTACGTCTCAGCGCTCGGTTCGCACTTGTTTCTGTCCGCCGACGCGAGCGACGTGAAACACGCGCTCGAATCTGGGCACGCGGCAGCGACCATCGTGCCGCGCAGCGCGACGGCAATCGCGAGCTCGGTAAGCGCCGGAGAGGTGCTGCGAATTGCATTCGACGGCGACGCCGTGCTGTTCTCTGATGAAGCCGAGCGGGTCTTCCAGAGTGACGGACTCGAAGCGTTTTCAAAGTCCGAGCAAGAGGCGGCGGCTCGACCGCTCGAAGGCGGGCCGTTTCAAGGATTTTTGCAGGCGCTGCACCGAATCCAGACCGAATTTCCTCGTGACGGTCAACCCATTCGTACGGCACTTGTGACCGCACGCAGCGCGCCTGCGCATGAGCGTGTGATTCGTACCTTGCGCCAGTGGGGCATTCGTATCGACGAAGCGCTTTTCTTGGGCGGCCTCGACAAGGCGGAGTTTCTTCGCGCGTTCGGTGCCGATATTTTTTTCGACGATCAACGACGTCACGTCGAATCGGCGAGCCGCGTCGTAGCCTCGGGGCATGTGCCGCACGGCGTCGTTAATCAGGTCACAGGAGACAGGTAACAGGAGACCGCTGATCGAGCGACGCACGCGGTCGTTACCGCTGCGTCTTTCGTCCTCAGTCCTTCGTCCGCAATTTATATGAACGCACTCTTCGAAGACGACGGACAACTTAAGTTCGGGCACATTCTTTCAACTTCGGACGCCTCTGCCCAAATAGAGTTGGACGGTGGTCGAAGAATAAAGGTTAAATCGATAAACGTACTATTTCGATTTGAATCCAACACGATTGCGGCAATGAAAGAGAAAGCCGAATTAATTCGCGCCGACATCGATCTTGATTTGCTTTGGCAGAGCGCTGCGCAAAATGTGGAGCGTCCGTTTTCCGAGTTTGCAAAAGAATACTTTGGCGAGTCGGCCGAGGCAGCGCAAACCGCAGCGACGTTGCTGGCGCTTCACTCGGCTCCAATGTATTTCTACAAACGCGGCAAAGGCATCTACAAGCCCGCACCCGAGGAGGCGCTAAAGGCCGCGCTTGCCGGAGTCGAAAAACGGGCACGCGAGGCCGAACAGGTCGCCGCTTGGGTAGATGAGCTCGTGCAGGGGCGCGCGCCGGAGCCGATTGCGCGGCAGTGGCTTCGCCTTGTGCACGCCCCCGACAAGCAAAGTCTCGAATACAAGGCGTTGATGGCGGCGGTCGAAACAACGCGCACCGCACCGATCCCGCTTTTGGCCAAAACCGGCGTAATCGCCTCGACGCACGCGCTGCACTACGGGAAGTTTCTACTCAACGCGTTTCCGAAAGGCGTCTCTTTCCCTGCCGCCGAGCCAGTGAGCGTACCTGGCGAGCTGTCGGATGCCGAAGTGCAGGCGTTTAGCATCGATGACGATTCGACCACCGAAATTGACGACGCATTTTCGGTAACCCAAATCGCAGGGGGCCATTGTGTCGGTATCCACATCGCAGCGCCCGCGTTGGGTATCGCGATCGACAGCGGACAGGACAAAATCGCGCGCGATCGACTGTCCACGGTGTACATGCCCGGTAACAAAATCACGATGTTGCCGGATGATGTCTGCAACGCATACTCATTGAATGCGGGCTCAAAGGTTCCGGCGGTGTCGCTTTATCTGGATGTGAACGCGACGCTTGAAGTGGTGAAGATCGAGACAAAGATCGAGCGCATCGAAATTCGCGAAAACTTACGCATTCCGACGCTCGATCGCAGTACGTGGATGGAAGCGGGTGACGATTCGGTCCCGTTTGCAGCCGAACTGCGATTCCTCTACCGACTTGCCGCACAATTGCAGGGCGCGCGTGGCGAGCAAACGGTAAATCGCGTGGACTACAACTTTGTCGTCACCGGCGATCCGGAATCCCCCGGGGCGAGCATCGACATCAAACCGCGCGCGCGCGGCTCGGCAATCGATGTGATCGTGTCGGAACTCATGATCTACGCCAACGTGACGTGGGCTAAATTGCTCGCCGACCGCGGTGCGCCCGGGATGTTTCGCGTGCAATCGGCCGGAAAAACCAAAATGAGCTCCCTTGCCGGGCCGCACGAGGGGCTCAATGTCGCTCACTATATGTGGGCGAGCTCGCCGCTGCGGCGCTACGCCGATCTGGTCAATCAGCGGCAAATTGTTGCGATCGCGCGCGGCCAAACGCTGCCCTACATACGTGGTGACGCGAAGTTGCTCGCGGCGATTGCCGACTTTGACACCACCTACTCGCTCTATGGCGATTTCCAGCAGCAGATGGAGTTTTATTGGTGCTGTCGCTATCTGGCGCAGGAAAAAATTGAGCGGCTGGGCGCGACCGTCATTCGCGAGAATTTGGTTCGATTCGACAGCCTGCCCTTGGTGCAGCGAATCAACGACATGTCGCACCAGGAGCCGGGCAGCAAAGTGCTGCTCGCGGTGGGTGAAATCGACCTCTACGAACCGGCGTTGCACCTGCGATTTATCGAAAAACTCGCGTAGCCACCCGGTGCGTGAGCCCGCTTCTGCGGTTGAGATTGCGCGGCGCGACCGCGCCTCGGAGCCTCATACAATGGCGCTGTGAAAGCCAAGAGCCGCAGTATTGTCGTTCAGCGCCCGGTCGTCACCGCAACCGGTGCGAGCCCGCTATTGACGTGGACCGTTATGGGCTCAATCGCCGCGCATGCGATCGTGCTCTCGATCCACTTTGAGCTCCCGAAGCTATTTCGCAAACCACCGGAGTCACCGCCACTCGAGGTGTCCCTGGTCAACGCGAAGACACTCAGCCGGCCTTCGAAGGCCGACTTCCTGGCGCAGGCAAATCTTGACGGCGGCGGTAACACCGACGCCAAGCGACGCTTGAGCTCGCCCCTGCCGCGAGCGGCGATGGATGCACAGCAAATGCAGCTCGCACTGGCACAAGAGCAGGTGCAGTCGCTAGAAACGCAGACGCGGGAATTGATGCGACAACTGAAGAGCAAGAACGCGATTGCCAATCAACGCGAGGCTACCGAGTCTGCGCGCGCAGAAGCCGCAAGCACGATGAAACAGCTTTCGGAAAAAGCGCTCGAATTGCAGCGACTCGAAGCCCAGATCGCGCGCGAGTTCGATGCCTATCAACAACGTCCGAAGAAACGCCACATTGGCGCGCGCGCTGCCGAATATCGTTTTGCGCGCTACGTTGAGGATTGGCGGCAAAAGGTTGAGAAGGTCGGCAACGACAACTATCCGACGGTTGCGCGCGAGCGAAGAATTCATGGCTCGCTGGTGCTGACGGTCGGGATCAAATCCGACGGGCGGGTCGAATCGATCGAGATTGATCGACCTTCCGGACAAAAAATTCTTGATGCTGCAGCTGTCAAGATCGTCGAGCGCTCCGCACCTTTTTCGCCATTCCCGCAGGATATTCGACACGATACCGATATTCTCTACATTACGCGCACCTGGAGCTTCACGCGCGAGGGGGAACTCGAAAGCCGTGGCGGTGCGTTCCCGGCCGCGACCTCGGCGCCGAGCTCAGGCTCGGCGAAGTAGCTGCGATGCAACGTTTGGTGCGTGCACTCGCCGCGATCTTTCTTTCGGCAGCGCTCATGTTCGTCGCGGCGCAGATCTATTTTTATGCGCTCGTGCACTGGTACGCCGAACACGCGCCGGCGCGAACCGCTTTCATGTCGCATCGCTTGGGCGAATTACGAGCAAGCAAGCCGGAGGCAGAGCTTCGCTACCAGTGGGTCGCGTACTCGAAAATATCGCGCAACCTAAAGCGCGCGATGATTGCTGCTGAAGACTCGAAATTCGTCGAGCACGAGGGTTTCGATTGGGACGGCATTGAGCTCGCGCTCGAGAGGAACCGAGCGAAGGGGCGATTTGTGGCGGGCGGATCGACCATCACGCAGCAGCTCGCGAAAAACCTGTTTCTCTCGCCTGAGAAAAGCTATCTGCGCAAGGGGCAGGAAGCAATCATCACCTTGATGCTCGAACACACGCTCGACAAAGAGCGCATTCTTGAACTCTATTTGAACGTGATCGAATGGGGAAACGGCGTGTTCGGTGCCGAGGCGGCGGCTCGGCGCTACTTCGGTATCTCCGCTGCGCAGCTCTCGGTCGAGCAGGCCGCACGCCTCGCGGCGATGGCTCCCAATCCACGCTTCTACGAGCGCAACGGCAACGCACCCGGGCTGAGAAAGAAAATCGGAATCATTGTGGCGCGTATGCCGCAAGTCGAATTGCCGGAGTAGAGTGCTTGAAATCGTCATCTTGAGCGTCACGTCGGCAGGCTAGAATTTCGGTTCCGCATCCCGCACCCATCCACTTGGACTCCGACCCTCCATGCCCGAAGCTCTCGACAAAGAGTCGCTTTCCGCGAGCGTGGATGACGCGCTCAATGAAGCGCTGAGCGACGTTACCGCCCTTGTGCGGCAGTACCGGCTGCTCTCCGGGTTCGCGCAAACGCTAAACGACGGTGCCGACGACGCAGCAGGTAGTCCTGTGCTCGCGTCGGTGCGAACAGCGCTGCGCGCCCGGCTCGATCTGCTGCACTCGGCCGATATCGCACACATCCTCGAGGCAATGCCGCTTGATGAGCGTCTATTTGTCTGGGATCTGGTCAAAACCGAGCGCGAAGGCGACATCCTGGTTGAGACCTCGGACGCCGTGCGCGAGAGCCTCATCGCCAGCATGGACGCGCCGGAGCTGGTGGCTGCTGCAGCCACGCTCGATGCTGAAGACATCGCTGAGCTTGCACCCGATTTGCCGGACGAGGTGGTCGAAGAGGTCAAGCGCGCACTCGATCCGGAAGAGCGGGAGCAACTTCGCCAGGCCATGTCGTACGAGGCGGACATGGTCGGCGCGCTCATGGATTTCGACATGATCGAGGTACGCGCCGACGTCACGCTTGAAGTCGTGATGCGCTACCTACGTCGCTTCGACGAGTTGCCGGCTAACACCGATCAGGTGTTCGTGATCGATCGCGACGAGAAACTCCTCGGCGTGTTGCACACCAACGTTATTCTCGTCACCGATGAAGATCGTTTGGTGAGCGAGGTCATGATGTCGCCGCCGATTCGCTTCGAGGCAACCGACCACGCTGACTCAGCCGCTGCCGCCTTCGAGCGCTACGATCTTGTCTCCGCGCCGGTGGTAGATGCACATGGCGCGTTGGTGGGGCGGGTAACGGTCGCCGAGGTGCTCGATTTTGTTCGCGAGAGCGCTGAAGAGGACATGCGAAAAAGTGCCGGTTTGCGCGAGGAAGAGGACGTCTTTGCGAGCGTCTGGAAGAGTGTGAAAAACCGTTGGCAGTGGCTTGCGCTGAATCTCGTCACTGCGTTTATCGCCTCTCGCGCGACAGATCTGTTCCAGGGCTCGATTTCGAAACTCGCAGTGCTCGCGGTGCTGCAGACCATCGTCGCGGGCATTGGCGGTAACTCGGGCAATCAAACGCTCACCATGATCGCACGCGCCATCGCGCTCGGCCAAATCGGCAGCGATCACTTTCGTCGCCTGATTCGCAAAGAAATCAAAGTCGCGCTGCTCAATGGCGTCATCTTCGGCGGCATCATCGGCATCGTGATTGGCCTGCTCGAAAAGAGCTGGGGCTTGGGGCTTGTGCTGACAGCCGCGATGACGTTGAACCTCATTCTCGCGGCGGTGATGGGCGTGGCAATTCCGATGTGGCGGCACAAAAACGGCCGCGATCCGGCACAGGGCGGCAGCGTGTTGTTAACTGCCGTGACTGATACCGGCGGCTTCTTCATCTTCCTCGGGTTGGCGACGATTTTCCTGCTTCGCGCCACCGGGGGATAGTAGCTAGCGTCGTACGCCGGTTCCTTCTCGGCATAGCGCGAATGATTTACAGCTCCTGCCGCTATTGCCCTATAAAATAGCGATTACTGGCTATTAATCGCACTTAACGAAATAAAGAATTAGTGCGCTTAATTCGATATTAAATGCGGCAAAAAGATACAAAGCTAATCGACCCGTTGCGACACCGGCAAGTTCGACGCAAAATCCGCGCCTCGCGCTCAGGTAGCTACGCTCGTACGTTGATTCCAGCGGCGCGCATCGCGGCTTTCGCAGCGCCCACCGTGTGTTCCCCATAGTGAAAAATCGACGCGGCCAGCACGGCATCCGCGCGGCCTTTTTGCACGCCATCGACGAGATGTTGAAGGTTGCCCACGCCGCCCGAGGCGATCACGGGAATTGAAACGGCGTCCGCAATCGCGCGTGTGAGTTCAAGATCAAAACCAATCTTCGCGCCATCGCGATCCATGCTGGTGAGCAGAATTTCACCAGCGCCGCGATCGGCGACTTCGCTTGCCCACGCAATTGCGTCCTTGCCTGTCGGCGTGCGGCCGCCGTGGATGAAGACCTCGAAGAAACCAGGTCGCGTTTGCTTGGCATCGATTGCGGCGACGACACATTGCGCGCCGTAGAAGTGGCTTGCTTTGTCGAAAATCGTCGGATCGTTGACGCCCGCTGTGTTGATGCTCACCTTGTCCGCGCCTGCGTTTAAGAGTGGGCGCAAATCTTCTGCGATTTTCACGCCACCGCCGACGGTCAAAGGAATAAATACTTGCGACGCGACGCGCTCGATCAAATCGAAGAGCAAACCGCGTTTCTCAACGCTCGCGGTGATGTCCAAAAAGCAGAGTTCGTCTGCGCCTTGATCGTTGTAGCGCTTCGCCACTTCAACAGGATCGCCCGCGTCGCGCAGACCGACAAAGTTCACGCCCTTGACGACGCGACCGTCTTTGATGTCTAGGCAGGGGATGATTCGTTTACAGAGCATGGTTTAGAGACTTTCAGACCAGTAGGGT
>JAAFJI010000037.1 GCA_013298045.1 Betaproteobacteria bacterium
CGCTCTCCGAATTCATCCGTGCTGCGCGAATTGCCGATTGGCGTTGCGTGCGCATCATTCACGGCAAAGGGCTGTCGAGTCACATGAAAATTCCGGTGCTTCGCAGCAAAGCGCGTCGCTGGTTGCAAATGAAAGATGAAGTGCTCGCCTATTGCGAACCACGACCAAACGGCGGCGGCAGCGGCGCAATTCTCGTGCTCTTGCGCGGTGCAAACTGAGTTTTTCAGGTCTCGCAGTTAGCTTTTTCTATATTTGCCGCATTCAGCCTCTGTTTTGCTAGCTTTTTAACTAATATTGAGGCGCAAACAGTTTACGCCAAACCTATTTTTTGAAGCGGCAATGCGTGCAATAGTTTTTCAAAAAACTGAAATCGCCGCTCCCGCGAAATCCGCCGGTTACAAAATCTGCCGCGTCAATTGACCCCGGGCGTGCCAGTTAGACTTTCATTTCCACTTGCGTTGACCGCGCGCCGCTGCTTGACCTCGGGGGTGGCCCACGGTCCGGTGACATCGAATTCCTGCATCAGTAACCGCTCCACCGGATCGCGCGCGATCTTCTGCCCCAGCCACGCCGCCGCGCCAATGGCCGGATTGGCAGTGGCGAGACCCACGCCGATTGCAGTGGCCACGGAGATGCTCGGAAACACGCGCACCCGAAGCTGTGCGGTTTCGGCTTCGAGATCAGCGCTGCCGCGAATATCGACGCGGGCCGCCGGACCCGCGATTTCGAAGGCCTCGGTAGCCGCTTTCCCGGCGTTGATCGAAACTTCGGCGGCAATCGAATCGAACGCAAATCCGCGCCCGAACAAATCGTCGAAGTTAAACGAAAGCCTTCGCGGCAGCGACTGCAACGAGATGATGCCGAGGAGCTTTGCAATGCCTGGCTCCATTTCGCTGAAACGACCCGCGCCGGTCTTGAGCGTGAATTTTCCGCCGAGCCGCGCGTAGGCGAAGCCTGCGGGCGAGCCGGGCCAACTGATCTCGCCGGTGAGTTCGCCTTCGCCGCGATCAACGCCCTTGGGCAGACCGAAGCGATGCATGAACTTTCCAGCATCCTTCCAGTTAAGGGCGACCTCCATGGAGCTTTGTCCATTTGCCGCCGGTCCGGTGCCAGGCGCAGCCAGCTGCCATCGACCCTTCGCCCGCAGCGTACCGTCCGGGTTCGTTAGCGAAACCGTCTCCACGCGCCACTCATTGGCGCTTGGTTGAGCTTTGATCTCGAGTCGGCCTAAGTCCCGGTTTTCGCTGACAAAACTCTCGGCGAGTAGGTCGAGTTTGGGCCAGCGGGATTGCGCTGGTTTGCTTGATGTGCTCGCGGCCGACATCGCGATCGGCGGCGCAACCCGATCGGCATCGCCGACAGGCGATGGCCACGCGAAGCGCTGCAAGCGCACCGACACTGCGTCGATATCGCCAGAGGCGTCGGACGCGCTGTCGATTGAAATCACCCCGCTTGCCTCCTTGCTTCGAAGCGCGAGCCGCCAGCGCTGGCCGGAAGGCTGAGCGCGCAGCGATGCGTCGTTGAGCACGAGTGAGAACACAATCGCGCGATCGGCTCTCAGGTTTACATTCACGAAGTCCGGTGATTGCGTTTCTACTTTGACGCCGCCGACGTTCTTTGCATTGCTACCGGTGAGCGCAGGAAGCAGTGCCAGCGCGGCGTCGGTGTCGAGTTTTGCCACGTCGCCGCGCACCGAATAGCCGCGTGTCGGCAGTTGAGTTTTTTGCGCCCCAAGATCGACGACCGCGCGCTCGACCATACGCGCCTCGCGTCCGCGCTCGGCGCTGCGCTCCAAAATCGCGTGCAGCTGCGACGGCATTTCGAACTCAATACGATCGCGCCCCTGGGCAAGCGCGGTGCGCACCAATGAAAACGCGACCGGTTGCGATACGTCGCGCGGCGCTGCTGCCGCCTGAAACACTGCATCGATCGGTAGCGCCTGCGCGGCGATTGTGCCGCGTAACTTAAGCGTTGCCGGTTCGCCCGCAAGGCCGGCCGACTGCATCTCCATGGTCCAGTTGGCTTGTCCTTTGAGCTGATCGAGCAGCGGGTAGTCGTAGCGTTCGCGCACACGCAGCAGCTCGGCAGTCCCGGTCGCTGCCACGCGGATTACACCGTTGTCCGTATTCACGTTGACCGCAACCGAGCCACCAAATGCGCTGGCGGCAACATCTTTTGCACGCACCTCGCGCTCGGTAAAGCGCAGGCGTCCCTGCACCGCTTCAAGCGGCGGCAGCTCGGCACCGAGATCGATTGCGTTACCGTCAAAGAGCAGATCGCCTTCGACTTTGGCTTTCTCCGGGTGCTCGACCGGAATCGCGAGCGCGAGCGAGAGTCGCGCATTGCCAGTCGCCTTCGCTCCCTCGGTAAACCGGTCGAGCATCCGATTGACCGGGCTTTTCTCGACGAAGCGAAAGAAGTTGTCCAGCGAACCGGTCACACTGCCGCGAATCTCAACGACCGGTGAGTGCGCCATATCGGCGATCGCCACTCGCGTCGCGCCGATTGAGCCCTGGGCGATCGTCGCTTCTTTGATCTCGGCCACCAGCGAAGCCCCACGAAAATTCGCGACCCCATCGATTCTCTCGGCGCGCGGCCAGCCGTCGGCGTAGTCGAGGACGACGTTTTTGAGCGGTGCGACGATCTCAAATTTGCCGAGTTTTCCATCGGCAAAAGGGAAATGCCAAAGCGGCCCTTCAATTGAGAAATTCACGTCGCTGGCGACCCCATCGAGAACACCGGTGCGTACCCAGGTGCGCGCTGACACGCCGACCGCATTCGGCAAATACTTGTGTACCGAAGTGGTGGCAACCCGGTCGAATTTTCCGGTAATTTTTGCAACGCCGGGGCCAAGCTCATCGCTCTGCCAGGTGCCGGCGAATTTGCCCTTCGCGTCGTCGCTGTCGATGGTCAATCCGTCGGTGCGCACTTGCCACGCAGCGCGACCGATCGGATCGGACGATGTAGCCCCGACCGGTTTGGCGAGCTGTTTCCATTCGATCTTGCCGCTCACGGCACCGAACGCGAGGGGTGCGTCAAACAGCGCTCCGAAATCGAGCACCAGCGGCTCGAATGGCGCTGCCGATTCGGATTTCGCCGCGGTGCCGCGCTCCTTCTTGGCGAGGGCCTGCCTGACGACCGCAGGGAGCGCGGAGCGGGCAGTTGCACCGAGCTGCATGCTGCCTTCGCGGTTGGAGAACTTCACTCGCCCAGAGAGCCCACTCACGCCTGGGAGCGCTGCGCGTTGCCAGGCGACACGATCAAGCGTCGCCTCCACGTCGAAGCGACTCTCGCCCGCCTCGGTCGCCGCCCAGCGCGCTGCAAGTCCCTCCAGTCCACCGCTTGGCCGCGCCTCGCGCAACTGGGTCAGTAGCGCGGGCGGAACGAGCGAGGCAAACACCTCGGCGAGTTGCGTTGCTGCGCCAAGATCGAGCTTCGCTGCCTGGAACTCACCGCCTTCGATACGCTCGCCCGAACGATCGAGCTTGAGCTCCGCAGATAACGGCGTCAGTCGCTCGCCTTTGGCGGTGGTCAGCGCCACATCGCGGAGAGACCAACGTTGTTGCGCTCGAGTTTGCGCGTTTGGCGAGGCGAGCGCGGCTAGCGTCTGACCGCTTGCCACCGGCACTTCACGCCAGGACAGACGCCCGGAGAGCGCTTGGAGGGTAATGGGGTCGGGTTTCGGCGGCGAGATCGGCTTTGCCAAGTTCGCCGCTTCGCCTGAAGGCGCGCGCTGCGGCGACGGCGATGGCGATGGCGATGGCGAACTCGTTCCGCTATTGATCGACGGGATCGTCACGCTAGCGTCACGGACGAGCAAATCAAGCGTCACCGCGATCGGTCGACCATCGTCGAAATCGAACCAGGCCTGGAGACCGCCGTCGCCACGGGCAATATTGATCGGCAGCGGCAAATAGCGGGCGAGCAATGCCACGTTGGCGTAATCCACCCGCAGGTAGGCGCTGCCGTCCCAATCGCTTATCTTGCGCAGGTTCGACCCAGAAAACTCAGAGCGAAACTGAATCGGCGAACCAACCTCTGCGCTTGGCGTTGCCGACAACCCAATGCGGTGGTGCGCGCCGTCATTGATCAATCGAACATTCACATCGCGCAGCCGCAGCGGCGCGAGATTCCGCCATTCGTCATGCCACTCGATTTCGCCGTTAGCGATTTGCACGTATCGCTGTCGCAACAGCCATTCGAGTGCAACTGGGTCGCTCGGTGTCGTGTCGGCAAGGTTCACGTCGATACCGGCGAGCGTGAGCTGGTTCTCGGTGGTTCGGCGAACCAGCACCCTGGGGTTTCGCACCGTAAGCGAAGATAACCGCGGCTCAAAGGCCAAAAGCGAGCGCCAGGAGAGGGTCGTTTCGACTTCGGGCAATTCCAGTAGGGTGCGCCCACGCTCGTCCAGTATTTGCAAACGCGCAATACGAAATTCAGGCGACCAACCGTTCCAGTCGGCAGAGAGTCCGCCAATGGCCACACGCTGCTTGGTCAGGCGCGACAGCGCTTCGATCACTCGCGGGCGGAATTCATCTGCATTTGGCACCACCCAGAAACGGGTGGCCGCCACAACACCCGCCATCAGGAGCGCGAGCGCAACGGTCAGCCAGAAGACAGTACGCACCCCGAAATGAAGCGCGAAGCGCGCCGACGACGACGCCTTGCGCGTCTTCACGGCAATTTTCGGGGTTCGCTGCGACGGAGCTTTTTCGTCACGCTCGGTTTCCTGCATACTGTGCGATTGATTTTATCGATTGCGAATCTCTCTCCTGTGACTGTCCCACTCGATGCGGTGTTCCGCTATTCCCGTTTTGCCGCCCAGCTTGCTCGTCGTGACCCGGAAATGGTCGCGCGGGTCTCGCAGAGCGCCGTCGCTCGGCCGGATTTTCCCGCCTGGCGTGCCACGCTCGCGCAGGCCACGCACGCCGACGTCGATGCGCGACTGCGACAAATGCGTCGCGAGTTGATGCTGCGAACCATCGTACGAGACTTAGCCTTCGGTGCCGAGTTTCGCGAATTGGTGGGCGATCTCACCGAATTCGCGGATATTGCGGTGACGACCGCGCTCTGCGTCCATCGCGTCGCATTGAAACTCGACGGCGCGGAGGAAGAGCCATCGACCGTCGAACGCGACCATTTCTCGGTGGTTGCGATGGGAAAAATGGGCGGTGGCGAGTTAAACGCATCCTCCGACATCGACGTCGTCTACATCTGCGACCCGGTCAAGGCCGAATCAATGGAGTCGCTCCAGCAATTGGCACAGCGCGTGACACGAACGCTGGATCGCGAAATCGATGGCGACTTTGTATTTCGCGTGGACACCCGTCTGCGCCCGTACGGCAGCGCTGGGCCCATGGTTGCCACGCTCGATTTTCTGGAGCACTACTTTGTGGCGCAGGGGCGCATGTGGGAGCGCATCGCTTGGTTGCGCGCGCGGGTATGTAGCGGCGAGCTGGTCGCCGATCTCAATGATTTAGTGACACCCTTTGTGTTTCGGCGATACCTGGATTTCGACGCGATATCAGGGATGCGCGAACTGCATGCGCAACTGCGTGCTGAAAAGCACGACGCGCGCAACGTAAAGCTCGGGCGCGGCGGCATTCGCGAGCTTGAGTTCGGCGTGCAACTGCGGCAGCTCTTGCGTGGCGGCCGCGACTCGCGGGTGCGTGCGAAAAGTACGCTAGATGCGCTAGACGCATTCGTGAACGCCGGCTATTTCTCTTCGGTCGAGAGCAGCGAGCTTGCAGCGCACTACCGATTTCTCCGCCGGCTGGAACATGTGCTCCAGTACCGCGACGATCGACAAACACAAACGCTGCCGAACGACAGCTACGAGCTTGGCGCATTGGCCGAGGCGCTGGGCGCGGACTCGGTTGACGCGTTCGAGCGCGAAATCGCCGCAGTACGCGAGGCGGTCGCTGCGTTTTTCGACGCAACGCTTGCTGGCACCGATCGGGTGACGCATGGGCAATCGCCCTCGCCCACCCAGCGCGCCGCTGCGGCTCCCGATGTGGCGCGGGTCGCAAACACAAGCTTTACCGATCCCGAACAAGTCACGCGCTACGTCGAGGCGACACTTGGCAGCAGCCGCATGCGTGCCATACCGAGCGCAAGTCGCGAGCGTTTGCAGCGATTGTGCGATCGTAGCCTCGAATTTGCGCTCGCCACCGCCGCCCCGGATGAGGCCGCACGCCGCACGGTCGATCTGCTGGCAGCGCTTGCGTCGCGTTCGAGCTATCTCGCGCTGATGACCGAGCGACCCAGTGTGCTGCGAAGAGTGGTTGATCTTGCGGCGGCGAGCGATTGGGCGGTGCGCTACGTAAGCACGCATCCGCTGCTGCTGGACGAATTGATCGACGCTCGCTCTCTCGCCGAGACGATCGACTACACCGCCTGGCACGCCGAGATCGCGCGGGCACTGCGAGCCGCTGGCGGCGATACCGAGCTTGGCATGGACGCACTTCGTCATTTTCAACAAGCCGAGACATTCCGACTTTTGTTGAAAGATCTCGCCGGTCAATTCAGCGTCGAGGCACTCTCCGATCATTTGAGCGCGTTGGCCGACGCGTGTGTCGATGCGACGCTTCGCCACCTGCTATCGGCCTCACAGCTGCCAATGCATGCCACGCTGACGGTGATTGCGTACGGGAAATGGGGCAGTAAGGAGCTCGGCTATGCCGGCGATCTCGATCTCATCTTTCTCATGCCCGACGACGCGGTTGAGTTTCGCGATCCGCTCACCCGCGTCGCACAGAAATTGCAGAACTGGCTCACGACCCTGACTGCGGCCGGTCGCGCCTACGAGATCGACGTCCGGTTGCGACCTGACGGCGCGTCGGGCTTGCTGTTGTCAACCGTGAACGCCTTTAGCACCTACCAGCGCGAGAAGGCTTGGACCTGGGAGCACCAGGCAATTACGCGAGCGCGCTTCGCGGCGGGCAATCGCGCGATCGGACAGCGCTTTGAGCACATTCGCAACGACATCATCGCCCTGCCCCGCGACTGGTTGAAGCTCTCCGCCGAGATTCTAGAAATGCGCGAACGCATCGCGAAAGAGCATCCGAACCGCGAACGTGAAACGCATTTCGATTTGAAGCATGATCGCGGCGGTTTGGTCGACATGGAGTTTGCAGTGCAAGCACTCGTACTGCACTACGGTTCAACGCACGAAACCATGCGCCTCGATCACGGCAACATCGCGCTTGCCAAACGTGCGGGCTCGCTCGGTTTGCTCGGTGCCAATGGTGAATCGATCGCGAACGCGGCGGCTGATGCTTACCGCGAACTCCGAAAAATGCAGCACGCGGTGCGTTTGCGTGGTGCCGAGAAAGCGCGCGTACCCATCGACGAAGCAAGAACTATTTCGCAAGCAGTCACTGCGTTTTACGAGCGCGTGCTCATGACGGTGTGAGCGATGTAGGCGACGAGCTCACGTCGCCGCCTCGTTCTTGGCTTCGACTCGCGATTGTCGGATCAATTGCGATAAACTATTTACCACAATGCCATATTTAATGGGACTTTAGTTGAGATTTGTTTAATTTTCGATAACGATTCGAAAATATGCGTAAGTCATACTTAACAAGGCATTAGTCGGTTTTTATATTAATTCTCGCAGCAATCCGGCTTCGCGCGTGTGCGCCGAATTCCTGCACAACGGAGCGTCTCAGCGGAGCTGTCTTGCAAGTACCGCCATGACCTCAAACCAGGCTGAAGCGGCGCAATCGCCGGCTTCCTCGAACGCGCCAGCGAACATGCGCAGCTGCTCGCCTGTGAGTTTCGCTTCTAGCGCAACACCCGCTTCGGTCAATTGCAGTTCACGAACGCGAGCGTCGTGATCGGCTTTCGCCAATTTGAGCAAACCCTGTTCGCGCAATTGCTTGAGCGGCGTGTTGAGCGCTTGCTTGGTGACGTCGAGGGTCATTTGTAACTCGCCGACGCTCATGCGCGGGTCGCGTGCGAGAAAAAATAGAATCCGATGATGCACTCGCGTGAGCCCGCGCTTGGCGAGCATGCGATCCGGCTCGGCGATCACTGCGCGCAAGGCATAGTGCATGACACGCCAAGCCTCGATCAAGCGATCTTTCTCGGCGTTCGCGACGCTCGCTTTTTCCGGGGATTTGGGGACTGTTTTCGGCATATAGGTCAAGCGACTTGACATTTATTTTGCCCGAGTTCAAAATAGGTCAACGTGATTGACCTATTCACCCATACCGGTCTCACCAGGCGCCCATCGGCGCGCACGCACGCAAGCGACGCAATCCGTCGCCTACAATCCTGCTTCGGCGCACTACCCTGCGTAGATTCGTTTTCTCTAGATTGCGCGACAGCGCGCAGGAGCGCTTTTCGCAAAGAAAAAAACGCAATCACACACTGAAGCGGGCCCACAAGGCGCGTTAATAATCTTGGAGAAATCAATCATGTCTATGGACGATCGCGACGGAAAAATTTGGATGGACGGCAAGATGGTGGAATGGCGCGACGCCAAGATTCACGTCTTGACCCACACGCTGCACTACGGCTGCGGCGCGTTCGAAGGCGTCCGCGCGTACAAAACGCCGCAAGGCACGGCGATTTTCCGGCTCGAAGAGCACACGCAGCGGCTGTTCAATAGCGGCAAGATTCTTCGCATGAACATTCCGTTTTCGGTTGACGAAGTCATGGAAGCGCAGAAGGCAGTAGTTCGCGAAAACAAACTCGAGTCGGGCTACCTGCGTCCGCTCATTTGGATCGGCTCCGAGAAACTGGGCGTTTCGCCAAAAGGCAACAAAATCCATTTGATGGTGGCAGCGTGGACATGGGGTGCCTATTTGGGCGAGGAAGGCCTGCGCAAAGGCATTCGCGTAAAGACTTCGAGCTACACCCGGCATCACGTGAACATCACTATGACGCAAGCGAAAGCGGTGTCGAATTACACCAATTCGATTCTTGCCAACATGGAAGTCACCGAAGAAGGCTATGACGAAGCGATGTTGCTAGATCCTGCGGGCTTTGTGTCTGAGGGTGCAGGCGAGAACGTGTTCGTCGTGAAAGACGGCAAGATTTACACGCCGGATCTCTCGGCCGGTGCGCTAAACGGCATCACGCGGAACACGATTTTTCATATCGCCGCAGATCTCGGTATTGAGGTCGTTCAAAAGCGCCTGACGCGCGACGAGCTCTACATCGCCGACGAGCTTTTCTTCACCGGCACGGCGGCAGAAGTGACGCCGATTCGCGAGTACGACCGAATTCAAATCGGGGCGGGCGAGCGCGGCCCGATTACCACCAAAATTCAAGCCGCTTTCTTCGACATCGTTGGCGGCAAGAATCCGAAGTATGCAAAATGGCTCGCCAAGGTTTGATCAAAGAACTCCGGCTCGCTTAAACCAGTCGCGTGCGGCGCGCCGCACGCCTTCAAAAACACTCCGCCAGTAGGTCCTCGTTGCCCATGAGCGCAAAACCTAAAGCAAAGCCCGAACCCACGGGCGTCGTACATGTGAACGCAAAAGACTTGCAGGGTCACGGGGTCGTGTTCTGCCCGAATCCAAAGATGCCGCTGTGGTCGAGCCATCCGAAGGTCTACCTCGATTTGAGCAAGTCTGGCGATGCGCGCTGTCCGTATTGCGGCACGCAGTACCTGCTGGACGGTTCCCTTCCGAAAGGGCATTGAGTTTGCTGCGCTCGCGCGCGTTATCGTATCGCCGCGCCACGCGTCATTGCGTGGCGTTTTTATTTGTCGCCCTGATGTTGCCGTTGTCATCGCGATCCGGCGCGCAGCCGACCCAGGCGAGTCAGGCCGCGCTGACCGAGGAGGTGCCGTATGTGCAAACACCGATGCACGTGGTGCACCGGATGTTGCAGCTCGCGGATGTCAAACGCGGCGACGTGCTTTGGGATTTAGGGTCGGGCGACGGGCGTATCGTCATCGCCGCAGCCAAAAGCGGCGCGCGAAGCGTCGGCTACGAAATCGATCCAAACTTGATCGCAGAAAGCCGCACGAAAGCGAAGATCGCAGGCGTTTCAGAATTAACCCAATTCTTTGAAAAAGACCTATTTGAGTTAGATTTTTCGCGGCCTTCCGTAGTTGCGCTGTATCTGCTACCCGAATTCAATCTAAAGTTGCGCCCTAAACTGCTTGCCGAACTAAAGCCCGGCTCGCGCGTCGTCTCCCACGAGTGGGACATGGGTGATTGGTCACCCGATGAAACCTTTACCTACTGGTCGGCAGCCAAGCCGCACGGCACGCAGAAAGAGCATCGCGTGTATTTGTGGGTTGTTCCGGCGAAGGTGTCCGGCCGTTGGCGGGTCGAGATCGCACGCAGCGAAGCGGACAGCGGCACCAGCTTCGAAGTCGCCATTGAGCAGCGTTTTCAGCGACTCACGGCGCAGGCGAGCCGAGGCACGGTGCGCTGGATGCAATTGCGCGGTCGCGGCATTGGTTTTGAGTGGCACGACGGCAGCAAGCCGGTTCGACTCGAAGGGCGGCTGCAAACGAGCGGCACGCTACAAGGTCGCAACTGGAAGGCAAGCCCGATCCGCGAGTGAACCGCCGAGGTCTAGACTTCGACTCAGGCTGCGATCACTACTTTTCTTTCTGCTTCGGGAGGCGTCATGCGCACCGCATCGATCACCGCTGGGTCGTCTGCAACGACAACGTTCCACAGACTATGGTTTGGCGCAATGCTCGCAATCGCCGCGTTCGTGATGCTGACGTCAAGCGTAGCTGCGCAAGACGTGCGCGGCTCGAAAGACCATCCGCTTCTGACTCGTTACCCGGATTCGCGAATCACCGAGTATTCGAAGAACTTCAACTCGATCGAATTCACCGTCGCGCGCGATCCCCACTCGGGTGGTGTGAAGCGGGAAAAAATTGAAGGCGAAACCACGCGATTACATTACTTTCACAACAAGAAAGAAGGGCAACCGAGCCCGCTACAAGTGGTGCGCAACTACCAGAACGCGATCAAATTGATCGGCGGCGAGATCGTGTGGGAGCGCATCGAGGAGTACACCGCCGAGACGACGCTACGCGTTGCCGCGAGCGGCAAAGATGTATGGGTGAAAGTGCTCGCCGACGTGTATTCGAGCCCAACCTTTAGTTATCGACTCGACATTGTCGAGCGCGCCCCGATGGCGCAGGTTGTGACGGCGAACAAATTGTTCGACGAAATCAATCAAAAAGGCTTCGTCACACTCTACATCAACTTCGATACTAACAAGTGGGACGTCAAAGCCGACGCACAGCCCACGCTCGCCGAAGTCGCGAAGATGCTCAAGGCAAATCCAACACTCCAAATCAGCGTTGAAGGACACACCGATAACGTCGGCGCAGCCGCTGCCAACAAAACGCTTTCCGAGAATCGCGCAAAAAGCGTCATGAACGCGCTCGTCGGTCAAGGAATCGCAGCCAATCGCCTTGCAGCGAAAGGCTTTGGGCAGGAGACTCCGATTGCCGACAATCGCAGCGACGAAGGTCGTGCGAAGAATCGTCGTGTTGAATTAGTGAAAAAGTAGGGCAACACGCTCGGCGATCGACCCGAATCTACGCCGTCGCCGACATCGTTTTGCGCCGCCAGCTAGAACGAACGAGTCTGAAGCGCGTCAATCGCAATCTCGATGCGCTCGCTTGCATCCGAAATCCAGACAACGCCGTCTTGAATCATGCACTGCAAATCGAGCGTGCGCTCAACCATAGCAGCGAGCGACCTGCTGCTGCTCGACGATACCGCGAAGACCGAGAGCTTTTCCTGCTTCGCAAGTAGCGCGCCGTGTTGTTGCCACCACATCTCAAGCGTGCGGCCGTTTCCGTAGGCGTAGAGCGTGACGCGATCGGCGCGTCCGCACGCTCGGCGCAGCACGCGTTCCTCCGGCAGGCCGACCTCAATCCAATGCGAAATGTTGCCAGTGAGATCGCGCTCGCAGAGCGCGGGTTCGTCGTCGCTTGAGAGCCCCTTGTCAAATTCAAGCGTTTCGTCGGCAGCGCCGGCGTTGAGCGCAAATGCGAGCACGCGAACCATCATCCGTTCATCGGTTTCCGAGGGATGCCGGGCGACGGTCAGCGCGTGTGTTTGGTAGTACCCACGGTCGATGTCCGCAACATCGAGGGAAATCTTGAAAATGGTGGAGCGCAGTGCCATGCGGCATTGTTACACGGTCGATCAAGCGCCTCGTGAACGGCGACCTGCCCACGAGGCGCACAAAAGCAAACGCCAGCACAAGCTGGCGTTTTGCTGAGCGAGGGGTCGCCCGACTACACGTTTTGCATCAGTGGGAGTTTGCGCACCCGCTTGCCGGAAAGCGCGGCCACCGCGTTTGCGATAGCAGGCATTACCAGCGGCACCCCCACCTCGCCCAAACCGCCAGGCGCGGCGCTGCTCTGCACGAACGTCACATCGATCTGCGGCACCTGACTCATGCGAAGCATCGGATAGTCATGGAAGTTACTTTGCTCGACGGCACCATCCTTGAACGTAATTTCGTCCCACATGCCGGAGGAGAAGCCAAGCAGGATGCCGGACTCCATCTGCGCGAGCGCTTGATCGGGATGAACGATGATGCCGCAGTCAACCACGCAGGTGACCTTGTGCACCTTCGGTCCGTCCTTGGTCATCGACACTTCCGCGACCACCGCCGAGTGGGTGCCATAGCACTCCATCTGCGCCACGCCCAACGCGCGACCGGCAGGCGCTTTGCCCCAACCGGCTCTCTCGGTGGCGAGCTTGAGCACGTTTTGCGAACGTGGGTCGTGCGCGAGCATGCCCATGCGCATTGCGACCGGATCTTTTTTCGTTGCGAGTGCAATCTCGTCGATAAAACTCTCGACCGCAAACGCATTTAACGCATTGGACACGCTGCGCCAATAGCCGACCCGGACACCCGTGTCGTGGATCACGTTTTCAATCGCGAGGTTCGGCACTTTGTAGGTGAGATTCTCCGAACCCTCCGCCATGAAGGGATCCTTGCCGTTTTGAACAACTGGCGGGAAGGCGCGCGCGGTGACCGAAGGCGAGGTCATCTTGAAATGAAGCGCTTGCACCGCGCCTTTATCGTCGAGACCCGCAGTCATCTGGTGTAGTGAAATCGGACGATAGAAGTCATGCTTCATGTCGTCTTCACGAGTCCAGATAAGTTTCACCGGTTTTCCGACCGCCTGCGCGAGCTGCGCCGCTTGGATTTGGAAATCGAGTTCCAGCTTGCGACCGTAGCCACCGCCCAGGAACGTCGTGTGGATAAAGACTTTTTCAGGCGGCATTTTAATCGCCGCTGCTACGCCAAACTGCGCGCCTTGCTGAAACTGAATCGGTCCGGTGATATGACATTCGCCGTTCTTGATTTCGGCGGTACAGTTCACCGGTTCAAGCGTTGCGTGCGCGAGAAACGGCAGCATGTACTCCGCCTCGATTTTCGAGGCAGCCTTCGCGATCGCAGCGTCACCGGCACCGTCCTTGCGCATGATCGCGCCACTGCCGACCGAGGCGGTTCGCAAATCCTGCTCGATACGGAACATGTCCAGTCCGGCAGCCGGTCCGTTATCCCATTCGATTTCGAGCGCATCGCGCCCTTTTTTCGCGGTGTAGAAATCTTTGGCGATGACCGCGACGCCGTCTGGAATCTGCACGACCCCCAACACGCCTTTGACCGCCTTGGCTTTTGCGTCGTTCACTTTCACCGCTTTGCCGCCAATGACCGGCGCTTGCGCGAGCGACGCGATCACCATGCCAGGCAACTTCACGTCGATGCCGTACTGCGCTTTGCCATACACCTTCGCGGGTGTGTCGATGCGCGCCTTTTGCTTGCCGATAATGGTCCAGTCTTTCGGATCCTTGAGCGCAACCTTCTCCGGCATTTTCATCGTCGAGGCTTTCGCCACCAGTGAGCCGTAGGTCGCTTTCTTGCCGCTTTTGTGCATGACCATGCCATTGGCTGTGGTGCACTCGCCCGCAGGTACTTTCCAAGTGTCGGCGGCGGCCGCGACGAGCACCGAGCGCGCCGAAGCCCCGGCCTCTCGCAGCTTAGTCCACGCATCGCGCACAGAGGTCGAACCGCCGGTGATCTGACCGCCAAGCATCGCGTTAATGTAGACCGGCGCAGACGGTGCCATCTCGATTTTCACTGCCGAGAGCGGCACGCCCAGCTCTTCGGCAACCAGCATCGGCATTGAGGTGTAGACGCCTTGACCCATCTCGGAGCGATGACAGATCAGCGTCACGCCACCCTTGGCATCAACCCTGACCCAGGCGTTGGCAACGCTCTTCGCCTCGGCTTTCGCCATCGTTTTGGCACCGGCTTCGGGCAGATTGAATCCAACGACGAGCGCGCCGGAGAACGCGCTGGTTGCTTTAAGGAAACCACGGCGGGAGACGCCCGCGACTTTGTCTTCTAGACGATGTTGTTTCATGGTGGTGTCCTCCTTACGCAGCCGCTTTTGCAGCGCGCGAAACAGCTTTTTGAATGCGGGAATACGTCCCGCAGCGGCATACGTTGCCGTCCATCGCGGCGACGATTTGCTCGCTCGATGGAGCTTTATTGGTCGACAAAAGCGCAGCCGCACTCATGATTTGACCGGTCTGGCAGTACCCACATTGCGGCACTTCCTCGGCGATCCACGCATCTTGAAGCGCTTTGCCGAGCTTGGCCGGAAGACCTTCGACGGTCGTGATTTTTTTGCCCGCAGCGGCGCTCACCGGTGTCGAGCACGAACGAATCGGTGCGCCGTCGAGATGAACGGTACACGCCCCGCACAGCGCCATTCCGCAGCCAAACTTCGGGCTCGTGACATCGAGATGATCGCGCAACACCCAGAGGATCGGCGTGTTCGGATCACCGTCAAACTGCGCTGTTTTTCCATTCACATTCAATTTCATTACGCATTCCTCCAAAAAGACAGATCGGGCATCAAACAATTCCGGCGAGCATATGCCTGCTTCGGGATTTCCTCAATATTGCGCCGCAGCAAAAGTGCCGATTCGATGACGCTGGCGTGCGAGTCGAAGCCGCGCTTAGGGCAACGTGAAATCGTGCCGCACGCGGGCCGACACATACTTCGACAGTACCAGCTAAAGCTATTAAATCTTGAGCCTTGTTAAATATCAGACGTGTAAGTATTACTTTTAATATTGATACACATCAAAAAGCCCGCTTAATCTATATTTTATAGGGCATAAGCGGCGTTAGCAGACTATTTGACGGAATACCGTACGGTCTGATGGGTGAGCGCCTCGTCGGCGAGCCGCTTGATGCGTTCGAGCTCCGGAATCTGGCCGCGCGCACCGACGCTTGCGACGAAACCGTTGCCAATCAAACCAACCAGCCCCGGCTCGTGATCGCAGTAAATGCCGATGGTCGGCACGCCGAACGCGGCTGCGATGTGCGAAAAGCCGGTATCCAGCCCAACCACAGCCTTGGCTCGTGCGAGTAGTGCCGCCGCGTCCTGCACCGTAAGAAACGGTGGAATTTCTCCGTCGGACTGAGCGGCCAGCCGCACACAGCGCGAGCCCTCTTCCTTGCTCCCCCACAGCCACACAATTTCGACCGGCCGTGTACTCAGATGTTTAGCAAGCGCGACCCAGCGATCTTCGGGCCAAAGTTTTTCCTCGCGGCTCGCCCCGGGAATGAGCACGACGTACGGACGCTGCGCCGGCTTCGTCGTCGGCGGCAGCCAGGTCGGATCCGGCATCCGCAACGAATACTCAGGCGCGCCCTCTGCGCGATAGCCCAAATGTGCGGCGGCGAGTAGACGGGTGCGCTGCACGGCGTGGAGCGATTTGTCGACCGTCGCCACCTGCTGATACCAGATCGAGGCGAATTTCTCGCGCGCGCTTTTCCAGTCGTAGCCAGCGCGCAAACCGCGCGCCTGTCCGGCAAAAAACGCGCTCTTGATAAGCCCCTGTGCGTCGAGAATGAGATCGTAGTACTCGCTGCGTAGTTCTGCGCGTGCCCGCTTCATCGAGTCGCGTGTGTCACGTTCAAAGAGCTTTTTGCGCCACTTTCGCCACGCAATCGTATGCACTTTGTGCACTGCCGGATGCATTGCAGGGAGCGCCGCAAACGGCGCCTCAACGAGCCAGTCGATCTGCGCGTCGGGTCGATGGCGCGCAATGTCGCTCACCGCAGGCATGGTGTGCACAACGTCGCCCATTGAGGACGTCTTTACGATCAAAATTTTCAGAACCAACCCCAATTTCACCGTCGGCGATCGGTCGTCGCCGCACTGCACTCGAAATCTCGCTGCGCACGCCTCAGCACACAGAAGTCCAACACCCCCAGCCTTGGAATTTTAAGGTGATCGCTGGGGAAGGATAGCTTCCTAGCGCTTCTGCTCGGCGACCAATACCGGATTAAACCTTGGATCGTTGTACATCTTGAATTGCCGATAAACCTTGAAATACGCGCGCCCGCTGCGCGAGTCGGCGAGCAGCGCGTCTAGGCAGCTTGCGAGATCACCTCGCTGCTCAAGAAGCCTCGATAGCTTGGAGGTCGCGCCGTCGCGATGCGCCTGCTCGACATCCTCGCGCACGGTCTGCGCGCTCATGGCGCGAACTTTTAGCGCCATGATCGACATCCGGTCGATCATGCTGCCGGCCGTTTCGCTATTGAGTCGCGCGTCGGCGGCGACCGTGTTTCTCGGTTGATCGCTACCGACGCTCGTCGGGTCGATCAAGCCCAAAGAAAGCAGCAGAAATTCGTCGACGCGCTCGGTCGCATCGTTTCGCGCCTGGTTGTACTTGTCGATCGCGCGTTTGTTCGCAGTAATTTCCGCGTCGCTCGCGCGGGTGCGGCGCGCGAGATCTTCTTCATCCCAGAGCAGACTGTTGTTGCGGTGGTTTTGCGCGATCCAGTGCCAGACGCTTCGTTCATCCGCCGCAACCAGCGCGCGCGGCCAATCCGCGTGCGCGAACAATTGCGAGTGAAAATCGAGGACAGCGTGACCTCCGACGATCACTTCCGGAGTTTTCATCGACTGTGCGCTCCTCGCGTTCGTGTCCGAATTGATAGCATAGAGGTGAACCTTTTCATTTGCGCTTCGCAACCACGCTTGCGAAATGTTTCGTTGTGAACTCTTCGTCTCGTCCGCTCGTGGTTCGTCTCCGCAATTATGTCGGAGACGTCGTACTCTCGATTCCCGCGCTCGAGGCGCTACGCGACGGGGGTTACGAGTTGCACTTGATCGGCAAGCCCTGGGCGAAAGACTTACTTGCCGCGTACGACTGGACAACCTACCGGTTACCCAGCAGCTTCGGTGAACGCGTTTTGCAGTATCGCCGCCTGCGTCGTGAGCTCGGTCGACGAGATCCTCACTTCGACCTCCGATTGAACGCCGTTACGTTCGTTACCGCGTTTTCTTCCGCGCTCGATATGCGAGTGGCTGGACTCAACGCCGCAGGCTACGCGACGGAAGCGCGCGGCATGTTGTTGAAGAAATCCGCACCGTACGACGCGACTCGCCACGCCATCGACCTGTACTGGGACGTCGCAAAACTTCTAAATGGCGGCGCGCAAATCGCCCCTCGGTGTGCAAGACTTAAGGTGCACGAACGTCATGAGCGCGAAAAAACCGAACGTCTGGCTCAGGCGGATGTGCGCAGCCCCTACGTCGTGCTTGTCCCCTATCCGGGCGGCGAAATCGATGGTGTCAGCAAAAAGTGGAGCGAGTTTCGTAGTGTCGTCGCACCGCTACTTGCATGCAACTCAACGCTCGTGATGGCACCCAGTCCGAGCGAAATCGAATTCACCAAGGAAAACTATCCCGAAGCTATCAGTCTTCCCGATCTGTCTCTAGGCGCGTACGCAGCGCTGCTGCGCGACGCGGCGCTGACGATCGCGAACGATACTGGTCCAGGCCATATGGCAGCAAGCGTCGGCGGCGCGCTGCTTTCCGTTCTTGGGCCAACTAAGCAGTCGCAATGGGGCGCGCGCGGACCTCAAGTAACGATTTTGCAAGGTGCGAACGCCTGGCCGTCGACCGACGAGGTGATCAACACAATGCTCCGCATGCTCGGAGCTCACGACACACCGAGGTCCGAATGACCGCTACCACGACGAATCCAAGCGCATCGCTTTCAGTAGTAATCATCGCTAAGAACGAAGCGGTGCATATTCGCGCATGCATCGAGTCGGTTGCGTTTGCCGACGACATCGTTGTGGTCGACTCGGGAAGCGATGATCACACCGTTGCAATCGCGCAAGCTGCGGGAGCGCGGGTCGTTCATCAGTCATGGCAAGGCTATGGTGCACAGAAGAGATTTGCGGTCGATGCAGCTACGCATGATTGGGTGCTTTGCCTAGATGCCGACGAACGCGCCGACGCGACCCTTGCGATTGAGATTCGAGCAGCGCTCTCGTCAGCGCAGTCGTTCACCTACGAGCTTCCGATGCAACAGCGCTTCATGAATCGAATGTTGAATCATGGCGACGGTTACCCGCTTTGGAAACTCCGACTCTTTCACCGCAAACACGCGCAGTGGAGCGACGATCCGATTCACGAATCGGTAAAAACAAGTCACAAACCTTTGCGTCTTCGCGGCAAGTTATTGCATTTGCCCGAACTCACGCTCCACGAATGGATTGCAAAACAAAACTACTACACCACACTACAAGCCGATCATTTACATGCACACGGAAAAGTCGCAAGCGCCTGGAAGCTCATGACGAGCCCACCTTGGCGCTTCATCAAATACTACTTTCTGCAGCTTGGTTTTCTCGATGGTGTACCGGGTCTCGTCCACGCTGCGCTCAACGCCGCCTTTGTATTTTCGAAGTACGCAAAACTCTGGTCTCTCGACCGAAAGCACTAACCGTCTCGCGACCGCAAGCCGCTAAATGCGGAGCCAAACCAGCCGAGCCAGCGAATCAAATATTTCTTCTTGAAAATCAGCGCGTAAAGCGGAATCGCGACTACGCCGGCTGCGATCATCTTTAATCGATGTCGCCATGAAGCGAGTGCGCTCTGGTGCTTGCGAATAATCAACCGCTTCGACAATTGATAGTGAAAGTCTTTGAAGAGCTGTGTCTGCCACTTCGCCTCGGATGAACCGTTGCCGAAGTGTTTGACCGTCGCGCCGGGCACCAGCAAACATTCGAAACCCCGCCGTTGCGCGTCAAGCGCGAGGTCATCGTCTTCGTAGTAGAGAAAAAACTGTTCGTCGAACGCGCGCCGGTTTTCAAAACAACTCATTCGTAGCAGTAAGCAGCATCCGCTTAGCCACTGCGCGCCGACGATCGCATCGGCTGGCGTGTAACCGCGCGGTTGCGGGTTGTAAAACGCTGGGCCATAGCACTCCTGCAATTTGCCGTCGGCATGAATCGCCTGCGGGGCAAGCAATGCTGCGTTTGGATATTCATTGCTTGCCGCGAGCAATTGATTGAGCGCTGTCGCTTCAATTTCGCAATCGGGGTTTATGAGCAGCGCCCAAGGGGTCTGCACCTGCGCGAGCGCGAGATTATTTGCCGCGCCGAAGCCAAGGTTGCGTGAGTTAGCGATGAAACGAGCGTGGGGTAGCCGTTCGCGAAGATGCGCAACTGTGGCGTCGCGACTCGCGTTGTCGACGACGATGACATTTACAAAGCCAGCGAAGTCGCGAACGATGGTCGGTACACAACGCTCGCTGTTGAACGTGACGCAAACGACCGTCAGTTCGCTGTACGCGGCATTCATTTCACCCTCGTTGCGCCGAGTTCGTAGCGACACAAATCTAGCGGCAGCAACGCAAGCAACAATAGAAAAACATGTCGATGCGTGAAGTCGGCGAGCACTGCATTGAATAGCCCATACACCATGTAAGTAACGGTCAGCGCGAGATACAGCGGTTTTGCAACGCCTTGCATGCGGATCACACAGCGAATCAGTAGAAAAGCAACGAAAAGATACACGAACACACCAATCAACCCCTGCTCGGCCGCTATGAAAAGAACTTCTTGGTGTGGGTTGACCAGTTTTTCGATCAAAGGATTCATTCGATCTGGCGCTGTCGCGCGCATCTGGGAGTTCCAGCTGCCCATGCCATGACCGAATACCGGTGCCGTCGCGATGACTTGCGGTGCGATGCGCAATAGCTCAGCTCGCACGCCCCACGAGTTGCGCGCCTCGCCCGCCACGGCGGCTTCGACGTCGCCCGTAGTCGCCGACCACCTACTCTCGTTGAGCGGGCTCATCCAGGCCACTGCGACGACGATGACTATGGCAACGCCCGTCGCGGCGACTCCGCGCCTTGCACCGAAAAAGTGAACGGTCAACAGAAGGATGACGGCTCCAAGCACGATCCACGACATGCGCCCTTCCAGCAAGAGCGGCGTCGACAACGCGAACATCGCAGCAGCCGCAAACAGCCAGAACCGATACCGCGGCAACAACTGCCACATCACGAATGAGACGCAAGTCGCGGCGGCAACGATGTAAACGAGTCCTTGTTGCCCGTAGTGCTTGGAAAAACCGAACTGACCCGCAGCAGTTACGGACACTTTAGGCAACAGTCCATAACCATGGGCTATGGAAAGGCTCAGTAACGTAGCACAGCCTAAAACAAATGCAATCCATCCGCGAATTCGTAGGGCATTGGTAGGTAGCGCTAAACCGATAAAGCCGAATGCTAGCAACGTGCGATACGCCCAGATATCCAGGCTGTCGCGCGGCGAATCGGTGTGCAACGCGCTTAGCGCGTACGTCGCAAAAAGCAAAGCACCTGCGCGCACAACAGGGGACTTCAGTTGCTCGACGATCCGCTCGCGCAGGCTCGACGCGAATGGCAACATCAAAACAAGTAGAGCAAGCGCGATATTCGTGCCCGGCTTCGAGAGAGGGGCACAAAACAGTGCCGCTAGAGCTGCCCAGCTCATCGCTCGATCCATACGCGTCATAGCAAGATATTAACCCGTCGTCGCCTCGACTGCGGCTACTGTGCAGCGGAAACAAAGCGAAAAAGTGCCATCGAATTCAAACACCGGCGAAGCGAGCCTCCTAGGCACAAGTTTAGCCCAGCGATGTCGCGATCGATTGCGAAGGTGCCCGCGCCGCAACCGTTGCGCAATCCTGGGCGCTAAATCGCTCGTTCAATAGAATATCCCAATGCCTCCCCACATTTGCTTTGCCACCCCCGACGACTGCGCCCGCGCGTTCTACGAGGCATTCGCACGTGCCGAAATCGATGCTGTCATGGTCGTCTGGGCCGAAGACGAGGAAATTTGTTGCGTGCATCCCGCAGCTGCTCCGCTCTACGGGTACGCGGCCGTGCGTGCGGCATGGGATGCGATTTTCCGCAACTCAGTAAAGATGCGCGTTGAACTTAGCGACGAGCACTGGTCGCATACGATAGGAATGGCGACCCAAACGGCAATTGAGTGGATTTTCGTAGGAGAAGAGCCACAGGCCCGCGGACCGGTGTTCGTCACGAATACATTTCTGCGTGCGCCGCAGGGATGGCGGTTGCTCTCGCATCATGCCTCGCCGATACAGACCGGGCTTGCGCAAGGTTTAAGCGCCGCCGTATTGCACTAACTTCTACCGCGCAAACTGCGTCATCCGCTCCACATATCTTGCAATGGTATCGATCTCCACGTTAACGCGCGCGGCTTCGCGAAGCTCCAGAAAATTCGTTACTTGATATGTGTGAGGTATGACGTTGACTTGAAAGCGCGTACCGCCAACAGTATCGATAACTTCATTGACCGTTAAGCTGACGCCATTGACGGTGATCGACCCTTTTTTCGCAATGAACTTCCCGAACACTGACGGGACTTCGACTTCGAGCAGCCAACTCTCTGCAATGTTTTTCCATTGCGTGACCAGCCCCGCAGCATCGACATGTCCACTGACTAGATGACCGCCGAGTTTGTCGGCGAGCGTCATCGATTTTTCGAGATTGACGAGGGCACCGACATGAAGTCCGGCGACCACCGAAAGAGAGTGCGCCGACACATCGCTTTTCAGAACACCG
>JAAFJI010000038.1 GCA_013298045.1 Betaproteobacteria bacterium
GCTCATCTCTCACGAATATTTTCACGCCTGGAACGTGAAGCGAATTAAGCCTGCGGCGTTTACGCCCTACTCGACCGATCGGGAGAACTATACGCGGCTGCTTTGGCTGTTCGAAGGCTTCACCAGCTACTACGACGAGCTGATGCTCCTGCGCGCGGGGTTGATCACCGAAAAGGATTACCTCAAACTGATCGCGCGACACCTCACCCAGCTCTTGCGCACACCCGGGCGGGAAAAGCAGAGCCTGGCCGAGTCGAGTTTCGATGCCTGGATCAAGTATTACCGCCCGGATGAAAATTCGCCCAACGCGCAGGTGAGCTACTACCTCAAAGGCGGCCTCATTGCGTTGTTGCTGGACTTGACGCTGCGCCGCGAGGCCAAAGGGACGCTTGACGACGTGATGCGCGACCTGTGGCGCGAGTTCGGTGCGACTGGGGTGGGCGTGCCGGAGGACGTATTCGCCGTGTTCGAGCGCTACACCGGCCTGGCGCTTCGCGGGTTCGAGGCGGACTATGTCAATGGCGTGGTTGAGCCGAATTGGCGCGAAACGTTTGCGGCGTTCGGCATCGCCTACGAGCCGCGCACCTCCATCAATGCGGCAGATCGCGGCGGTCCAACGGTTGGCAGCCCTGAACTGCATCCGCGCCATCTCGGGATCGTGCTTTCCGACGCCGGCGAGACGAGCCTGCGCTACGTGCTAAACGACTCGGCGGCACACGCGGCTGGGCTCTGCGCGGGCGATGTACTGGCGGCAATTGACGGACTGCGCGCCACACGATCAACGATTGCGAGACACCTCGTGCGGTTCGCACCGGGTGAAAAAATCGCACTGCACTACTTCCGGCATGACGTGCTCCACGCGACCGACATTACCGTAACGCCACCGTTTGAAGACACGGTACAGCTTCGCGCGATGCCAGACGCTGCGGCGGCGGCGCAGAACTTGCGTGCGTCTTGGCTGAATGCGGTCTGAATCTTCTGGATTTAACAAAACTCACCGATGCCTCATGCAATCTACGTTTCGTGCAGTTTTTGCTAAAAATTAAGTATCTGCTTTTAATCCTGAAAAGTGATATTTTACTTGGCATTAATAGATAAATATCACTCTACAACCCGAAAACGTCCGTAAAACCACGCAACTGCGCCACTTTGACGGAAACGACCCATCGACTTCGTCCACGACATCGCGTACACTTTATGACATCGGCATAGAAATCGTCGGCGCAGACCGTTCCCATCTGCGTCAGAAAAGTCGCGAATCTCGCCAGCGCCGCACTAATTTTTTGTGGCACGAACGAAGCGAACAGTCGCAATCTCGGGTTGTTTTTGGAGAGTTTCATGCACATGCGTTTCCTGGTCACCTGCGCAGCGGCGCTCGCACTCACACACGCTCCGGCAAGTGCGCAGCAGCTTTCAAACTGCCCGTTCAATGTGAGCGATGCCTCGCCCTCCGGTCTCGCCGACACCATGCGCGACGGCATGGTGCTGACGCGCTACGCACGCGGCATGCGCGGGGCGAACCTGGTCGCGGGCACGACGCTCTCGTCCGCGACGGTCGAAGCCAACATCGCCGCGAACATCGCGCGGCTTGATGTGAACGGCAATGGCGTGTTCGATCAAGACGATGCTGCGGCGGTCACCCGGCTTGGGTTTGGTTTCAGCTCCGACAAATGGTTCGTACCTCGGGTCGACGGAAGCTCGGACGGTGCCGCCGGATCCGGCGCGCTGTTGGCGAGCGATTTTGCGCTTCGCAATACCCCGGCAACCGTATCCGCATTTATGAACAGCGGCTGCCCGCTTCCGTTCAGCTACACCGCTGCGACCGCAGAGCAAAAAGAAGCATCGAGATTCTTGATCCGCAGCACCTTCGGCCCCAGCCGAAACGAGATCGTCTCGTTCCTCGCCTTGCCGCTCGACAACTCTCTCCCAGGCGGCACGCCGGACATCAAACGCCGCGCCTCGACCTGGATCAACAATCAATTTGCACTCGCGCGGTCACAAACGCATTTTCAGTATGTGATGCAGCGCAAAGTCGCTTACGACGCGATCAATGCTGAGTTTGGTTCGGAAATGGCACGCGAAGCGTTCTGGAAACAGGCGCTTAAGAGCAACGATCAGCTCCGCCAACGGGTTGCGTTCGCGCTCTCGCAGATTCTGGTGGTGTCTTCGAATGGTGCCAGCGATCCGTACGGACTGGTGAGTTATTTGGATCTGCTCGCGGATAACGCGTTTGGTAATTACCGCGACATCTTGAGAAAAGTGGCGCTCTCGCCGCAAATGGGCATTTACTTGAGCCACCTCCGTAACGACGGATTGAGCACGACACCGAACGAAAACTTCGCTCGGGAAATTTTGCAACTCTTCTCGGTCGGCCTGTTTCGGCTTAATGCTGATGGAACCAAACAGCTCGATGGCAATTCGCAACCCATCGCGACCTACACCGAGGATACGGTAAAAGGCTTTGCCAAGGTATTCACCGGCTTCACCTACGATGACCCGTATTGCAAGCCGAATGATCCGGGATGGTCGATTGACCGAAGCGGTCTGTCTCCCCCATGTGCCGACGGCTATGGCGGCGTCCATCCACTTTGGGAGTGGGCGCCGGGTCGTGACGATCTCGGCCCAAATTTCCCTCCAGTGCTCGACGCGTGGAAACGCGCCATGGTACCTTTCCCGGGGCGTCACAATGCGCTCGAAAAACAGCTCCTGATCTACAACGATTATCCCGGCTCTGTCGCAAGCTGTGCTGCGGCCATTGCCCGCGCGAGCGCCGCGACCAATCCGGGACTACTGCCAGCGATTAACGTTTCCGGCTCCACGCTACCGCGCACCAAAGTCAGCCCCGCTCAAGCGATGCAGACGATCGACGGTGCGACGCCGAACGACGGTGCGATCGACAACATTTTTTGCCACCCGAACGTCGCGCCGTTCGTTGCTCGACATTTCATCAAATTTTTCGTCACCTCGAATCCAAGCGCTGCGTATGTGCAGCGCGTCGCCGACAAGTTCAACAACAACGGATCGAATGTGCGCGGCGACATGAAAGCGGTGATCCGTGCGGTACTACTCGACGACGAGGCGATCCTTGCCCAGACAGTGCTCACGGCGACTGACTACAAAAAATTTGGCAAGCTCCGTGAACCGATGCTGCGACTCAGCGCGATTTGGCGTGGCTTTAACGCCACGTCGCAGTCCGGTTTCTACAAGATTCATCGCGAGCTTCACGAGGTGGACGATGGCTTGAGTCAAGCGCCCCTAGAATCACCAACAGTGTTCAACTACTACCACCCGGAATACGCCCCACCCGGCCCCGTTGCCCAGGCTGGCGCGATCGGACCGGAGTTCGAAATCACAACGACCACGGCGATAGCCGCCACGCAAAACTACTTCGGCAATGTCGTTGCGAACACAGCAAGTAATCGGCTATACCGCCAATTTGGCTTCGACAACTGGGGCGATTGCAATACAAGCTCGAACATCACGGCAGATTGCATTTTCTCGGACCTCTCAGACCTCTACGCGATTCACGGCAACACCAGTCAGTTGTTCGACTACATCAATCTCGTGCTGATGGGCGGCACCTTGAGCGCGTTTCACATCGACGACGTGAACAATCCGAACTCGCTCGTCAAAGCGCTCGACACGGCGTTCCCGAACACGCTAACGCTGAGCGGCACCCCCACGGCGCGGCAAATTAGCGATTGGCAGGATCGGCGCAGAGACCGCGTCAAGGGTGCGTTGTGGCTGGCGGTTCACACGCCCGATTTTCAGATTCAACGATAAGCGAGGCGATGGTGGACTTTAAAAACTTTCAAGAACGTCGCAATTTCTTGCGTGCCGCCACGACGATGGCGGTCGCGGGGGGGCTGCCCACACTCGACACGCTGGTCAATGTCGCCAACGCGGCTGCGCCAATCGGTGACCCAGGCACAACAGACGTCGGCAACGAATACAAAGCAATCGTCTGCGTCTTTTTCTATGGCGGCCAGGATCACGCAAACATCTTGATCCCGTACCAAGACGGCAACAGCGCCGGTAATGGTACGGCCGCCACCAACGCCGAGTACGACCGCTATGCGCTGGATCGATCAAACAAAAGCAGCTCTAGACCTGCGGGCGACGCACAAAACGAGAACGTGAACCCGACCGGTAATCTGTCCTACAAGCGTACGACGCTCGCGGCTACAGCGCTCGCCGCCACAACCAGCAACGTGCTCACTGGGAATGCGAATCCGAACGCCGGAGGCTGGACCACCAATACCTACGGTCGACGCTTTGCCCTGAACCCGCAGATGCCGGAAATGGCGAGCCTGTTCGCTGCCGGCAAGGTAGCCATCATGGCCAACGTCGGTCCGATGCTCGCGCCGATTAACCGGCAAGAGTGGTACACCTCCAACACGAAACCTCGACCGCTTAATCTCTACTCGCACGACGACCAGCAAAGCGGCTGGATGAGCGGCACCTCCGGGCTTGCCACGCCGTCGGTCGGCATTGGCGGTCGCATTGCGGCGCACTCTGCGATTGATTCGCTCAACACGGGTGCTAAGGTATCGACGCAGGTTTCGCTCAGCGGATCGAACACTTTCATGCTGGCCGATGTCAGCGCGCCACAAGGCGCAATTGCGTATCAGATGGGCACCGGCCGTGTCGGACGCCTCACCAACCCTACTACGTGCGACACCGGATCGACGAATACGAGCCTGCCTTACTGCATTCAGGGTGGTCCGATTCGCATTGTCAACGGGTACTCCGGGAACGCTGGTATGGCTGGGGCTTTCTCGTCGCGCATTACGGCGACCCCAGAAAACGTTTCGGTGTATCACGATCAATGGCGTCAAATCATGCGTCAATCGATAAACACCGAGCAGGCGATTAGCGCGGCGTTTTTGGCGAGCCCAACCAACGAAGAAATCATCGCACCTTTTGTGGCGGTCGATCAGCTAAACGGAAGTACCAACTCGCTGGCCCAGCAGCTCCGCATGGTCGCCGCGATGATCCGCGCCAGCAATCAGCTCGGCGCGAGCAGCACCCAGCCGGTCAAGCGCCAAATTTTCTTCGTAGGGATTGGTGGCTTCGACACCCACGGCAACGACTTCTGGGACAACAACCCGAAGCTGAACCGCATGATCAGCCAGGCGCTCAACGCATTCTGGACCGCACTCGGCAACATCAAAGTGCGCGATCCAGCCGGCACCGGTTTCTTAAGTGGCGTCTCGGCACGGGATCGAGTTACTACATTCACGATGAGCGAATTTGGTCGCACGCTCGACTCGAACGGCGACGGGTCGGATCACGGCTGGGGGAACTTCCAGCTCGTGATGGGTGGTGCCGTAAGAGAAGGAAAAATTTTCGGGCAAAGTCATAACGTCGCGAGCGTTTCCGGCTCGCCGGTTTATATGGAGCTTGATGCGCTCGCAGGCGCGGTACCGCGCATCGGATTGCCTCCGCCGTCGAACTCCGGCACAGTCCGTATCGCCAACAAACTCAACCACTCGTTAAATCGCGGCGAGCTATTGCCGACGATGGCAAGCGACGCGATGATCGCAACAATCGCCCAGTGGTTTGGCGTACCCACCGCTTCAATGACGGGTTCCACCGGCGTTTTCCCAACTCTCGCGGGCGTGCACGGAACAAACTGGAACGTCGGCTTCATGAAGCCGTAAAGCGACGCGGATACGGCAATCCGTCGGTTTGCTGAACCGAATCCACCTTTCGTGCGAGTTGTGTCAAGTGCACCAAACCGTGGCAACCATTGGCTAAGCATATTCAAATTGCGCAGCAAACGTGTAAAGCGACGTTGCGCTAACCACAAAACCTACAACCCAAATCGTGCGGGACAAATCCAAGCAGCGTGCAGATTTGCGTACTATTCTTATGCCGGAATCGTCACACTTTTTCAATTGACATCGCAATTGAGCTAGGTTGAAATAACCTGCAGATGCTTACGAGCGGGATCGTTGTTTCCCGCGCCACCAAAATCGATAAATTCAGGAAATCACGTGATCAATTTGATCCGCGAGGGGCGTTTTTTACTTTCATTTTTGGCGGCAATCGGTGGATCGGTCGTCCACGCTCAAGTGCAACTTGTCAATGCATCGTTCGAGACGCCTGCGCGAGCGTTCGGATCGTACGCGAACCCAGCCGACGCGATTTGGACTTTTTCAGGTGCGTCCGGCGTCTACAGTGATGCGGGTCAAACGCTTGCTGGTCTGCACGGCGTACAGGTTGCATACTTAAGTGGCGCTGCCACCGCCGCCAGTCGGGGGCGCATATCGCAAACGGTGAGCTTCGCGACGCCCGGCTTGTATCAGCTTCGCTTTCTCGCCGGAGGCACCGGTTCGGTGTCGGTCAGCGTTGGCGGTACGATCATCGACACGGTGCGTGTACGACCCAGTTTTCCCGATACGGAATCGCTGTGGACTCAGCCCTTCTCAATCGGCACGGCGGGTGGCTACGAGGTCGCGCTAGCACAGGAATCAAGCGTAAGCGCAGACCGGGCGGCCGTCGATAACATCGTTGTCGTCGCCTCGCCCGCCGCGTTTACCAATGGGAGCTTCGAGCAATTCAATGGCTCCGGCGTTCCTACCGGCTGGACTGTCACCAGTGCCATCGCGCGCGCGGCGACCGCAAGCGAAACTGTGGCTGGTGCCGCGCTATTGGCGTTCAGCGCGAATGGCACTGCGACGAGTACCGTGACGGTGCCAGCGGCTGGCGTGTATAGCGTTTCGTTGCGTCAAATCGGCACCAGCACCTGCGGCGTCGCTATCGCCGATGTCACCGGAGGCGGCAACACGGCGCTGGCCACATTGCCATTTGTTTCGAGGAGCGGCGGACAGTCCGGCGCGCGAACGTCCAGCAGTTTCTCGCTGCCGTCGGGTGCAAGAACCTTGCGCTTCTCCTCATCGTGCGCGAACCGCATCGACAGCGTCGTGCTCAACCGTGCGGGACCGAGTTTTGGGAATGCGGACTTTGAGACGCCGACACTGCTGCCGCCTGTCAATAGCTTCGACGTCCCGTGGCAGAGCGCACCGGCTGGCGCGACCTGGGCGTTCTCCGGAGCCGATGCTGGCATTCAAGCGACGCCCGGCGTGGAAGCAGTATCGGTGAAGGCTGAAGTCGGATTGCAATTTGGACGAGTTCGAGTCGCCGGACAAAGCATTTCGCAGACGGTAACGCTGGATCCGGGCGTCTACCAAATCGTTGCGCAAGTGGCGCAGGGCAATCTGCGCATTCGTATCAACGGCACGTTGCTTTCCACCGTCATAAAGGCAGGATCGCTCACTCTGGTGGAGCGAAGCAGCGACCCCTTCACAGTTTCGCAGCTGGGCGCGTACACAATCTCCTTTGAACCAGACAGCGCTGGGATGTTCGCAATTGATCTGCCTCGCATAATCAAAATTGCAGAACTCACCGCACCGTCAACCACGCTCGCATTGCGCGTTAATGGCAGCCTGGCTCCCGCCACCGTCCCCCCCGGCGGCACGCTCGAAGCCACCGCAACCGCTACCGACGCCGATGGCTTGCAGCGAATTCGCGTGCTGCGCAATGGCGTGGCGCTCGCACCGGAGAGCACCGCAGTATTCCCCGCATCGGCAACGTCGCCATTGACCGTGACCGTCTCGCCACTCATGGTCGGCAACTACACGTTTACGGCGGAGGCAACCGATCACAAAGGCGTCGTGGGCATTGCATCGCAGACACTCGCAGTCAATACTCCACCGAGCGTGACGCTCGGGTCGCCAACCGCCTCGCAAGTGATTCGATCGCTTCCGATCACGCTTCAGGCGAGCGCGAGCGATGCCGACAGCAACCAAACGATTACCAAGATCGAGTTCTACCAAGTCGCCAATAGCGTCACCACAAAACTCGGCGAAGTGCTCAACCCGGTCGGCACCGCCACGCTCGGCAATGCCTACCTCGCGCCCGGTTCGATTCAACTTTTCGCGAGAGCATTCGATTCCGCTGGCGGACAGACCGACAGCGCCCCGACCAGCGTTACCGTAACCGGTCTCTTCAATGGAGGGTTCGAGCGTCCCGGTGGCGCGTGCTCCGGAACATCCTGCACCTCTGGACAAAGCGGCGTCTATTGGCAGTTCGTCAACTCGATCGACAGCCAGCCAACCTCGAATAGCGCGATTATCAACAACAGCAGCGCAAGCCCGAGGTGCGTCATTCCCGCGCCAGAAGGTGCGAACGCTGCGCGCTTGCTTTCCGACTCGATTGCTCCGGGCTACTTCCCGCCACGCCTCTTTCAACGACTCTACCTTCTCCAGGGGGTTTACGACTTCAGTATGAAGGCGAGTCGCGTCGCTCCGAGTGCGCACAGCCTCAAAGTAACCCTCGGTACCTTGACCCCGTTGACCTTCCCGCTCACGACCGCCTATCAAACTTACACCTCGGCGGCTCCGGGACTGACCATTCCCACGAGTGGTTTTTATGACCTTTCCATCGATTCGACGAACAACTTCTCGGGCTCTTATGCGTGCGTCGATGACGTGAGGCTGGTCGCGCGAAACAAGAAACCAACGGTTTCTTCGTTCGTTGCGAACCCGACGGGCATCGTCAATGAACCTGCCCCACCGATCACGTTGAGTGCAACTGCGACAGACCCGGATGCGGAAGGCTATATCGCGCGCATTGAATTCTTAATCGACGGTGCGTCGCAAACTCCACCGCTGCAATGCGTGAACAATGCGACAGCGCCGGCACGACCCTTTAGCTGCGACCAAACCTGGCTGGGCGGTCAACCTGGACGAACGCACGTGTTCACCGTAAAGGCAGTCGATGATCGCGGCGAAGAACCGACTGCCACAAGTCCGACGGCCTCGGTGACTGTGAACCGATCGCCGATCGTCTCGTTCATTTATCCCACACCTTTTCTTGCCGTCCCGCAACCGCCCGTCGGCCTCAAGGTGAGCGTTACCGACCCTGAAAACGACGCCATCCAGTACGTTGATTTTTCCCACGTCGCGGACGGGCTGTTTATCGGTCGGGTCGTTCGGAATCAAGCGGCAGCCGGCGGGCAGCCCGCGCAAACCGGCAGCGAATACCAGTTCAACGCAGATCTAGACCCCGGGCAGTATGTGATACAGGCCGTAGCGACCGACGCACGTGGTGCCGTAACGGTCTCGCCTGCGATCATTGACTTCAGACTCAATGCTCAAAACCAGGCGCCGACCGTCTTCCTAACCGGTGCGAGCGGTGAGTACGTCTACGGAACGGTGCAACAGACGTACAGCGTAAGTTCTCACGACTACGACGGAAACGTGGTGGATGCATGGATCACCGTCAACGGCACGTCATACCTGTGTAGGAACCTGGCCGGCGGTGGAATCACGCACTGCAGTTACGCCTTCGGGTCGAACACGCCGGTTAACCGTTACACGATTACAGCCGCTGCCCGTGACAATAGCGGTCGTGTTGGATGGGCGCGGCAGCCAGAATCGTATTGGTTGAACGTCACCCCCCGACCAATCACTTGCAACCTTTCGAGTACACAACCCAACGGCGGCGTAACCGTCGATGCTGACAACCGTCTGGTAGTGCTCTGCACCGACACCAACGGCAACCCGGTCGATAGCTACACCGTCATCTGGACTGCGTCAGCGACTTGTTCAGACAGCGTGATCAACGCGACCAGCGAGATTGCCTCGTGCACCGTCCGCCCGACGTCAACAGCGCAGGTCACATACAGCGCGCAAGTGAACACCGCCAACAACGAAGTGGTTGGCGGCACGCTTGACTTAACCGTGACCCCGGCGGTGAATCTCCCCCCCACCATCACCCTAATCGCCCCCGGTAGCGAAACGGTAATCGCTGCGCCTGCAACGTTCAACGTCACTGTCAATCCGGTCGATCCTGAGGGCGCGATCAAGAGAGTCGAGCTGCTGCGCATCGACTCACCCACGACCTCAACCGTACTCGCCACGAGAACCGCACCACCATGGACGTTCACGTGGGCAAGCGTTCCGGTGGGGCAGTACACGCTCAAGGCGCGGGTTTACGACGCGCTCGATGCGACCGCGACCGTTGACATTCCAAGACTTATTTCTAACGCCCTGCCGACCGTCTCGATCACCGGCGTCGCCAACAACGCCGCGTTCGGCGTAGGCAACACAGCGACCTTCACCGCAACCGCGAGCGACACAGACGGCACCATCGCGAGCGTCGAGTATTTCGTCAACGGTCAATCAAAATTCGTCGCGACTGCAGCGCCGTACACCTTTGCCTGGACCAATCTGCCCAACGGCGACCACGTCATCGTCGCCCGCGCCACCGACAACCGCAACATGCAGGGGCTACCATCCGCGCCGGTCACGATCAAGGTCAACAGCGCGCCGACGATCACGCTCGATCGCCCCCGCAACAACGAATACATCGCCGCCGGTCCCGGTGGTGCCCAGGTCGTCGTCAATTTGAGCGCCACCGACGTCAATGATCCGGACGGCATCCTGAGCGTGAACTTTCAGGTGTCATTCGGGCGCAACACCACGAACTGGCGTCAGGTGACGCCCGTTTCGGGCAGCGCACCGAACTACGCTGCAACCTATATTCGCGCACCGCAAGACGGCGCGTTTGGCGATCTCGACTATTCCGTTCGTGCCTGCGCGCGCGATCCGCGTGGTGCGGAGCGCTGCACGACGCCGATCAACATTACCATCGCGCAAAACCCCTACCTCGACTGTGACCTCGATCTACCAAATGCGACAGCGAGCTTCACCGCCAACCAGCTGGTTAACCTGACCGCCCAGTGCTACGTCAACGGCGCTCTTGCGCCCGTCAGCGGATTTAACTTCGATTGGCAACGAAGCGATGGCTCCGGCGTGTTCACCACCGCAACCGGCGCGGGAAACTGCTCGACCACGCCATCGCTCGGAACCGTCGCCACCTGCCAGGCGCGCGTACCAACGCCAACCCCGGAGAATTTCGCCTACTTCCGCGCGCGGATCACGGGAAACAACTTCTCCCTCGCCGAAACCAACACCATTCGCGTCACTGTAGGCGGGGGTCTCAACAACAACGCCCCGTCGATCTCGAATTTCGCGCTTACCTCCGGCAGCAGTCCGCTCACCGTCACACCCGGTGCGAGCGTCTCGTTCAACTACACCGTCTTTGACAGCGATGCCAGTCAAACGCTGCAAGTGCGTGTGCGCGACGCCAACGGCCTGGGCAACGTGCTCGCCGCGAACAATAGCGTTGCTGGTGGTGGCACGCGCAGCGGTACGCTCACGTGGACGATCAACGCCACGAGCGCTGCAACGAATGTCGTCAAGCTCGAAGTCTCCGACGGCTTCGGCTCGGTCTTGAGCACGAACGCGATCACGGTCAACGTCACCGGTGGCAGCGCCGGTAGCATCAAACTCATCTTCATCCACCCCGACGTCAAAGGCTCGCCGCTGATGGCGACGGACGCCAACGGCGTGGCGCAGTGGCGCGAGGATTACAGCGCCTTTGGCGTGCGGCGGAAGAACGAAGCGGCCGCCAATAGCGGCACGAACGCCAATTCGCTCTGGTACATCGGCAAACCGCAGGACAACGTCACTGGCTTGGTCTACTTCGGAGCGCGCTGGTACGACCCGCAGGTCGGTCGCTTCATGGGCTTCGACCCCGCAGGCGTCGATGAAGACAACCCGCATTCGTTCAACCGCTATGCGTACGGCAACAACAATCCGTACAAGTATTTGGATCCGGATGGGCGGAGTCCCATTGTTGCAACGGGCGGTAGCGCCATGAGAGCCGCAGCACCGGCCGCAGGAATAGGCGATTCTGTGCGTGGAGGTGGTCTACCTCAGCTTGATCCCGCACGCGGGATCATGACCTATCCGGCAGACGGCCCACGGATGCCTACCTTAGAAGGTTACTTGCAAGCCGCGCAAACGGTTCACGTCTTGATCAGCCCGATTGCTGCCTCGCAGAAGCTGGCGGATATGATTGTGACGGCCGTAATGAGGGGGACTGGGTCATACACAATAGATTTCGACAATGGGCAGCGGTACCACGGGAAAGGTGGCGAAGAACGCATGCGACGATCCGTAACTGAGAAGGAGAAAGAACATGGATGCAAGGCGGCGAGTTGCGATTGGAAGTCCGCGCCAAACAACCGTGAAGCATTTAAAGCTGAGGCTCAGCGAATCAGGAACGATCGCGGTGTTCAGAACCCAGGCAACTACAACAAGATCAATAGCCCAGGCGAAAAATATCTGGAGCAAGACAGCCAACAGGACGGTCAACAGGGCGGCAACTAAAGCATGAACCAAGAACACGTTACGCTAACACGATGGGGAGATCACTCTATTGCGGCGTACTCTACAACTTTCGCGGATGAAATATCAACGATGCTGCGCGATGGACGTATTGCAGGAGTCGCAATTGCGCCTTGGGATGGATTCACCAAGAACGATGAAGACAAACTCTACCTATTTCGTGCAGCAAGAATAGTTGTCCTGCAGAATTTGCCGGATTTTTTATTTACATCTCTTGTTGATTTTGATCAACTGGAGGAGCTCTCATTTGGTGCGACGAAGTGCAGTCTTGATGCAAGCCGGTTCCCGCGCTTGCGTCGTGTCTCCGGAGAGTGGCATAAGAACTTGTTCAAAAACGCAAACGGCGTGGATTGGGAAAGTTTGCGTATTTGGAAGTATTCGAGTCGGTCGGGCGATCTGAGCGACCTTCCTTTGTTGCCAAGATTGCGTGAACTCGAAGTTACCCAGGCGCCGATTGGAAGTCTGAGAGGCATAGAGCGATATCCCGCGCTCAACCAACTCGGTCTCTTCCATCTGAACAAAATAACGTCACTTGGGGGCATAGAAAAACTGCCGATAGAGAAATTCAGCGCCGAAAATTGCAAGGCGTTGTCGGACTATGTAGCGCTTGGCGTTTGCAACGAAATTCGTGAACTCAAGATACATCGTTGCGGCGATATCGCTTCGCTGTCGTTCGTAAAGCACCTGAAAAAACTGACATCGCTCCGCTTCATGAACACAAACGTACGAGACGGCGATTTGAGTTTCCTTAAGGGAATCCAAGACTTGATGTTCACTCAAAAACGCCACTTTTCGCACACCTTGGACGAGCTACAGGGTGGAATTCCTCACCATAACTCCTAGGCTGGGCTGTCAAACCCAGCGCTTACTGATCGATGGAACAAGAAACGCGAAATCGAAACGAAAGATCGCAACTCGTGTCGAGACGTGCGCATTGAAACGAACGATTGCACAATCAAAAAATAACACCATCGACGATTGCCCGTTTAAATGGTCGATTTGTTGAATCCAATTTATTTATCGATAGTAACCAAATTTAACGATTAACGCCTATTTCATGAGGCAATGAATGAATACGTTGATCTCTTTCCATGAATTTCGTAACAGGCACACCCGACATACCTGCACACGCGTCAGCTCACATGTACGAGTTCGCAACGACTATTCGTTTCAGCGCTTCAACGAGCGTGCAACGCGAATTTATGACCGACTTACGGTACGCGCGGTCGATGGCAGCCGATTTACGACTGTGAGACGCGGCGCGACCGTCATACAACGAATGAAGTTTTGAAGAACGAGGTAGTGTCTGAAATGACTCGAAATATGAGTATTAGGTATTGGCTGGAACCGTTCCTGGTCGGCTGCGGTTTACGCATCCGCGCGTTGATTCGAGCGCAGTCTCGTCCGTCAATGGCTGCGCACTGTGAATCCATTACGGCGATGAGCTGCGATTTCACGAACATGAATCGCCCCGCAAACCGGATCGCTACGAGATTGAGGCAAATGCTGACCGTTTCGATGGCGATGTTTGGTCTCAGTACCTGGGCGTCCGCCGCCATGCCGCCAACCGTTGATGTCGTACTGACGCGTATGTCGCCACTGCCCGCGACACTTGATTACGCGATTCCCGTGCAAATTGTGTCGACCAATCCGGTGATTCGCAGCTGTCGGTTCGACAGTTTTCAGCTACTACCGACTGCGGCGAATCAAGCAGCGCTGAAGGCCCAAATCGCGAGTTACGTGACAAGCGGCGCGAGGGTCACGCTGACCTATCGAAACGAACCGTCGGGCGAGTGTTCGATCCAGGCGATCGCCGCCGCAAGCTCGCCTGGCGGAAGACCGGACGACAACCGGTCGAACCCGCCCGTGTCGACGTTTGACGGGTATCACAATAAACACGCAGCGGCTTACCCAAAAGCGTTCAGGGACTTTGGTCAAGGGACGATGGACGAAAAGGTCGATCCGATTTCCGGACACCTAACGATCACGATGAAGGAACTGGTGATTCCCGGCCCCAACGGTTTAGACATACGCGTGATGCGGAAGTACACGTCGCCAGACCCGAAAACGATGGCGCGCGCCGTAGTCGAATCGTACTCAAACTACGTGCATGGGATTGGTTGGACGATGTTCGTAAATGTCGGAGGGCTTCGTGGAGCGCCAGATTACTGTCCGGTTCAAGTGGGTGTGGGTTACGAAAGGGGGTTCCTTCCCGAGGCATTCCACTCATTGCCGACGTGGGTCAACGAGGACGGGAACTCGGAGGCAATGGTTTACGATACTGACGGGTATGTGAGCGCGAGCGGCGTTCGGGTGCCGTGCGCTCAGGGCGGGCGGCTTTCGTCTACGGCACGTTATCCGGATGGAACCAAAGTCGATTTGTTGTTAGTTGCGTTCTCCAGCGGGGGGGGGACAAGTCGCGTTATGGGGGTCCGAAGCGAATCGAGGATCGATGGGGTAATTGGATAGCGGTGCAATACGTCGGCGAGGATTCCGGTTTCTTGTTGCAAGACGATGCCGATGGGGTTCCAGCAATGTGGTCCGTACCGATTTCGAAGATTACTTCGTCCGATGGGCGCGTGGTTGACTTTGAGTACGCCTCAGGAGATCCAGCTTGGTTACCGGGAATGCCGCGTCGCGAGTATTTCCTGAAAACGCTCCGGTACGGGCAACATCAAATCAACTACGAAATGATTCGAAAGGTCGCATCTGCGGGCGGGATGGCGATCGCGAAGTATTTCTTAGCAGCGAAGGTTGCAGATGATGGGAAACGACATCAGTTTGACTACTACTTCGACGGTGTCCCATGGTTTTATGACAATGCAGTTCCCGACGCGATCTTTGGTTTTCCAGAGAGTTGTCGCATGCCGGTCGGCGTTGGCGTGTTACGCAGCTTGACCCACCCGGCCGGCGGAATGACGACCTTTACATGGGTCGCGAGTGAGAGACCTGACCCGAAGTTTGTATGCGGACGGGACTACATCTTGCCACGTGCGATGCTCCGTACGCGAACCACGTCAGACGGCGGCGTCTGGAGATATTCGTACTCGGATATGTCTTCGTCTGTGACGCGCGTCTTGCCTGACGACGCGCCACCAGCCGTCGGGTGGTATGCCGACCCTACCGGTGGTGCCAACGGGGCGATAACCCGGATCGGAGGAGCAAACAAGGTCAATTTTGAGTGGGGTCGAGTCAGCGGTCCGACGAAAACCGTCATGTCGTATCACCATGATCGATTTGGCGTCGAAGGACCGATCAATCAAAACGGCGATTTCAGGAATTTTCTAACCCCTATTTTGCTGGGTCGCGCGATCGTCGTGGAAACTTACTCTCCTGGCGCTGCGCCGGCCCAATTGCTCCGATCGGAGCGTCATGCTTACACGAGTGCATTCTCTTCTTCAATACCGTTGTATCTCGAAGACTATACGTTGTTCGCTGGCGGAATCAACTATTTGCAGTTCTACAACGCGGCGATCACGTGGCCAATGGAGCGCATTGTTACGCTGGGTACATCGACTTACTCAACAAAGCATGAGTATCAGTGGATGACTTGGCCCGCATATCCGACACTGCCCAACTACCCAATCAATCAGGGATGGTTCAATCCGTGCGCTGTTCCGGTGTCGACGCTGTCTCGCGGTCAGCGTAGCAAAACCGCATCGCTAGTAACAAACTATCCGGTGTACCTATCTCACGGCTGGTGTCACGTCGATTCCGAAACGACACTCGAAGACAATTCTCGTAAGCAAAGTTCGGTGCGCACACTCACCGTTGACAAAAAGAATGTCGCTTCGCAAACCGTGTTTGGGCAATTTGACACCGGCGGAATCACGACGTCTGCCACCTATTTTGCAAGCGGGGAGATCGAAACACAAACGGATCCACTCGGAAACGTCACTCGATCTTCAAACTACAAACGCGGTATGCCTCAAACAGAGACGCATCCGATCGACCCGTCGAACACAATTGCGATTAATCGGGTCATTGACGATCTTGGACGCGTTAGCTCGGAAACCGACGGTGAAAATCGAACCGCGAGCTTCACCTATAACGGGCAGCATCATCCTATCTCCATTACGCCGCCACGTGGTGCTTCGCTCGCATTCGGCTACAGCGGCGCCGAGGACACGATTTCACGCGGCTCGCGGCTGGAGAAAGTGACCTACGACGGCTTCGGGCGCGTCTTGAGCCACGACAACGCGGGGCTTGTTACCACGTACCGCTACGACGTCGCCGGACGGCGTACGTTCGTTTCTTATCCAGGTAGCACGTCGGGGCAGCGTGTCGAATACGATGCGCTGGATCGTCCGACCAAACTGTACGAACCCGATCCGATGTCTAGTACCGGCGAGGTGGTGACGACAATCGAATACAACGATAGCTTGAGTCAAATTAGGGTAACCAATCCGAACGGTGGAGTAACCACGCTCACGATGGAGGCGTTCGGCGATCCTTCCGATGCCTGGGTGAAGAAGCGCGAGCTTCCTGGCGGCGCGGGCACGATTGAGTACACGCGAAACGTATTCGGTCAAGTCGAGAAAATTCGTCATACGAGTGGCGATACGCCACCCGTCGTCGTTGAACGAACGATGAAATACGACGCAGATCGCGGCTATTACTTGATCGAAGAAACACACCCCGAACTCGGGCTTATCAAATATGATCGAGACGCGAACGGCAACATGATTGGGCGAACTGTCGGCAGCTCTGGAAAAACGACGTATTCGTACGACGGACAGAATCGCTTGGTGACGGTCACCCCACCGCCCGGCGACACGACCACACCGACCATCACACGAACTTGGTACAAAACCGGAAAACCGAAATCCGTCGTCGCGGGCGGCGTTTCGCGTAATTACACGTTTGACGAGAACGATAATTTGCTGAGCGAAACCTTGGGCATCGATGGGGTTACGCGAGCGCTGTCGTATGCGTACGATTCGCTAGACAGCTTGCAGAGCATCACGTATCCGTCGGGGCGCATTTCGGAGCTCGCGCCGGACTTGTTAGGGCGCGCGACGAAAGCAACGCCGTTCGTGACGTCGGCAACCCATCATCCCTCGGGTATGCTCAAAGAGATCACGTTTGCCAACGGCACAAAGCAGAATTTCGCGGAGCAGACCCGTCGACCGATTGTCGCTGGCAATCGTATTGTTAACGGCAGTAGTGCTGCGCTGTTAGATCTCGCGTACGGATTCGACAAAAACGCGAACATGCTGTCCATCTTGGAGCCGACCGCAAGCGCGCAGTTCGGATATGCGCGCAATGCGACCTACGACGCGTTTGATCGAATCAAGTCAATTGGCAATGAGGCGTTTGACTACGTTGGAATCGGTGATTTCAAGACGACAAAAAATTTAGCGGGACTCAGTAGCACGTTCAATTACAACCTTTCGACCCGTCGCCTTGATTCGATCAGCGGTGCCGTGCCGCGCACTTACGGCTACGATGCCTATGGCAACGTTTCGACCGACGGGCGCGGGTTCACGTACGCATACGACGCTTACAGCACGCTGCGTTCAACGACGGGCGGCAGCGCCAATTCGCTGTACGTCTACGACGGCCACCAGCATATGGCCAAACAAACGACCGGCGGTCTCGCGAAATATTTCCTCTATGGCATGAATGGGCGGTTATTTGGTGAATATCCATCGGCTGGCACAAACGCAACCGGTTCACGCGAGTACTTTTACTTGAGCGGAAAAATGGTTGGTCAGACGGTGAAGGAGTGATCTTTCTTCGATTCAAGGTGAACCTCTTCCAGGCGGCGCAATTCGTGAATGACCGGCGCTGGGTCTCATCGTCGAGATAGATCGGCGAGCACAGCCGCAGATTGGGTTTGGCAAACTTGCCGCGCATGCCGCCCAAGAAATCTGGTCTCTGCGGGCATGTCGGTGGCTCGCTTGGGCGTTCATCGCAACACCGTAGCCACGTTTGCTAGTCGTGGCCGATTCGCCGTTAAACGATCGTCAATGCCGTTTCATCAGCGCGGCAAACCCAGCTTGTTCGAAGTGAGAATCGGCGGTGAGGGCTTCGCTTATCGATCGAGAACGCATCAATTCGAAACTCGTGCAATCCGTCAAACTCCATTCTTTGTCTGCATGCGACTTGAAGAGCGCGAACGCTCGATCGAGCAGGTCGCGGTCAATGGTGAGAATTTCGATGCGCGTATCGCTTCGCAGTGAATCGATGAGCTCGATTGCGACGGCACGATAGGCAATCTTCGAAAGCGCAGCCCCGATCTCAAGAACGATTGCGTCGCTCGTCGTCAATTCGATTGATTCGTGTTCGATGCGGGCGGAGAGCTGTTGCGCGATGTCATGAAAGTTGTCCCGCGCAGAGACAAGTGCGATGACAAAGCTGGTATCGACAAACCAACGTTGCGGCATGTCGATTTATTGCGACAGCTTCTGTGTTTCGTCAAAACGTTCCGAGAAATTGCTCGGTGCGTCGATGCGTACACGGCTCGCCGTCGCGAGAAAAGAGGACGGGGCAGGCGGGCGCACGACTGGGCGCACAATGATTTCCACCTCTTCGCCGGGTGTGAGTCGTGCGTCTTGAAACACCAACGCGCCACGAGCGTCGACGCGAACGCGGGACTCGATGACGGAGTTCATGGCGCTTTCCTTGCAGTAATGCTGAAGTGCGATTTTAATGGATTCATCGACGATCTATACACATTGCCGTGTGGGCGCGCGAGCTTGTTTGTATGTGAAGGTTGATTTATCGCTCGCGCCTGCGCGCTCGCGATCTGTCGTGATCGCTTCGCTCACGGATTATTGGTTTCAATACCGCTGATGTGATTCCATGATCGGTGCGTCCGCCACGCGCAGGAGGATGCGACGGCGGCTGTCGCCGCATAGCCTCTTCTCGACCGAATCGTGGATGAAGTGTCCCCCGGACACTTCATCCACGATTCGTAGGCGCGGGCTTGAACGCGCAGACGGCACCAATCAGCGGTGCCAACACGATCACCAAGCTCTTGCTCAAAGATCACTTGGGATCGATGGTGGCGGAGGTGACGATCACGGGCAGCGTGGTCGCCGGACAGGTCGTTGCGGGCAGTGTTGCGATCATCGCCAGTGGCGTCAATGTGCACGGCTTCGGGCCGTGGGGCAATGCACGAAACGCGGCGAGCCCATTGAACGGCGACAGCCGCGGCTTCACCGGACATGAGCATCTGGCCGATCTGGGCTTGATTCACATGAACGGGCGGATTTATGACCCTGTGATCGGTCGCTTCCTGCAAGCCGATCCGATCATCCAAGCCCCGCACAATGCGCAGAGTCACAACCGTTATTCGTATGTGATGAATAACCCGCTGAGCTTTACCGATCCCTCTGGGTTTAGTAGTTGGACTAGGTTTAGGGATAGGATTCTTAAGCCGGTGATTGGGCTCGTCGTTGGATGGTATTTGGGACCGCTCATTGGCAATTGGTTGCAGGGCGTCTTCTTCTCACTGGCTAACAGTTGCACGCAATTGGCAGTAAGCGCCGCGAATTTCACTGGGGCAGTATCCGGCGGATTTGCGGCGGGAGGTATCTCTGGTGGAAATACGCAAAGCGCACTACAAGGCGCGTTTACTGCGGGGCTGTTCTTCGGCGCAGGCAGCCTTGCAGACGCCGCTAGCAGCGCTGGGATGAGCGGCTTCGGTGACGGTGGTGTTGGACGTGCAGCGCTGCATGCTGCGGTGGGTTGTGCGAGCGGCGCTGCGGCTGGCGGTAGCTGTGGTCGCGGCGCGGCGAGTGCGGGGTTTGCTGAATTCGCTGGATCACGGGTTGGAGGCAAGTTCAGCGAGTGGTTTGGCAAGAACGACTTTTCTGAGATATCGGCTCGCGCACTTGTGGGTGGAATTGCTTCGCGCATTGGCGGTGGGCGCTTCGAGAATGGTGCGTTAACCGCGGCCTTTGGATATCTCTACAACTGCAAGTACCATCAGTGTGGATCATCCCCGGAGGAAAATGGACCACCTGAGGGAAGAACAACCGAGATCGAGCCAAATTGGGAGCACACGAAGGAATTTGCCTATCGTGCCAGTCTGGTGTCTCTGCCGTTCGGTGGCTTTGCCTTCAATGGGATTGTTATGACGAGACTAACTACTCTTCACCATTTCACGTCCTATGAAGCCGCTGCTGCCATATATTCCTCTGGCTCGCTTCAATGGGCGACAAATGCTCTGTACGGTGCTGGCGCCTATGCGACGGCTTTTAACAGCCGAACATGGGCTACGGCTTCGTTCGCCGCAAACACTGCAACAGCAATACCGCTGCCGGTAACCAATCTGATAATTCATCCGACTTTCTGGCCAGGTACTTTTCGGATAACCAGTGGCGTCGCAGGTGCGATCCAGGTTGTTCCAAAGTAGAGGTTGAAAATCATGAAAAAAGTCGTTCTAGCGTGGGTTGCCATCGTCCTCATTACCTTGATCTTGGGCGGAACGTGTCAGTGGTTGTTGTTCTCTGATGGTTCTGGCAGTCTCCTTTTCTTAGGTCGGTGGGGAATTCTCTGGGCGCTTTACTTTATGGTTGCGCATTGGATCGTAGAAAGGGTGATGCGGTTAACCCGATAACGTGGGGTAATCAAAGCTCGGTAGGCTGGGATGAAATCCCAGCTTTCTCGTGGATGTCCCGAATGAATTGGGTGAGGGATGTAGATTAGTTGTATTTCAGTTTATTCGAATGAGCGGGCCTAGCCCCATTTGAATAGGGCGATAGCGGTTAAAGCTGATTGTTGATTTGGCTTTCTTGGACTCGTTGGCGTTTGCGTCGCCGCTGTGTGAGCTCGCGGCTCGCGTGATTCGCGTTGCTCACCTTAGCCGCTATCGCTCCGCCTCGATCACCGATGTCTTTCTTGAGCCGTTGATTGGCAAGCGCGCGAAGAGCAGCAAGACCCGATGCCTTTGACTTGAGCGCGCAATACTGACGGATTGGCTCGTCTACGTCGCGCTCACCATGCCGATCCGAAACTGAACATTGAGCGCTTGACGAACACTCGCAAAGATCGCGGCGAGATTATTCATCGTGGGGTTACCGCTCGCAGAGAGCATGCGATGCACGCTCTTTGCAGGTTTGTTGATTTGTTGCGATAGCGCTTCGAAGCCGACGGTTGCGTTGACTAAATCGCGCAGCACCAACTTGGCCGCATCGGGCTCGCCGTTCAAAAAAAGGGTTGCCGCTTCGTCGAGCAGCGCTTTGGCGAATTCAGGATCGCGCGTGACGCGATCAACCACCGTTTCGCGGAAATGTCGTGTGAGAGCCATGATTAGCGTTTGCCTTTCTTTGCCGTAAGTCGTTTGCGTTGCTTGTACTGTTCCCAAATTGCGAGTGCGTTGTCGATGTCGCGTTACTGGCGCGCTTTGCTGCCACCACCGAGTAGCACGATTAATCGATCACCGTCGCGACCGAGATAGATTCGCCAGCCAGCACCGTAATCGATCTTGTATTCACCGATGCCGGAGAACCATTTCACATTCGAGAGATTGCCGAGCGACATACGCACGACTGCCACCGCAACCTTTGCTGCGACATCGGGCGCGAGGGTGTCGAACCATTTCGCGTAGGGGCTTGCACCGTCTTCGTGAAGGAATTCGACGATTTCG